>JAMWBU010000008.1 GCA_023819255.1 Candidatus Omnitrophota bacterium
TAAACTCATTGCCTTTTCTGCGACGTTCCTACCTTTGAGAGAAAATAAGACCCGCTTAATAGGGGATTGCGACCTATTAACTTAAGGAGTATTGGAGAAGCGTATACAGCAGGAGAGAAAATAAGACCCGCTTAATAGGGGATTGCGACCGTCCAGTGGCGGGAGTAAACTTAGCAAGTAATTACTGAGAGAAAATAAGACCCGCTTAATAGGGGATTGCGACTTAGTAACTACTTTTATTACCTCATCAGGCAACAGAGCCAAGAGAGAAAATAAGACCCGCTTAATAGGGGATTGCGACGAAAGAAACTCCTTCTTCCATACAGTATCTTCTAAGAGAGAAAATAAGACCCGCTTAATAGGGGATTGCGACAAAAACGGTTCTACGATTGCAAAATACTCTTCTGAGAGAGAAAATAAGACCCGCTTAATAGGGGATTGCGACTGGAGACATCAGTATTTTGGGTAGAAAGTGGGAATTCTCCGAGAGAAAATAAGACCCGCTTAATAGGGGATTGCGACCTCATCTGTTTGATTAACAACTGCTCTCCAATCGTAGTCCCCGAGAGAAAATAAGACCCGCTTAATAGGGGATTGCGACGTTGTACCATTTTGATAGTAATCGCAACCAAATTCCTTTGAGAGAAAATAAGACCCGCTTAATAGGGGATTGCGACCTGGGGTTCTGAAACTAATCCTAAATCTACATTCTCTGAGAGAGAAAATAAGACCCGCTTAATAGGGGATTGCGACTGAAGAAATGGACTTACGAAAATGGGAAACCTGGTTGAGAGAGAAAATAAGACCCGCTTAATAGGGGATTGCGACTGTGCATCCCTGGAGGGAGGACGACGACGAAGATGAGAGAGAAAATAAGACCCGCTTAATAGGGGATTGCGACGTGCAGTATTTGCGGGTCTTTACATACAATTGGGTTCTCGAGAGAAAATAAGACCCGCTTAATAGGGGATTGCGACCGCACATCAATTTCATCGTTTTCTCGCCCTAACTTTTGAGAGAAAATAAGACCCGCTTAATAGGGGATTGCGACGGGTTCTGAAACCAATTCTAAATCTTATCTTTTCTTTTACGAGAGAAAATAAGACCCGCTTAATAGGGGATTGCGACCGGGTGTGGAGGGTGCAAGAAGACGAAGAAGATGAATACGAGAGAAAATAAGACCCGCTTAATAGGGGATTGCGACTTGAAAATTTCTACCATCTGAAAAAGTTCCTCTCGTTGAGAGAAAATAAGACCCGCTTAATAGGGGATTTTGAAAATCTTTGTGCCTGTTTTTCTTGAACAGGGGTGAGTTTTTTTATGCAGGTAAAATCAACCGCGCATCAATCTTTTCCACAGGGAAAAAATATATCCTGTTTATGGCGCGTCAGTTGTTTTATTTCTCGAAAGTGATAAAATAACAGCAAAATATTTTCTATGCCTGCGGAGGCAAAATATGTTTGAGCATTTTTTTTCACCAGCATCCATTGCCGTGGTTGGCGCTTCAAGGGAACCAGGCAAGCTTGGTTCGCAAATTCTCAGTAATATAATTTCAGGCCAGTATCAGGGGAAAATCTATCCTGTTAATCCGAAGTCGACTGAGATTTCAGGATTGAGGTGCTATCCTGATATTTCGAGTATTCCTGATACGCCCGAACTTGCTGTAATTGTTGTTCCTGCAAAAATTGTAACTTCTATAATTGAAGAATGCGGAAAAAAGGGGACAAAAGCCGCTGTTGTCATAAGCGCGGGTTTTAAAGAAAGCGGGCCTGATGGGAAAAAAAGAGAACAGCAGCTTATTGAAACCGCAGAAAAATATGGCTGTCGCATTATCGGTCCAAATTGCCTTGGTATCATTGATACATATTCTGATTTGAATGTTTCTTTTGCTCCTGTGATGCCTTCTAAAGGAAGTATTGCTTTTATTTCTCAATCAGGCGCCATCATCAGCGCGGTTCTGGATTGGTCCAGAAAACAAAAAATAGGATTTTCAAGAGTTATAAGCATGGGGAATATGGCTGACATTTCTGAAAGCGAATTGATAGAAGCGTGTGGCGAGGATGAAAAAACAAAAGTTGTCCTTCTTTATCTGGAAGGCGTGAAGAACGGCAGGGATTTTATTAACAGAGTTTCAAGGGTTACATTGAAAAAACCTGTCATAGCGATAAAGGCAGGACTCACAGGTTCGGGTTCAAAAGCGGTTTCCTCGCATACAGGCAGTCTTGCCGGAATGGCGGAAGCATACTCAGCTGCCTTCAGAAAAGCGGGGATACTGCAGGTTTCAAATATGGAAGAACTTTTTGACCTTTCTTTGGTATTTGCATATCAACCATTGATAAAGGGAGATAGAATTGCAATCATAACCAATGCTGGAGGCCCGGCAGTTGTTGCGACAGATGCGGTTGAAAAACAGGGGTTGAAAATGGCTGTCTTTACAGAGGAAACAACAGAAATTTTAAAAAAGGGCCTTCCTCCGGCGGCCAATATTCATAATCCAATCGATGTTCTTGGCGATGCGACAGAAGCAGGTTATAAGGTTGCCCTTGAAAATGTAATGAAGGAAGATGGCGTGGATGGAGCGCTTGTGATTGTCACTCCACAAACAATCACAAGGCCCCTTGAAACAGCGCATGTTGTTGTTGAAAACGCCAACAGATATAAGAAAACAGTTGTCACCAGTTTTATGGGCGGGGTTGCAGTGGAGGTTGCCATTGATTTTTTGAGGCAGAGCAGAATTCCAAACTATGAATTTCCAGAAAGGGCAATCAGAACTCTGCGTGGAATGGTTGATTATGCAAAAATATTGTCGCGTCCAGAATCCGAAAAGACAGATATCAATGTTGATAAAAACAGGGTTTGTGAAATTTTCAACAGGATAAAGAAAACAGAAACAAAAACCTTAACCGACTATCAGGCAAGAGAAATTTTTGAATCATACGGCATCAAAGGACCGCAAAGACACATTGCGAAAAATATCAAAGAGGCATTAGATTTTGCAAACAGAATTGGTTATCCTGTTGTCGCAAAGATTGTAAGCCCTGATATTCTTCATAAAACAGAAGCAGGCGGAGTTAAGATTGACATATGGAATGATATGGCGCTGGAAAAAGCTTTTGATGATATTGTTAAATCAGTCAAAAAATATATGCCGACTGCACGGATTGATGGGATTGAAATTCAACAAATGGTCAAAGGAGTCCAGGAACTTATCATTGGCGTTAAAAAGGATATTCAGTTTGGACATCTTATTATGTTCGGGCTTGGCGGAATTTTTGTTGAAGTAATGAAAGATGTTACATTCGGGATTGTCCCTGTTGATATACAGGAAGCGCTTGAAATGATAAAGGAAGTAAGGGGCTACAAACTTTTGACCGGCTTCAGAAAACTTCCTGAGGCAGACATTCCATCAATTGCTGATACAATTGTAAGGATTTCAAAGCTCTGTCAGAATTTTCCCGAAATTAAGGAGCTTGACATAAATCCGCTTGTTGTGATGGAAAAGGGAAAAGGCGTTGTTATGGTGGATGCAAGGATTATTCTTGAATAAAAGGAGAGGAAATGAAAAATGGCAGGTATTTTGTTGGAGTTGTCGGAACCGGCGGAATTGGCAGATATCACATTGAAGGATGGCGAAAGCTCGAAGATGTTTGCGTTTATGGAATAGCCGACCCTGATACCCACAACCTTGAAAAAACAAAAAAAGATTATGATATTCAGATCGCTGTGAAAGATTACAAAAATCTGATAAAGATTGAAGAAATAGACATCATCGATGTTTGTACGCCAAACTATTTTCATTATCCGGTGACAATCGCCGCTTTGAAAAGCGGAAAGCATGTTCTTTGCGAGAAACCTCTGGCGACAAAAAGCATTCATATAGAGAAGATGATTGAGGCGGCAAAACAAAACAAAAGAAAACTGATGGCGGCACAGAATCAAAGGTTTTCTTATGCGGGCAAAAAGACAAAAGAAATCATTGACAGGGATGAACTGGGAGAGATTTATTTTGCACAGTGTTATGCCGTCAGGAGAAGAGAACTTCCTGCAAGGGATACCTTCATAAAAAAAGAACTGTCTGGCGGCGGACCTATGTTTGACATTGGTGTTCACATACTGGATATAGTTTACTGGTTTATGGGGTGTCCGAAGGTTCATTCTGTGAAGGGAGTGATGTTTACAAAGCTTGCGAAAAACAAAGGTGTTACAGGAACATGGGGAAGGTGGGATCCTGAAAAATATGAGGTTGAAGATTTTGCTGCTGGTTTTGTGCTTTTCAAGGACAAAAGGGCTCTTCATTTAACATGCAGTTTTCTTTCAAACCTTCCTTCAAATTTTTCTGCCAATCTCTATGGCACAAAGGCAGGAATGATCTGGCCTGAAATGAAGATGTTTTCTGAATTGAATGGAATGCACAGGGACTCAACTCTTACCCCGATTGTTCCCGAAAATGAACCATCTCACCACATAGAAATCAGAGAATTTCTTGAATGCGTGAAAACAGGAAAAGATGTTGTTGTAAAACCAGAAGAATCTCTGGAAGTGATAAGAATGCTTGAAGCAATGTACATATCTGATGAGAAAAAGAGGGAGGTTGTCTTTTAGGTTTGGCAGAAATGGCTAATTTCAAAGAAAATATCAGGGGTTGAATATGAGGAAAAAAACAGTTATGGTCTTTCTGGTATTTCTTATATCTTTCACACCACTGATTTATGGCTACTGGGAATGGACTCCAAAAACAGGAAAATGGATCAATCCAAAGTACGCTGTAAAAAGCACCGACAGAGAGCAATGGGAATATGCGGAATCTTTTAAAATAGCAGGAAACAACGAGGTTGCCCTGAGAGAATACGCAAAACTTGTTAAACATTACCCGCTTTCGCCGCTGGCTCCAGCAGCGCTTTTTGAGTCGGCAAAAATTTATTTAAAAACAGGAGACAGAGAAAACGCATTCAATAAACTTGATGAAATCATAAAAAGGTATCCTGAATATCCTGAAATAGAGCAGGTTTTGAAGGTGCAGAGAGAAATTTCGATTGAACTGCTGAAAAAGAAACAATTACGGTTTGTTGACAAACTTAAAGACCCAACCAAAAAATATGAGGCAATTTCAAGAGCCATTGATTCGGACCCGTTTAGTCAGGAGACACCGCAGGTTGCCCTTCAACTTGCTGAAAAGTATGCGAAAAACAGGGATATGGAAAAAGCGATGAAAATCTACCAGCAGATTATCAGGGATTTCCCTGATTCGCAATGGGAAGAAAAAGCCCGCTATGAAATGTTAATGAATGAAATAGAAGGCATTCCAGAAGCAAGCGCTGATGATTCAAAATTTTCTGCTATTGAAAAAAGCATTGACAGTTTCATTTTCGAGTTTCCTTCAAGTCCATACAGGCCATCGCTGGAAAAAAAGAAGGCAGAACTCAGAAACGAGATAGCCAGAAGGCTTTTTAACATCGCTGAGATATATAAAAAGAATGGATATAAGAAAAGCGCTGATATTTACTTTAAGAAGATAAAAAAACTTTATCCAGAAACAGAGTATGCTAAAAAATGTCCTCCTGATATCAATTGAAATACTTGCTCTGATAATGGCTGGTTGCGGATATCATTTGATAAATCCAGAACAAAAAACAGTGTATGTTGAACCCTTTTCCAACCACACGCTTCAGCCAAAAATGGAACAGTTTTTATTGAAAAACATAAGGAAAACTCTGGCACAAGCGCCTGGATTTATGCTTGTTTCAAAGAAATCTGACGCCAGCGTCGTTATCAGTGGCAAAATTATTAAATTCAGCAGGAATCCTGAATTTATTGACAGGTCAGACCAGATTGTTATGGCTTCTTACACGGTTGGTGTTCTGCTTGATATTGAAAAAGACGGCGCAACCCTGCGGCAGAAAATTGAACAGACCTATTTTATGGAGCTGCAAAGTCATTTCAGGTTAGACCAGATTCTTGATGCTGTTTCAAAAAAGGTTGCCCGGGATGTCTACTTTTGGCTTATCCAATCGTATGGAAAATAGGGTAAAAATTTTTCTGGGTCCTCATAATCTGACATCTGAAAGGGTTGAATTTCTTGTCAGAGAGATTTCTGGCAAACACAATAACATAGAGGTTAAAAGATACTATGGCGCTGAATTCAATCCTGAATATTTCAGAGATGAAGTGCTCGAAAATTCTCTTTTTATACAATACAAGATTTTGATCGTCCACCAGATAGAGCAGATAGAAAAAAAGGTCTGGGCAGAATATATTATTCCGTATCTGGAATATGTGCCTGATAATGTTTTTGTCATATTCGAAGGACTTTCAGTTAAGGCGAAAATCAATAACTGCGATGTAGAAGTTGCTGAGGATGCGGAAGACCTTTTCAGAAAGATATACAAAAAGTCCTGGCAAAAAAAAATCAACGCGGGAGATATTTACGAAATTTCAAAGTTTTTGAAATCAAAACCGTATGAATTTTCAATCGTAATCGGCGTAATAGGAAAACATCTTGAGAACCTTGTTGCGCAGAAAATTATCTCTGAGATGGAATTCATTAAACGCCTTGAAACCCTTTTAGATCTTGATTTCAGCCTTAAATCAGGCAGGATTTCAAATGAGCCTGGCTGGGAGATATTGCTACTGCGTCTGCTCGGCGTAGAATCAAATTGATTTCAAATTCATCAATTTTTCACTCGTTTATTAGTTTTCTGCCCAGGGTAAATCTTAACAACTTTCTATGAATAAGATAGTTAAAATAGGAGACACTCTTTTTTCCCAGGACATTAAAACCCATTTTTTCAAAAAAACCTGCTGCATTAACAGAAAATGTGGTAACGTGAACTCCAGCTATCTTTTCTTTTTTCAGGTAGGAAATGTATTCACAAATAAGTTTTTTCCCGATGCCTGTATTTCTGTATCTTCTGTCTATGTTTATGTGAAGTGTTGCGGGGTACTCTGAAGAAAAATCGTTTGCGAAAAATTCTTTTTTCCAAATTGAAAGTGCGCAGTTATAGAGAAAAAGAAGATTCCTTTTTTTCAAAATTCTGCCATTGAAGACGAATTTGATTGCTGTCACAGGAAGTATCCTGGTCATAAATATTCTTTTTTGCTTTTTTATATTCTTGCACCCGGTAAGATACCCTACAATCTGTCTATCAAGTTCTGCTATAAAAATAGATTCTTTCTCGTAGCACGTGTAATAAGATGTAAGTAGATCCGCCAAAATTTCTCTGCCATCAAAAAACCTTTCTGCTGGCTCACCCAGAAAAGCACTGTCACAGCAAATTTTTCTAATAAATTCTCTGTCATCTGGATTCTGATACTTTCTTATAACCAGCATGTTTTAATAATCTAAAGTGACACTTTCTCCAATTTCTCCTTCTTTGATTATATCCCCTTCGCCATTGACAACCCTGTATCTCTTTGCAGGTATTCCTTTTCTGAACAAAATTGTAAGGTTTTTTAGTTCAAGTTCATTACCTTTTTCTAGGACTATTACAAGGGTATCTCCTGACATTTTTGTTTCTGCATACAGCGTTTCTCTTGCCTTCCACCATAAAGAGATCTCTGTCAGGGTGGGCTTCCATACATTATAAGTACAGATGTACTTTAAACTCTCTTCAAGAAGTTTTAGCGAGTGTGGTGTATTGATTGGCTCGATATGTGTATACAGAACAAAAACACCCTTTCTCTTATAAACTTTCTCGAAGCGGTGTTTTATAAGCATTAAGTTTTTATGGTTGAAAAGTGTGTGGAAAAGATCTCCATGGCTTACAAATTCAAGGATGTTTAAGTCAGAAGGATGATAGGGGTAATATATTGACTCAACAAACATTTTGTTTGCGAGCATAAAAGGTGGGGGATAAAGTCCGGCATCAGAGCCATACAAAAAATCCAGATGGTCTAAGATCTTCAGTGTGTTTTGATTGGCACTGAAGGCAGGTGCTCTGAATCCATTTATCTTAAATCCTGCTTCTTCCAGTATTGTCTTTCCTATAACAATTCTGCGTTTCTGCTCACTGTAAGGCAAATCTGTCAACTCTCTTGCAAAATTGACAATCTTCAACTTCCATCTGGGTACCCAGTGAGTCAAACCATGTTGTGCTATCTCATGTCCATTATTCTCTATCTCCTTAAGGACCCTTGTTACATTATCATCCTTATTGATTTTGTATCTGCCTTTGTAATATGGAATAATAAAAAAGACCCCCTTAACGCCGAACCTGTCAAGTATTTTAGTTATCCTTAGTATTTTTTCTGGTTCAGTTAACTTATAAATATCGTCCACTGTGAATACCACAGCAGCATCATAGGTCCCGGGATAAAGATTGATTTCAATATAATCATCACACCAGAATAGTACAGGCGGTCCAAAGATGAGATCATGGTAATAATAAATGAGGCTGTACGCTGCAAAAGAAAAAAAAACCAGCATACTAATCCAGACAAGCCTCTTTCTAAAAAATTTTTTCATTGTATCTCAGAATTTTTTATTCTAACATAAATTGAGCGTCGATGTTCAACCGACGCCTTGACTGAAGTGAATTCTAATTTTTCATATTATAGTAAATTGATTTCCGACTCTGTGTGTCGAAAAATCAGAAACGCTATCTGGTGAATTCAATCAGGTATTGCTACGATTTTGATGGTAAACTGGTATCAGTAGTTAACTTATTAACTGTTCTTACAAGCCTGCTTTTTTTCCTTGCAGCAGTGTTTTTATGCAGAATTCCTTTTGAAGCGGCTCTGTCTATTTCTTTTATGGCAGTGTTCAGGGTTGGCTTATAATCTTGGCCATCGAGAATCTGCTTTTTTGTCTTTTTTATCAGTGCTTTTATTTTTGCAAGTATCTGTTTGTTTCTCAGTCTTCTTTTTTCTTCCTGCCTCTGCCTTTTAAGTACAGATGGTTTCTTTTTTTTCACGGGCATGACATTTCCTCCTTTTCAGTATATTATATCATAACACAAAACTATCGTAAAAATGCAATATTGAGACAAACTAAAACAAAAATAGTTATAATCGTCTAACTCATGGAAAAAAAAGAATTTGAACAGATATACAAAAAATACGCTAATATGCTATATAGAACCGCGTACAGAATGGTGAAGAATGATGCTGACGCGCTTGATATTGTGCAGGAGGCATTCATAAGAATATACAATGGTTTTGATAGGTTCAGGAATCAGGCGAATATCCAGACGTGGATGTACAGAATTGTTATGAATCTATGCTATGACCATTTCAGGCGTAGAAAAAAGGTTTCGTTTGTTTCAGAACAGGAGATTTTTGATCCTGATGGAAACCAGGAGAGTTTAGCAGGCGATAACATAAATGAGTTTGCCGATCTGGAAGAGCAGAGAAAAAAGAATCTTCAGAAGGCGCTGGAACTTCTTACCCTGAGACAGCGCACAGTTTTTAATTTAAGGATATACGAAGAATTTTCTTATGAGGAGATAGCCAGGATTATGAAAGTGAAAATTGGCACAGCGAAGGCGACTTTTTTTCAGGCAGTTGAGAAATTGAAGATAATTATGAAGGAGATGGAGAAGAAATGAAATGCGAGGAAATTAAAAATAAAATCATTGAATTTGTCGATGGCGGGCTTTCAGATGTTGAAAGAACTGATATTGAAAAACATTTGAATGAGTGCCACAGATGCCGGGAAGAGTTTGAATCAATCAAAATGATTTTTAGTTCAGCAAAACAGATTAAGGTGCCTGTGTATGATGAAACGTTCTGGAATTCAAGATACAATACGATTTTTGAAAAGGCGCAACGAAGGGTTCAGCGCGAGCATTTCACAAGAAGAATGAGGCTTGGTTTTGGGCTGCTCGGCATTTTTCTGATGATTTTTACTTCAAGGGCTTATTACCATAAATACAGGACGCCGGTTCCTGTCAATGTCCCCGAGATTTCATATTATGTGCCTGAAGAGGTTCTTTCTGAGAAAACCCTGCCAATTTCTGTGAATGATTTGAAGAGAGTGGTTGATTTTCTGGAACCTGAAGAACATATGATGATTCTTGCCGAGTACTTGCGATAACGCCAATCCCGATAGTATAATTTTTTTATGGAAAAATTCATTCAACTCCCACAGCCATCACTGGATAGCAGAGTTTCTCTTGAACAAGCCATTTATAAAAGGCGCTCTGTCAGATCTTACAGAAAAATTCCGCTGGAGATCGAAGAAATTTCACAAATTCTATGGGCTGCCTGCGGAAAAAACGCTTACGGAAAGCGCACTGTTCCTTCAGCAGGCGCAACATATCCTTTTGATATTTATCTTGTTGCCGGAGATGTGAAAGGAATTGAAAGTGGAACTTATCTCTACGATGGAAGAAACCATTCGCTCAAACATGTCGCTTCAGGCGATATTAGAGAGAAAATTGCGCAAGCTTCTTATGGGCAGAAGTTTATATCTGAAGCGCCGGCATCGCTTGTGCTTGTTGCGCAATTCCAGAGAACAACATCATTCTATGGAAAGAGAGGCGAAAGGTATGTTTATCTTGACGCGGGTCACATAGGTCAAAATGTTTCCCTGCAGGTTGAGGCGCTTGGACTTGGAACCTGCATAATAGGCGCATTTGACGACCATATGGTTGCAGAGGTTTTGGGTGTTAAGGGAGATGTGGTTTACATTATGCCTGTGGGCAGAATATGAAAAACAATGAAATCGCCGATCTTTTCGATGAGATCGCTGATGTACTTGAATTTACTGGAGATAGCGTTTTTAAGATAAATGCATACAGAAAAGCCGCAAGAAGAATTCGCGAAGCATCTGAAGACATTGAACAATTGTATCAGGCCGGACAGCTTTCAAAAATTCCAGGAATTGGAAAGGGCATAGCAGAACACATTGAAGAATACCTGAAAACAGGCAGGATTTCAAAATACAAAAATCTTATTTCAGAAATTCCGCCGACTTTTGTTGAAATGATGAAAATTCCTAATCTCGGTCCAAAGACACTCAAACTTATTTACGACAACTTCAAAATACAGACAATAGATGATTTAAAGAGTGCGCTTGAAAAAGAGGAGATACTGGCTTTGCCGGGCATGGGCGAAAAAAAGGTTGAAAACATAAAAAAGGGCATTAAACTTTATCTGTCAAAGAAAACAAACCGCAGAATATCTCTTGGCATAGCGTTGCCTGTTGTTTTTGCCATTGTTGATTATATGAAACCTGTATGCCAGAGAATCTCACCCTGCGGCTCTCTTAGAAGAATGAAGGAGACCATAGGAGACATAGATATACTTTGCGCTGCTGATGACAAAAATAAGGTTATGGAGCATTTTGTGAACTATCCAGCCAGGCAATCTGTTATTGCTAAAGGCGAAACAAAGGGTTCAATAATTGTCAGGGACAACCTTCTTCAGGCGGACCTTCGCGTGGTTGAATCGTCTTCTTATGGCGCAGCATTGCAGTATTTCACCGGCTCAAAAGATCATAACATTAAACTTCGCGCTATTGCGAAAGAAAAAGAATTGAAGATTAACGAATACGGAGTTTTCAGAGGTGATACAAAGATTGTCGGAGAAACAGAAGAAGGTGTGTATGAGGTTTTTGGAATGCCTTTCATTGCGCCAGAATTGAGGGAGGACAGGGGCGAGATTGAGGCAGCCATAGAAGGCAAACTTCCAATTCTTGTTGAAGAAAAGGACATACTCGGAGACATGCATGTTCACACCAATTTTTCTGACGGAACAAGCGCCATTGAAGAGATTGTGAAAAAAGCCATTTCAATGGGCTATAAATTTGTCGGTCTTGCGGACCACTCTCAAACAAGTAAATTTGCAGGCGGGCTTACAGTTGAAAGATTAAGAGAAAGAAACAAAGAGATAGACAGGATTTCAAAGAAATATCCCGGGATAACCATTCTGAAAGCAGCAGAGGTTGATATCCTTGGCGATGGAAAACTTGATTATCCTGATGAGATACTGGCAGAGCTGGATTTTGTGATTGGATCAATCCATCAGGGATTTAAGAAAAATGTGACCGAAAGGATGATTGCTGCAATGGAAAACAGGTATCTGGATATTATCGGTCATCCGACAGGAAGATTGATTTCCAGCCGAGAAGGTTATGATGTTGACATTGACAGGGTGATTGAGCATGCGGCTAAAACAGGCACTATCCTTGAGATAAACGCTTATTATGATAGGCTTGACCTTAACGATACCAATGTGTTTAAGGCGAGAGAAAAAAAAGTAATGGTATCCATTGGAACCGATGCCCACAACACACGGATGATGGAATATATGAAGCTTGGCGTTGGCGTGGCAAGAAGGGGCTGGCTGGAAAAACACAGAATTATCAATTGTTATCCTGTAAGAGAGATGTTAGTCAAAAGAAAGAGGGTATGAGAAGATTTTTGTATGCAGTGGTATAATTAAATCAGACAAAAACAAGGAGAATGGCATGATAAAAAAATTGGCGGTTTTTCTGGCAGTTGCTGTGATTGTTCTGACAGTGGTGTCCGCACTGTCGCAGACAAATAAGGCGCCGGATTTCAATCTGGTGGATCTGCAGGGAAAAAAGATATCCTTAACTTCGCTTAAAGGAAATGTTGTGGTGCTGAATTTCTGGGCATCCTGGTGTCCACCCTGCAAAAAAGAAATACCTGATTTCGTGAAAACATATAACGAGAACAGGGATAAGGGGCTTGTTATTGTCGGAGTTGCTGTAAACAGCGATGTTAAAGATGTTAAGGAGCTTGTCAAGCAATATAACATCACTTATCCCATAGCGATTGATGATGGTTCTGCTTCAAAGGCATACGGTCCTATTACCGCTGTTCCGACGACCTTTATCATAGGAAAGGATGGTAATCTGGTGTCTGGTGGAAAAAAAATAGGTATGTTCACAGAAGGCGAACTTGAAAAATTTATTGAACCGCTATTGAAATAATGGACCATCCAGCAATAAGCAAGCTTTTAGAGTCGCACGGCATTTCTCGAGAGCAGATTGATCTTGTTATAAAAGAAAAGCAGAGAACAGGAGCGCCTTTTGGTTATTTGCTTGTAAGGTTTGGTCTTATGAACTCACAGTCCTGGTTTGATTTTGTTTTGAAGAATTTTCACATAGCACCGGTAAAGATTGAAGAGATGCAGATCGAAAAAGATGTTCTTCGCGCGCTGCCTGAATTTACCTGCAGAAAATACCAGGCAATTCCAATATTCAGGTCAAGAGATAAGATTGTTTGCGGAATGGTTGATCCTGTGGATAACGAAACAGTTGAGCAGATAAAGAAAATATCGGGTCTTGAGGTTGAAACGCGACTTGTGAAGGAAGCGGATTTGAGAAAGGGTTTTGACAGATATTTTTCTCAGGTGGGAATGGAAGTTATAAGTCCTGTTGCCAGTACCGATGAAAAATTTTACGAGCCAGTGAAATTAAGGGAACTGGATAAAGAGGCAACTGCCGAAAGCACTGTTATTTCAATGATTGAGCAGGCAGTTGAGTTGAAGGCAACAGACATACATCTTGAGATTGAAGAAGACGGCGCGCGTCTTAGATACAGAATAAACGGTATTCTGTACGAATTTCCAGCGCCGCCGCTTGAACTTTATCCGCCAATAGTTTCTCATATAAAGGTCCTTTCTAATCTTGACATATCTGAAAAAAGAGTGCCTCAGGATGGATATTTTAAGGCAAGGATCAGCGGAAGAAGTGTTGATTTAAGGGTCTCAACCTTTCCGACAATATTCGGCGAGATGGTTGCTCTGAGAGTTCTTGACAAAGCAAACATTATCACAGGCCTTGAACAGTTAGGATTTCTTCCAGAAATTCTGCACAGATGGAGAATGCTTCTGGACGAACCCTATGGAATGCTTCTTGTAACAGGACCTACTGGAAGCGGAAAAACAACAACTCTGTATTCCTCCCTCAATGAAATTGACAATTTGCACAAGAAGGTTATTACAGTGGAAGACCCTGTGGAATATCATTTGAAAAACATTGACCAGATTCAGATAAACCCTAAGGCAGGACTGACATTTTCGGTTGCTCTCCGTTCCATTTTGAGACAGGACCCGAATGTTGTTATGATTGGGGAAATAAGGGATCTCGATAGCGCTTCAATAGCATTCAGGGCAGCGCAGACAGGTCAGCTTGTCCTCGCGACTCTGCATACCAATACCGCGCCTGGCGCTGTCATAAGACTTCTTGATATGGGAGTTGAGTCATATCTCCTTGCATCATCGCTGATAGGTGTTTTGAGCCAGAGGCTTGTCCGGACAATATGTCCAAACTGTAAGGAAGTTTATAAGCCACTTGAGGAAGAAGTGAGGGAATTGAGCGCAGAACTGGTGGGAAAAGATATAAGATTTTATCGCGGCAAGGGTTGCCATCTTTGCAAGGGGACAGGTTATGGAGGCAGAACAGGTTTACATGAGCTAATGATAATGAACGAAGAACTCAGAAGAATGACAATGAGAGATCCGTCAACATCATCTCTGACAGATGTGGCGAGAAAATTTGGCATGAAAAGTCTCAGAGAAGACGGAATACAGAAGGTCCTTTATGGAACAACCACAATATCTGAGGTCCTTTATGCGACAAAAAAGGATACAGATGAAAGATAGTAAGCAAAATTTAACCTATGTCTGGTGAGATATTTGTTCTGGTCGGGGCAGCCGCAAGCCTGGGATTTGTCCATACTGCGCTTGGTCCTGACCACTATTTGCCTTTTATTGTTTTAGCAAGAGCAGGAAAATGGAGTAAAAAAAAATATCAATAGTGGTCCTTTTATGTGGCGCAGGTCATATTCTGAGTTCTGTTATTCTGGGATTTATAGGTATCGCTTTGGGATTAGCTGTTTCTAATCTTGAATCCATAGAATCCTTCAGGGGACATCTTGCTGCGTGGTTTCTTGTTATTTTTGGGCTTTTTTATTTTGTCTGGGGAATTCGGCGCGCATTTCGTGGCAGAGCGCACGAACATTTTCACCTTCATCAAACAGGTGATGGGCATTTTCATTCTCATAATCATATCGAAGAGCATCTTCACATCCATAGCTCAGAGTCAAAATCTTTAACTCCATGGATTTTGTTTATAATATTTGTTTTTGGTCCCTGTGAGCCCTTAATTCCCCTTGTAATGTATCCAGCAGCAAAGGGAAACATGGGACAGGTAGTTTTGGTTGCGTTAATCTTTGGATTTGTAACCATCGCTACCATGCTGATAGTAGTTCTGACTGGTTTTTTTGGATTATCAAGACTTCCATTTCATAAATTCGAAAAATTTTCCCACGCGCTGGCAGGGTTCATAATTCTTCTTTGCGGAATAGCTGTGAAGTTTTTGGGCCTTTAGGGCGGCCAGAATGGCAGTGATTCATCTGGTTATGTTATAATTTATCCATGAGCAATTTGATTCGATTTGGTGTATCTCTTGAAAAGGAACTTCTGGAAGTATTCGATAGGTACATTAAAGAAAAAAAATATCCCACCAGGTCAAAGGCAATCGCCGACCTGATGCGAAAGGAAATTGTCCAGCAAAGGTGGCGCGAAGGGAAAAAGGTTGCAGGAGCGATTGTCTTTATTTACAATCACCACAGAAGAAACATCGTTGACAGACTCATTGACATCCAGCACGATTTTGCTGAAATAGTCATCTCGACCCAGCATATTCATCTTTCCCACGACGAGTGTCTTGAAATGGTGGTCGTAAGAGGGAAACCATCAAATGTAGAAAGGCTTGCAAACACTATCCGTTCAATAAAGGGAGTTGAGCACTGCGCAATTGCCTTTACATCCGCAGATAAATTATAACATAATTCTGGCATACTGGTATGCTGTTTTGATGTTTTATAGATTACAGAGTATCCTTTTCTTCCACTTTCACTCAGATTGCGATGAAATCGAAAATTACTCGTATCTCAATGCCTGAATCGGATCAAGCCCTGCGGCTTTTCTGGCTGGATACAACCCGAACCCGATGCCGACGGCCACTGAAATTGTAAATGAAATGATTATTGACAGAGGCGTAACAAGCGTTGTCATTCCCGCGAATCTTGTCACCGCCTTTGGAATAAGAATGCCAACAATTATTCCGATAAAACCGCCCGAAGCAGAAAGAATGACTGCTTCTGTCAGAAACTGGTTGATAATGTCTCTTTTTCTTGCGCCAACTGCTCTCCTTATTCCTATTTCTCTTGTTCGTTCAGTCACAATGGCAAGCATTATGTTCATAATTCCTATTCCACCCACAATCAGGCTTATCGCGGCAATCGAGCCGAGAACAATATTGAATATCTTTTTTGTTTTTTCAGCCTGTCTCAAAAGCTCAAGAGGAACCATAATCTGGTAGTCCTGTTTTTTGTGAGTCTGGCTCAAAATGTCGCTGATGAGAGATGATGTAACAAGTATTTTTTCTGTGTCTGAAACCTGTACCACAAATCTGTGGTATTGCACCCAGTTCCTTTCCCACGACATAATTCCGCCGGTGCCTCTTTTAACCTCATACTGTCCAAAAAAGTCCCTTGTTGTCGAAACCGGGACATAAACAGCGATGTTCATATCCTCTGCGACAAAGCTTTCAGACGCTCCGGCAAACACCTTTTCTCCCGCTATTCCTATTATTGTGAAATAGGTGCTTTTTATCTTTATGGTCTTTCCTACAGGATCTTCTGTGGGAAAAAGCGATGTTCTAACAGTGGAACCAATCACTGCTGAAGGGAGATTTTTTTGCAAATCATTATAGTTAAAAAACCTTCCTGTTTTGATTGATAGGTTTAGCGCTTCCTGATATTCCGGCAGCGTTCCAATTACTTTTGCGGTAATTTTTTTCTCATGATACCACACATCCTCTTCCATCTCCCACGCTGGAATTGTTCTTACAACAGAGGGAATTGTCTCAATCTTTCTTAAATCCCTGTCGGTCAAACCATAAACGCCAAGAAAACTTGCCTGGCTGGATTTTGAATCAGATGGAATTTTGACGCTTCGGATAATGATATTGTTGCTGCCAAGTGATTCTATCATTTTCCTCGCCTCATAGCTTGCTCCTTCTCCGATGGCAAGCATCGCGATGACAGACGCCACTCCGAACACAATGCCAAGCACTGTTAAGAATGAGCGCAGTTTGTGCAGCCAGATGTTTTTCCAGCCGTGCCTTATTATTCTGATAAGATGCACAATGCTAATTTTCATTCAGTATTTTCCCGTCAAGCATCGTGAGTGTTTTTTTCGCGTATTTTGCGATTCCGGCATCATGGGTGACAATTATCAAAGTCGTGCCTTTTTCATTTAATTCGCATAGCAATGTCATTATTTCCCTGCCTGAAACACTGTCAAGATTCCCTGTCGGCTCATCGGCAAGAATCAACACAGGATCATTCATAAGGGCTCGGGCGATTGCCACTCTTTGTTGCTGACCGCCAGAAAGCTCTGAAGGCCTGTGTTTGATTCTGTCTTCCAGACCAACGATTCTGGCAAGTTCAATCGCTTTTTCCCTTGTCTTCTTTTCGTCAACCTGCTGATAAAAAAGCGGCATTTCAATGTTTTCAAGAACATTCAGCTGAGGAATCAGGTTATATGATTGAAAAATAAAACCAATTTTTTTGCTTCTGATTTCGCTGAGAGCGTCATCTTCAAGCTTTGAGATATCCCTGTTTTCAAGAAAGTATCTTCCAGAAGTAGCTCTGTCAAGACATCCGATTATGTTGAGCATTGTGGTTTTGCCGCTCCCGGAAGGCCCCATTATTGCGACATTCTCGCCTTTTTTTATTTCGCAGCTGACCCCTCTCAACACAGCAATATCAACGCCTCCAAGATGATAAACCTTTGTGATATTCTCGAATGTTATTATGTTATTATTCTGATCCATTTGTTGCGGCTCTCGGTTGTTTCCTGGAAGGTCTGACAGATTCAGAAGTTTGTTCTGATGGCTCCTGCTTTCTATTAATTTTTGACGGTTTTTCTGTTTCCTGAGGTTTTTGCTCTGGTTTCGGCTGGGATTGACTGCTTATGCCCTGCTGGCTCTCAGAGGAAGCTGGTTTTACGCTTTCCTGTGTCTTTGTCTCTTTTTGTTTTTTTGTTTCTGTGGTTTTCGCCAGAGCAGAGATCAATATGACCTCTCCTTCATTTAATCCAGTTTTTACCTCGACCTCGCTTTCGCTGCTTTCGCCGATCACAATCTGTCTTGTCTCGATATTTTTGCCTTTGAGAACATTCACATATGCTTTTCCTTCTTTGAAATTTACGCTAACGATGGGTATAACAAGGACATTTTTGAGAACCTTTACAGTGATTTCAACCTGCGCGCTCATTCCTGGCCTGAGATAATCATAGCTTTTATCAAGAGAAATCTGGCAGACATAAACATTCAGGTCTGGATTGAGCCACTTCATTGTAGGATCAGGCATCAAGGCAATGTTCTGAACCTTGCCTGTAAATATTCTGTCAGGAAAAGCGTCAACCTTTATCTTTACAGGTAGCCCGGGTTTTATCTTTTCAACACTTGATTCATGTATCTTCACCTCAACGCCCATTGTGGAAAAATCAGGAAGATTAAGCAGTTCCTGATACTGTCTTACAGAAGTGCCTGGCTGTATCGGGGACTCTACAAACCATCTTCCTGTTGTCGCATATACCACAAAACCCGGTTGTGTTGCCTTTATTGTGCATTTTTCAAGATTTCGCAGAGTTGTTTCAAGCCTCACTTTTGTCAGATTGTATGTTGCTTTTTTGCTCTTGACATTTGCTTCTGCCTGGATAAGCCGCGATTGACATTTTGATTTAACCCGATCAAGGTCAGCGACTGCTTCAAGATAGTTTGAAAGGAGTTGCTCTATCTGGCGCGGGAAATCATAATTAATAAAAAGTTGATAGTCAAGTTTTGCCTGTTCAAGAGAAACATTCTTCTGTTGAAAAGCCAGTTTATCTGCTTCAAGTTCGCTTTTTGTAACATATCCTTTTCCAGCGAGTTTTGTGCTCCAGTCGACAGTATCCTGCGACCTTGCAAGTTCTTCTTTTGCCAGGTCTATTTTGTTTTCATACTGCCTTTTTTTGTTCAGGGCATCTCCGCCAAGAGCCGGGTTTTTTAAAATCTGCTGGTAGTCTATGGCACTTCTTCTGGACGCAAGAACACTTTTTGCGATTTCATCGCCAAGATATTTTTCGAGGTCCATCATCGCAAATTTCACTTTAAGTTGCGCCTGATTGATATCGCTTTCATTCTGTTTTTTCTGGATTTCAAGGTTTTCTTCTGCTTCTTTGAAAGAGGCGTAACTAGTTTCCAGATTCACCTTTTGCTGGTCAAGGTCGTTTTCTATGTCCTTTGAGTCAAGCTTGAGCAAAATCTTTCCGTTTTTCACATCTTCTTCTGTTATTTGAGTTCCTTCTGGCACAACCTCAAGGATATTTCTTGAACCAGGAACCTCATTGATTATTTTCTGAGATTTCAACGCTTTAAGATTCCCGCCTTCTATAACAGATATTACAAGGTCTTTCTTGGCTACATTTGTCGTGACATATTGTTTCAGCTTCTTTTTTTCCTGCTGATGCGAATAAAACAGGCTTCCGCCCACAATTAACACAATGAGAAGAATTAAGATTCTGTTTTTCAATATCTTAAAAACTATCGCCAGTAATTTTTTCATAAATGTCTCCTTTCCAGACACCACTGTCATCGAGTTGAAGTTGCTCTGTGTTTTTTAGAAAATTGAGGTATGCGACGAGGTAATTTACTATTGCTGATGATAGCGCGTTTTGCGCTTGCAGGAATGATTCCTGCGCCTCAAGAAGGTCCCTGGTTGTTGCTCTTCCTGCCTGCAGCATCAGGTTGGTGCTTTCAACCCTTCTTGAGGCAAGGTCCAGACTATTTTTCTGAACGATATAACTCTGATAGGCCTCTTCTAAGGACCTTACTGAATTCAGTATTTCGAGCTTTATGTTTTCTCTTTTTAGCGTGAAGTCCCGCTTTTTTCTATCAAGATTTATCAATGCCTGTTTATAGCTGTTTCTTTCTGAGATTTTGCCAGCGGGCAAATCAAAATCAATACCCGCAGAGTAAGAGGGTTGTTTGAATTCAAGGTCAATTTTTGACTTTTTCTCTGTTGACGAAGAAACAGTTCCTTCAAAATCTATTTTTGACTTAAGTTGACTTTTTGCAATGGCAAGATTTCTTTCAGCGTCATACACATAGTCTGATGCATTCATAAGGTCCAGCCTCTGCGACAGGGCGTATTCAATGGCGCTTTTTTCATCAACAGCCAGATGCGTTAATCCTTTTTCAAGAAATAAATCCAGGGATTTCCTGTCAAGAACAATTTTGTGTTCTGGAGACAGCCCAAGAAATATTTTGAACTCATCTTCCTGTTGTTTATAGTTGTTTTCTGCCTGAATCCATTGTTGATAAGCGCGGTACTCATTCTGTTTCGCCTGGTCTGCCTGCAATGGCGAAAGTCGACCTGCTATGGACAGCATTTCTATTCTTTCTCTTGTGTCGCGTAAAAACTGATAGTTTTTCCAGTAATTTTCAAGGTTGTTTCTTGCAAGGATAATTCCGAAATATTTTTCTGCAACGTTGACAGAAAAACTCTTTTGATATCTTAAAAACGACCTTATCTGGTATACAACATTTCTTTCTGACTGCACAAGGTTTTCTTCAGCGACAAGCCTTCCAGCACCCTGAAAAAGTGGCTGTAATATGTTCAAGCTCAGCGCGTTTTGAAATGTGGTTTGCTTTGTGCCTGTGAGAAGTTTTGTAAAATACTGTCCGATATCAAATGTTATTTCGGCGCCCTGAGCGAGCCACTTAATGAGTGATAGATTGAGATTGCCTGAAATTTTTTCTTCTCCATCGGCTGAATTCCATTTTATGGTTCCTGACGCGTCCCGTTGTAAGCCGTAAAGATAACGTTGATAGGTAAGAGCTAGAGCAGAAAGATAAACATCTTCCTTTGCGCTTTTGTATGCGCGATTATTTTTTGCGGCGAAAATCAAAGCATCTCTAAGGGAAAGAAATATTGTTTCATTTCTTGCGTCTTCTTGAAGCGAAATTATCTTTCCTTTTTGCGCGATTTTGCTTTTTTCCTTCAGGATTGAAGAAACCTCCCTGTCAGCGCCCTTTTCATAATAGGAAACGCTGCATCCGCATAGTAACAAAAAACCGGCGGCCAGAAAAAAAAATATTTTTTTTTCATTCATATTTATTATATTTGACAGATCTTCAGCAAGTATGGTTTACATCTTTGTTTCCCTAATAGTATCCACCATAACTTTGATATTGTCCAGTGGGATGCTGGCGGCAGTTAGAGGTTTTGAAGAATCTCAATCATGGCCGCGATATTCTCCGGCTTTGCTCCTTATGGTATTGAATTAGTGGATGCAGCAATGCATCCGTAGACAAATTCAGTTTACAATTTCTCCATTGCATATGTCAAACTGAGATTGCGGCATACTCCAGAGACGATAAAAAATTTGACAGGAGTAAGTAGCAGTGCTTCAATGTTTTAGAGGCGCATAAGCAAAGTTTTTAGGGAAGTTCAAAAAATCTGTCAATGGAATTTTTTTGAAAAGCGATAGTTTTCACCGGAGGAACGAAAATGGAAAAATATCATATGCCGGACGACGAATTCAAAATGAGATGGGAAAAGGCGCAGGAAAAAATGCAGGATGAAGGTCTGGATCTGCTTCTTGCGCATTCAAATGAATCGGATTTCGCGAATGTGAGGTACCTGTCTGACTACTGGCCAATTTTTGAGTCAGCAGGAGTTATTGTTCCATTGCAGGGCAACCCTGCCCTTTTGATTGGTCCTGAAAGCGAAACTTTTGCTTCTGACAGAAGCAGGATAAAAAAAATCTATAAGCTTGTCGAATACAGGGAAAGCGCAGAGCCGGACTATCCTGATATAAAGGTCGATACCTTTAGTTCAATTTTCAATGAGATATTACCCGGGAAAAAAATCAGGAAACTCGGGCTTGCAGGATACGCCATTTTTCCTTTGCCTGTTTATGAGAGTCTGAAAAAAGCAATTCCAGACGCAGAAATTGTCAGAAGCGACATTATCTCTGATCTGCGGATTATAAAGAGTCCACTGGAATTGAAAATGCTGCAGGAGTCCTTCCGCATTTCTGAAATCGCGCTGAAAGAGACCTTAAAACAGATGAAGCCGGAAATGACTGAACTGGAAGCGGTTGGAATAATTGAGAATCAACTTTACGCAAATGGCGCTGAATATGAATCCCATCCTCAATATGTTTTGTCCGGCAAAAATTCCACTCATGCGATTGGCAGGCCAGGATATCAAAAATTGGGTAAAGGCAAACTTATACAGTTGAATGTCGGCGCTCGCGTGTGTGGTTATTCGGGAAGCGTGGGCAGACCTGTTTGTTTTGGCGGGATGCCGGCTGAAATGAGGCGGCTGGTTCAGGCAGGGCTTGATTTGCACTTCAAGACAATGGAATGGATGAAGGAAGGTGTGATTGCGAAAGATGTAACAAGGAAGTTTTTTGAGTACGGCGAGAAACTGGGAGTGCGAGAAAATCTTCTTTATGGGCCCTGTCATGGGCTTGGTATGATGGAGGTTGAAAGACCATGGATGGAATCACATTCAGATTATCCATTAGAAGAAAATATGACATTCCAGGTTGACACATTCCTTTATTGCTCTGAATTTGGCCTTCGATGGGAAAACGGGGTAGTTGTAAAAAAAGACGGAGTAAGGCCTTTTTCAGACAGAATGATGGAAATAATTGAACTGTAGAATAACGGGGGGCGTTATGCGATACGAATTGATGTTTCCAGAACAGATAAGAAAAGCAACCAAAGAAAACTGGCCTGTTGTGTTGCCTGTTGGAGTGCTGGAATATCACAGCGAACATTGCGCTGTCGGAGTTGATACCCTGTTAATTGTAAAGGCGCTGGAAGTTTTAGAAAGGGAGATTGATTTGATTATTCTTCCTCCGTTTTACTATGGCGCCGCAAGCTATGCGGTTGAACCGCCGGAAAACAATGGGACAATACATATTGACTCGTCGGTAATCCACATTTTCGCCAGACATCTTTTCAAAGGTCTTATC
The DNA here is from genome assembly GCA_023819255.1 of Candidatus Omnitrophota bacterium. Taxonomy (GTDB): domain Bacteria; phylum Ratteibacteria; class UBA8468; order B48-G9; family DTJG01; genus DTJG01. The sequence continues at coordinate 23,011 of JAMWBU010000008.1, forward strand.
AGGGTGGGATTCAGAAACATCCATATTTTTGTTCACCATCAGAGCGAAAATTTTGTTGCTGGCATGCCAACGGACCTGGCGTTCAAGCTTGCGGCGCGGGAAGTTATTTTTGAGTTTTTAGAAAAAGAAAAAGGTGAGGGCTGGTGGGGAGATAATCGTATGCAGGACTACTACAGAAAGCTGAATCGAGAGGCAGATCCCTTTAACTGGATTAAAATTCATCCTTTTATGGACGAAAAATCGCAAGAAAAATTTCCCATAGACCACGCTGGAATGCAGGAGACATCCTTGATGCTCGCATTCTGCCCTGAAGGAGTGGATAAAAGAAAGATTTCCACAAAAAAGTGGTATGCAAGAAAATCCAGTAAAGCAAACTTGAATTACGGAAATGAAGCAAAAAAAATGATTCTTGAAAGAATGAGAGAAGTGCTTAATGAAAAATAGATTTATCTTCAACCCCAGAATAATCCGTTCTCCCTGGTCAGATTTTTATGGAAGGGAACTTGAAGATGCCTTAAAAACTCACCCTGAAAGTTATTTAAAGAAAATATCAGAATACGGTTATAATGGTGTCTGGCTTCACGCAATTCTTCGCAAGACTGTTTCTTCTTCACTTTTTCCGAATGTAAAACCAGATAAAATCAATAACTTAAATCGACTGGTGGAAAGGACTGGAAAATACGGTATCAAAGTTTATCTTTATTTCTGCGAGCCACGCGGCTTAAAGGCAGAGGATTCTTTCTGGAAAAAACACCCTGAATTGAAGGGGCAACCAGCAGAGTTTGCCGGTATCAGTCCTGATATCGACGGCAGATACTTCGCTTTATGCACAGGCACAAATGCGGTTAAAGAGTTTCTGGAAGAAAGTTTTTTTAACCTTTTCAGGATGGTTCCTGGATTGGGTGGCGTAATTCTTATCACTGCAAGTGAATTTCATACGCATTGCTATTCTCATTTTTCAAAATACAGTTCTTTTCGCCATAATTTTGAATCGTGGAAAAGAGAAAAATTTGTCTGTCCGAGATGCATTGATCGCCAGCCAGAAGAAGTGGTGGCAGAGATAATCAATCTAATAAACAATGGAGTAAAAAAAGCGTCTCCAGAAGCAGATGTTATCGCATGGACATGGTCCTGGGTAATTATTGAGCCTGACCCGCAGAAGAAACTTATTTCTCTTTTGCCTGAAGATGTTATTTTGATGTCTGACTGGGAAAGAGGCGGATATAAAGAGGTTTCAGGGAAAAGATATCCTGTCGATGAATACAGCTTTTCTTATACAGGGCCTTCTTTAAGATTCAAAAAACAGATAAAAATTGCGAAAGACAGAGGAATGAAAGTGATGGCAAAAATTCAGATTGGAACAACTCATGAGCTTACAACAGTTCCATATCTACCTGTGCCATTTTTGCTTGCTGAGAAGATGAGAAGATTGAAAATATATGGAGTTGATGGATATCTTGGTTGCTGGATATTTGGAGGAGATATTTCTCCTATGAGCAGATTGGCAGGAATAATGTCAGAATTTCCGCAGATTACACCGGATCAGGCAGTGAAAAAAATTTCGGTAGAAGAATTTGGAAATAGCCATAAAAAAATTTTTTTTGCATGGAAGAAATTTTCTTCTGCCTGGAAGAAATACCCTTTTTCTATTCCTTTCCTCTATTATGGACCGATTAACTATGCTACTGCATATCCCATTTCTCTTTCCTTGCTGTCCTGCCGGCGTGGCATTCCTGCAATTGCTTCATGGATGCCTGTGCCCAGAAATGTCAACGGTCATCTTCCTGCCGGGGATAACACTGAACACTGGCTTAAACCATTTTCAGCGAGAACCATTACGGGAGCATTAAGAGAACTTCTGCAGGAGTGGGAAAAAGGAATAGAGATATTAGTTAATGCTGCTGATAAAGATAGCGGCAACCAAAGGCTCAGATTGGAACTGAATCTCGCTCAACATATATTTCTTTCAATAAAAAGCACGATAAATATAATACAGTTTTATCACGCAATCCATATATTTCAAAGGAGTAAGAGCGGCACAAAGAGGAAAAAAACATTAAAATGGATGAGAAAAATTTTGAAAGAGGAACTTGAAATCTCGAAAAAGGACAAAGACCTTGTAAAATTTGATAACAGATTAGGTTACCATCCCGAAGCGCATACCCATCTTTTTACTCTAAAAGACCTGGATTACAAAATTTCGCTGCTTGAAAAAGAAATTTTCAATTGGAAATTTTAAGAAAACCGAAAGTATCGATATTATGAAATGAACCAAAAACAGGCACCCATGAAGAAGATTCCATCGTCCATTTTTTTTGCTGACCTGGCAGTGTTTTAGATAAGTAGCAATTCCTGCAGAAATTAACCCTGTATTCGGATTGAGGAGTGAACTTTATTGAGGAAAAAGGAATTTTAATCTCTGCTGTCCATAATTCATTTTCCACGCTGGTTGCATATCTGACACCGCTTGCGTTCCATTTAATGTTTTCCATTGAGAAGTTTTTGATGTCAGGTATGTACAGGTCAGTAAATGCGTTATCAGGTCCTATCAGAAATTGATAACTGCTTTTTGTATCAGGAGCAAAAAATATCTCACAGCTTTCAGAATCCCAGATTGTGCCATCAACAGTGTCAGGATGAATAAATTTCTTGAATTCCTTTTCAGGTAGATAAGCTCGGATTCCGATGTAAAAATTTTCCCTGTCGTGAAGGAGCAAAAATTCTGTTTGAGCGACTGCGGGCGCATTGTATAAGTCAACAAACTTATCAAGAATAATTGCTTGTTTCCAGAATGCTTCATCCAGTTTTCCATCAATTTTCACAATAGCGGATGTCTCCGGCACAACGATGTTTTTGTTTTTATCAACGCCGGACGATGCAGAGTATTTCTTGCTTGCCATCTCAAAAGGCATAAATCCCTTGAGGATTTTTTCAACCCTTTTATGATATGGCTCGTTCCCGCGGGTAATCCTTTCTGCTTCCTTAAGATAACCCATAACCTGATTAACAAATTCAGGCGGGTATGTTTTATTCCAGCAGGTGTCCCAGTCCCATTTGAGTTCCTTATCCTTTGTCTCAGGGTTTAAAAACGCCTGTTCCATAGTTTCATAAAATTTTTGAATCAAGGATTCAGCAGGTCCGAAGAATTGATAATACTCTTTAAGTATGGCGTCAACATCAAGACTGGAATCCCATAATAGCCTGAATCCCGCATAAACATTGATCTGGTCCATCATCCAGTCCTGCCACGAATTCTGTAAAGTCCCAGAAGTGTCTTTATTGCACAATTCAATTACATGTCCCTTTACGCGATTACCTTCAACAAGATATGTTTCAGGCAAAATATGCGGAAAAATCGCAGGGGCTCCATAAAGACCGGGTTTCCATCGATACAGCCAGTAATCCCATACATAGAGGTTCTGGACTTTGTTGCTCCATTGTTTAATTTCTGATACATACCTGAATTTAGAGTCCTGTTTCCACGGGTTTTTCAGTTCGTCAGGCACACACAAGGTCACTGCCACATTGGGTTGAAAATGCACATCTTCAGGCGGGATTCTATAGCCAGCGTAAGCGCAGCAGGTGATAAAACGGTCAGGATGTGTTTTATAAATTTCTTCTGCCACTTTGTTAACAAATGTCCATATTGCGTAACTGTGTGTTTTTCCCTCAGGTTCATCAGGTCTTAAAAGCGCCTGGCAGTTTTTGCACTGGCAGTAATATATCTCATTGCTATCTCCGGGCATCACTGTAAAATACTTGAGTCCCTTTTGTTTATCAAACCGTTCCCTTGCTTCTTTTACAACTGTGTTGACAACTTCAGGATTGCTATAACACAGATGGCCATTTTTTCTGCCGCCAGGGTCGACCGTATTCAATCTCTCTCCGTTTCTCTGCAGGGCAAACCATTCAGGATGCTGTTTTCCGTATTTTTCATTCCATGTGGCAAAAGAGTGCATTCCTACTGGATTGCCATCCACCCCGCCCCATCTCATTCTTCTCCACCAGACCCATGCGTCTTCAGCGGCAATTCCGTCAGGTATTGCATAAAAGGCAAATCTTGTCTGGTATGACGGAGAACCATGCCAGAAAATGTTTCCGATTGCTATGTTTTTGTGCTTTGGAACAAATCTGCCATCTTCTCCTGGCCAGTACCAGCGAACGCCAAGCACTCTCTCAAGAAATTCATATGTGGCAAAAAGGGTTCCAAAAGGTATCAGATCCTTGCCCACAGGATGAATATCAAGATTACTATCACCACCTGATATAACAAGGGAATCGCCTATTCTTCTGATAACCCAGGTGTCAGGAGGAAGAATATCAGGGGAAATGCCAAATTCAACAGATAACTTTGTAGAACCTATATGAATTGATGGCACTGATATGTTTTCTGTATCATTAACCACAGCAAGAGTTGTGCCTGTGCTTAGCTGAATATGTTCATTCAGTTCCTTTATCGCGTACTGAACGGTTTTTGTGGGAGAACTGCTTGTAACAATCACTGCGATGGGCTTTCCATCTTTTACAATATCAAGGGCAGATGCATCCTGTTCAAGAAATCGGGTAAAAAAAAACGAAGTTTTCTGTTGTTCCTCTTTAGATTTCTGTTGTTTATTTTCAGTTTCAGATTTGTTGCCAGAATCTGCCTCAACAATTGAGCATTCATCGACAATGAGAATAGTTGGATTTGAGGAATTTTTGACATATATTTGAAAATCAGCGGAATTCACATTTTCCTGCGCGGGTATTTCGCAGTTAAAAGCCAGTTCAGTCCAATCAGAAGATGCGATATCAATACCCTCAGATTTTCCGAAAAGATACTGATAGTTTTTTCCGTCAAAATGCCTGAATCTTACCTGAACATATGGCTTTTCTGCGCCAGAGATTCTCTTAATTTTTGCCTTGAAAGACACGGTCTTTCCCTTGAACATCTCAAATTCCTTTCTGATCAGATAAAATGTCACAGAAACAATCCGTTCACTGGTTTTTCCACAATCAATTCTCAAAGACGGAGGCGAATTTACAAAGATTTCGTTTTCAAGGGCAACCGAACCATCTGCAAAACCCTTGCTTACAATGGGCCAGGATTTTGTGGCAAAAGATTTTTTGAAATCAATTTTAAGCGGCTGTTCTGCGTTAAGGCATAAGCTGGATAGAAAAATCAGCAAAAACAATAGCGCAATCCTTTTATGCATAGATTTCTTTCCTCCTTATTTTTTTAATATCCCCAGCCCCACAAATCGCTTTTAATGATTGAGGGATAAGCAGGCGTTACATAAGGCGCGCACAGTGTATTATAGTTCATTCCTGCGACATGGCCATCGGCAAAACCAACATTCGCTATTGAAGAATGTCTTAAAGCCACTTTTGACATTGGTGTATTTAACTTGGATGGGTCTAAATCAAAGTTTGACGCGCCTGATGGATCAAAACTGTCCACGAAAACAAGCGTCTGGTCCGGTTTTTTTATCTGAGATTCTTTTTTCTTCCCTTCTCTGTATTTATCAGGGGAACTGGGAGGATATCCTAATGCCGTGGTATCCTCACCACCAACCCCGTATCTATTCATTCCGTAAGAAATAAAGGCGCTTGTGGTTGTTCCAGGAATATAGTATTTTGCAACTGAAGGGCATAAGAAAATATTTTCTCTGGTAAGCAGGTATAAATAGAGTCGATTCTGACCTGGCTGGAAATATGTGCGGTATCTAACAGTGGTATATGGTATCAAAAGATATACCCAGTTCACTCTGTCATAATATCCCCATGTAGTATAAGGATTGCAAACAGGCAGGTATCCATTATAATCATCAATATAGAGCCGCCAGATCAACAGTATTTGTTTCAGATTATTCATACAGACTGCCTGTCTTGCTTTCTCCCTTGCTTTTGATAGGGCAGGTAAAAGCATTGCTCCAAGTATGGCTATTATGGCAACAACCACAAGCAATTCTATAAGCGTAAATCCTTTCTTTTTCATCTTTCACCTCCCTCCGTTAAGAAAAAAATTGCTGCTACTTTTTTTATGTTGATGCCCTTGTTATAAGTTCTGGCTCTAAGGTCATAACAACAGGTTCGCATACCCGGTTATTTGAGCGTTTAACAATGAGCTCAACTGATTTTATTCCCTGTTGTTCAAGTTTACTATCAACAGTAGTAAGAGGCGGTATTGAAAATCGCGATTCTCCGCGATTGTCAAAGCCTGTCACAGCGATGTCTTCCGGGACGCCGATACCATTTTTTTCACAATATTCAAGCACATTCATTGCTATAACATCGCTCGCGCACACAATGGCAGTTGGTCCCGGAGACAGGGAAAGTAATTGCTGAACGTTATGCCAGATCTTGCTGCGTTCAATATCCGTTGTTACTCTTATAAAGTCCATATTCAAAGATACAGCTCTCTCTTTTAATGTTTCCATAAATCCCTTGAGTCTCAGATAGAATGTCGGGAAGTTTATATCTTTGGTAAGATATGCGATGTTTTTATGTCCTTTATTGATAAGATGCTCAACAGCCAGTCTTATTCCTTTTTCATAATCAGTTTTTGTCATTGAAAATCCTTGGTAATTTTCAAAACAGTGGAGCAAGACAGGCCGAATATCTGATTTCAGCAATTGGAAGTTAGACGGATTTTTTTCAAACCAATCCTTAAAATCATAAAGAAGCTGGCCTGCCATTAAGACATCTTTTTCTATGAAATCTTTTAGATGTGAAAAAAAGAACCTGTGTCCTATCGTGGTTATCTTTATGTTATAGAAGTCTTCATTTGCATGTAGTCCTTTAAGTAATTGGTTTATTACAAAATAATCACCTATCCCTGCAGGGTTCTGATCAAGATATAGAGAACCTACGATGAAAAAAACTTCTTTTTGAATATGGCTGCGAGTTACAATTGCCCCGCGACGACGGATTGGTAAAATCCAGCCTTCATTTTTGAGTTCCTGAAATACTCTTTTTGCGGTTATTCTGCTTACATTGAACTTCTGACATATCTCATCAATGGTGTAAAAATGCCCCCCAACCGGATATTCTCCATTCTCTAAACTCTTTTTGAGAATCTCAAGAATTTCTTGCCACCTGCTTTTTGGGTATATCTTAATTTCCATTTTTTTATTATTGTATACCTTAAAACAAGAAAAATGTCAAGGGTTCAAATTGTCTATCAATAAATCTTTGCCCTTTTGTTATTTACAATTTTCCAAGCTGATGTAAAATATAAAAATATGGATATAAGAAAAATTGAAGAAATTTTGAGGGAGTACAAAAGAGACAATCTAACCCTTGAAGAAGTTCTTGAAGAACTGAAATTCCTTCCATTTGCCGAACTTTATCACTCAAAAATAGACCACCACAGGACACTAAGATCTGGCTTTCCAGAAATTATTTATGGCGAAGGGAAAAAGATAGAACATCTATTAGAAATAATCTCTGAATTTGTGAAAAGATATGAAAAATTTATTGCTACAAGAATTTCTCGGCATCAGGCAGATGAAATACTGAAAAAATTTCCGTCCCTTGTTTATTATCCTGAAGCAAGAGTGCTGACATCCAGAAAACCAGAAAAACAAAAGATAAATGAAGTTGCAGTGATATGCGCAGGAACGAGCGATTATCCAGTGGCAGAAGAGGCAGCTGTAATACTTGAAATACTTGGCAAAGGCGTTGAAAGAATTTATGATGTCGGAGTAAGCGGAATCCACAGAATTGTGCCTAACCTGAAAAAAATAAACAGATGCAAAATTCTTATTGTTGTTGCAGGTATGGAAGGAGCGCTACCTTCTGTGGTTGCAGGGCTTACAGGAAAGCCTGTTATTGGAGTTCCGACATCAGTTGGATATGGAACAAATCTTAAAGGATTTGCGCCGTTGCTTACAATGTTGAACAGTTGCGCTCCAGTTGTTGTCGTTAACATTGACAATGGCTTTGGCGCAGCGTTTTTTTCGTACCTTGTATTGAAGAAATGATTATTCTATAGTCTGGTAAAAAGATTTCATTGAAAAAGGAAGACAAATGAATAGAATTCCTTTTGTAGTTTTTGCTTCGGCAATCTTGTTTTCTGGCTGCGCGATTTTGCCTTCTTACAGAGCCGAAATGGAAGGCAGGAAGATGATAACCGACTACCCGATGAATAAGGCAGTCATTGCAAGAGCAATAAAGGAACACCGACTTGTTTATGGTATGACAATGGAAGAAGTAGTGGCAAGCTGGGGAAATCCTGAGATCGAGCATGAGTTAATAATAAACAACAGAGTTTATTACTCCTGGGCGTACAAAAAGAATTATAGAACCCGAGTACTTTATTTTTATCGTGGCATTCTTGTTGACATAAAATAGGATATGGTCTTTTCAGATAAATGGATTAAGAGAAACGCAAAAAAGGGGATGATTGAGCCATTTTTCATATCAAGCGTGAAAAATTCAGTTATGAGTTATGGCGTTTCTTCCTACGGATATGATTTTAAACTTGCTGATGAATTCAAAATTTTTATAGGGAAAAATCCGATTGACCCAAAAAATCCAGATTCTGGTTCTTTCATCGACTTTACAGGAAAGGTATGCGAAATTCCACCCCATAGTTTTGCTCTTGGAAGGAGCGTGGAATACTTTAGAATCCCAAGAAACTGTCTTGGCATCTGTTTTGGAAAATCAAGCTACGCCCGTTCTGGAATAGTTGTTTATGTAACGCCTCTTGAACCTGAATGGGAAGGAAATATTACAGTAATGATTGCAAATCTTGCGCCTGTTCCAAACAGGGTATATGCGGACGAAGGAATATGTCAGGTTGTTTTTCTTAAGGCATCTTCTGTGTGCGAAAAATCATATGCGGACAAAAAAGGGAAATACCAGAAATCCTGCGGCATCATACTTGGCAGATAGTAAGGCAAAAATTGAGGCAGGGATTGACATCCTTGAAAGAGAAAGAATTAAAAAGGCAATAATCAGTTATGGAAACAGTTTTTTGAAAAGAATCTTCACACAGCAAGAAATCAGCAGTTTTCCGGAAAAGAAAGAACTCTATTTTTCCATCGGATTTTCGTTGAAAGAGGCATTCTGGAAAACCCTGCCGTCAAGGATTCAGAAAAAAACATATTTTGATGACATCGAAGTTATATGGAAAAACAATAATCCTGAGATTTTTCTTTCAGGAAAGAAAGCAAAAAATATCCATACATCTCTTTTTTTTGATGAAAAAGTTGTTATGACCTCTGTTATGAGACAAAGAAAGAGGACATCGTGAAAACATTTCATATTGTTACGGGTGGAATAGGTTTTATAGGAAGCGCGCTTATCTGGAAGATGAACCAGATGGGTATTGATAATATTATTATTGTTGATTCTCCTGGCAGGCAGGATTCATGGAAAAATCTTTTGAACTTAAAATTTGAAGATATTTTGAGCAAGGACTATTTCATTCATAAGATTGAGCAGAATAAATTCAAAAACAGTATTTGCGGCATTCTGCATATGGGAGCGTGTTCAGATACAACAGAGCCAAACACAGGATTTTTGCTTGACAACAATTATCAATACACAAAAATACTTGCTCAATGGGCAATTGAAAATAGATGCCGATTTGTTTATGCATCTTCTGCAGCCACCTATGGAAATGGGCCTGATTTTTCGGATAGTGAAGAAAGGCTGCCCCTTTTGAGACCATTGAATATGTATGGCTACTCAAAACATCTGTTTGACCTGTGGGCGTACAAAAACAAGGTTCTTTCAAAGATAGCAGGCCTTAAATTTTTCAATGTTTTTGGGCCGAACGAGTACCATAAGGGCGATATGAGAAGCGTGGTTGTCAAGAAATTTTTTGAAATTCAAAATACAGGTTCAGCTAAGCTTTTTAAATCATATAAACCAGAATATTCTCATGGCGAACAGAAAAGAGATTTTATTTATATCAAGGACGCAGTAAAGATGGCTCTTTTTATCTATTCAAATCCGTCCGTCAACGGGATATTCAATATAGGAACAGGCGTTGCAAGAAGTTTCAATGATTTGGTAAGATGCATATTCAAAACACTATCAAAGAAAGAAAAAATAGAATACATTGATATGCCTGATTCGATAAAAAACTCTTACCAGTATTTCACCTGCGCGGATATTTCAAAAATAAGAAAAGCAGGATACAGGGAAGACATATCAACGCTTGAATCTGCAATCGATGACTATATTAAAAACTATCTTCTTTCAAACGACCATTACCTGAGAATCAGCCAGGTCGAATCTTTTCATTAATCCTGAAGCTGATTTTGTTAAAAAGAAAACCCGCGCAGGCAATATATCCAGCGTGTGTTGAAGCGCTTTCTCCATGCGTCTGACCCTGAAGAACAAACAATTCAGGTTTAATCAATTTTGACGCCGCGAATAATTTAGCATAGAATTCAAAGCATTTTCTTTCATCTATTCTGGGATCTTTTTCTCCGATTGAAATAAACAAAAACCTGTCAGCAAGCTTTGATACAAGGTTTTCTGCGTTTGCCAAAAGCACAATTTCATTCTTTTCGTGATTCCTGAACTCTTTCAGAGCGCAAAGGTCAGTAACAGGCGCAAAAACAGCAGCTGCATAAACTCTTCTGTCATAAGCCATTATATGCATAGCAGCAAACCCACCTCTGGAAACGCCTGTCATTACAACAGTTTCTTTCCACGCAAGGTTTTCTTTTAGAGCGATATCAATGATTTTTGAGCCAACATTTCTGATTTTTTCAAAAATATCTATGCCGCTGGAAATTGCGTTTGCCCATCCTTGGATACCTTCTCCATACTCATCAACAAGCTCTCCATGATTTGGAAGGTCAAAGGATGCCACATTATAACCAGCGGAAAGGAAAATGTTTGGAATTGCGTTGTAGACTGGATTGGTAAATACTGTTTTCCAATCAGTGGCAATGGCTATCAACAAAACCGGCCTATCGCTTTTGTTTTCAGGTATCCTTACGGCAAAACGATATTTCTGATTCTGTATCCTGAACTCGTAGATATTTTCAAGATAACCCGGGTTATCAATCATTTTTTAACAGCTTACTTTTTAACCCTCATTGGCATACCACAACACATCGGGATTTCCTGGTCTTTTCCCACGGTTTTTGTAGGACATTTTTCAGGCGCTACAGCGCATTCATATTCCTTTTTTTCTTTTTCTTTTCTTGAGCCACAGCACCAGCACATATTTTTCACCCCCTTTATTTCAAATGGTTAGAATGTTTTAAAATTTTCTTTTGCTGCATTGCACAACGGACATCTTTCTGGAGCGTCTCCTTCAATTGTCCATCCGCAAACCTTACAAACTGAGATTTTACCTATTTTAACATCAGCGCCTGATTCTACCGCCTGTTTTGCTTTTGAATAAAGCCCGGCGTGAACCTTTTCTGCTGAAAGCGCATAATTTATGCTTTTCTGAGCTGACTTTTCTTCCTGAAGTTTTGCGACAGCGTCATAAGCAGGATACATCTCTTCAACTTCAAAGGTTTCGCCCGATATTGCTGTTTGAAGGTTTTCAATGGTGTCTCCAACTTCGTTAAGCGCCTTGAGATGATTTGTTGCATGGACCTGTTCAGCAAGAGAAATCGCTTCAAAAAGACGAGCTACATTTGGCTTACCTTCTTCCTGCGCCTTTTGCGCAAATATGAGATATTTCATATGCGCCTGGCTTTCTCCGGCAAAAGCCGCTTTTAAATTTGCCTCTGTCATCTTTTTCATAAAATCCTCCTTGTGTCATACATTATGTTTTAACCTTACAGCAATCTCTGCAACCCTTTTACCGAGAAACCGGCATAATTGTTTTTCCTCTTCTGATAGTTCCTTGAAATTCTCACCCATTCCTACGACATGACTTGCTCCGTATGGAGTGCCTCCTGATGTTGTTTTCATAAGTTCAGGTGTGTTGGATGGAATTCCAACAATAATCATTCCATGGTGCAAAAGCGTAAGCATTGTAGCGATACATGTTGATTCCTGTCCACCATGCAAAGAGATGGAAGAAGTGAAAATTCCTGCTGGTTTCCCTTTAAGAGCACCCTCAATCCAGAGCGGGCCTGTCTTATCAAGAAAATTTCTCATTTGAGAACACATATTACCAAATCTGGTTGGTGTGCCAAGCAAAAGCCCATCGCAGTTTCTTAAATCGTCCATCGTTGCCACAGGAACATCTTTCTGCCATTCAACGGCCCTTAGAATGTCCTGATTTTTTTTAACCACGGATTCAGGCAAAAGGTCTGGAACCTTTCTCAACAATGGCTGCGCATTTTTAACTTCCTGAATGCCAGTAACAACCTCTTTAGCCATTGAATAGACGTTTCCATACATGCTGTAGTAAAGAACCAGAATCTTTATCTCGTCCATGGAAAACTTTTGTTATTATTCAATCTCAATGGGCTTTTCTGCCTGCCAAAGTCCGTGGAGATTGCACATTGCCCATGCTTTCAGAAAACCATGACTGTGAGAAAGTTTTACCCTGAATGTTACCTCAGGGTATGAAGAGCCACCATTGAAGTAGGCCCTGGCAAGAAATGTGTCTCCGTTATAAAGCTCCAACCACTGGATGAAATGGCCTGCTTCGTTTGGATGTGGAACAATCTTTCCCACTTCAATTTTCACATCGAACTCTTCATCTCTTTTCACCTTATCCGGAGCACTTATCACAGGTATGTGTTTCTTTTCGAAGTCAGTCATATTTGCGAAATCCTTTGGCCTGTTAACTCCGCACAAAATATCATCTTCGCACTTATAAGCCTTTTTCTCTTCCATTTTTCCCCCTTGTTAACTGTTCAATTTTAGATGCGCTGAAATCTTTTTTGTTTCATTTTTCTTTTGCGAAAATCAGTTCTCCTTCTGAATATAGTTCTAAAGCTAAATTTTTTAGAAGCAAAATTTTCGGCTTTTTTGAAATGTTATTAAGCGCAACAAAGATGCAGGGGAAACAGCCATCAAGTCCACCTATTTTAATGCTTGTTCCATGTTTTCCGTTAACCATAACACCTATTCTTCCATCTTTTTCTTTGACAAGACGACCAACAGCCGGTGTTTTTGAAAATTTTGGTTTTGTTGGGTCCCAGCATGTTGAAACCCTGTGTCTTTTAAAATTGCCGTGGTCATCTATGAGTTTCAAAGAGCGGATTTCGACTGTTTTCGCACCAGCTTGCAGGTTTGGACTCAGGGTTTTCCAGAACATTGACTTTTTTTCTTTTTGATTTATTCTATCACAAATCGCTCTTTTTTTCTAAAGGAGGGATAAATGGATGAGAGAATAAAAAAGATTCTGTCAAAAATGACTCTTGAAGAAAAAACAGCGCAGTTGATGTGCGTGGAAAGAAATCAATTGCTTGAAAAAGAAAATTTTTCATCTTCAAAGGCTAATGCTGTATTGAAAAACGGCGCAGGTCAGATCAGTCCGGTTTTAAGACAATTTGAGCCTGAACAGGGAACAGAAATTGCAAATGAAATTCAAAAGATTGCTGCAGGCACTGGTCCAAAAGTTCCTGTGATCATTCATGATGAGTGCCTTCACGGTTGTATGGCAGAGGGCTCAACAAGTTTTCCGCAGTCAATAGCGCTTGCAAGCAGCTGGGAACCCGCAATGGTTGAGAAAATCGCCAGGATTATTGGAAAAGAAACAAGAGCAAGAGGGATTCATCAGGCGCTTTCTCCAACAATAAATATTGCCAGGGATTCAAGGCATGGTAGGGTTGAGGAGACATACGGAGAAGACCCTTATCTAACATCTTTGATGGCTGTTGCTTTCATTAAAGGATTGCAAAGCCAGAAGGTTATTGCGACCCCAAAACATTTTGCTGCGGATTTTGCAGGTGATGGCGGAAGGGATAGCGGTCCTGTGTTTTTTTCAGAAAGGATTTTAAGAGAGGTATTTTTCCCTGCTTTCAAAGCAAGCATTATAGAAGCAAAGGCATTAAGCGTAATGGCTGCCTATAACTCAATAAACGGAATTCCTTCTTCATCAAACAGGTGGCTTTTGACAGATGTGTTGAGGGGTGAATGGGGATTTGACGGATTTGTTGTTTCTGACTATGGCTCTGTCTGGGGACTTTATGGAAGTCACGGCGTTGCTGATAGTCTTGCCGGCGCTGGACATCTTGCCCTTGAGGCAGGGCTGGACATTGAAATTCCAGATTCGCCATGTTTTTCTCATCTTGCACAGCTTGTCAGAGAAGGAAGGGTTTCAGAATCCCTGATTGATATCGCTGTTGAAAGGGTTTTAAAGGGTAAAATCTGGCTTGGGTTATTTGAAAATCCTTTCTCGGATCCAGAAAAAGCCAAAAAAATTTGTGATTGCGAGGAGCACAGGAATTTTGCCCTTAAGGCTGCTGAAAGATGTATGGTTCTACTTAAAAACAATGGGATTCTTCCACTTTCAACTGACACTGGTTCAATTGCGGTGATCGGTCCAAACGCTGACGCAGTGCGGCTTGGTGGATACAGCGGTTCTGGAATAAAGGTTGTGACAGCGTTTGAAGGAATAAAAAACAAAATTTCAAAAAGGACTAAACTTTATTTTGCTGAGGGATGTAAGGTCAACAGCATAGATAAATCAGGTTTTTCAAAGGCGGTTTCTGCGGCTCAGAGGGCTGATGTCGCGATTTTAGTAATGGGAAATTCTTCTGAAACAGAAGGAGAAAACAGGGATAGATGCAACCTTAATCTTCCCGGGGTTCAGGAAGATTTAATCAAGGCGGTTTCTGATACCGGGACTCCGGTTATTGTTGTTCTCATCAATGGAAGCGCAATAACAATGCAAAACTGGATTGGCTGTGTTGATGCGGTGATAGAGGCGTGGTATCCTGGAGAAGAAGGTGGAAACGCAATAGCAAATGTCCTCTTTGGCGATTATAACCCATCTGGTAAACTTCCAATTACATTTCCCCGTTTTACAGGACAGCTTCCGCTTTATTATAACCACCTACCCTGTTTGAGGAAATACGATTATGTTGAGGTGAGGGGATTCCAGCCAATGTTTCCTTTTGGATATGGGCTCAGCTACACGAGTTTCAATTATAGGAACTTAAAGGTCTTTTCTGGTAAAAGCAGCATCAAGATTTCAGTAGAAATTGAAAACACGGGGAAATATGAAGGAAATGAAGTGGTTCAGCTTTATTTGAGGGATATTGTTTGCTCTGTTATAAGACCGGTAAAGCAGCTTGTTAGATTTGAGAAAATACACCTGAAACCAGGAGAAAAAAAGACAGTTGATTTTTCTTTGAACCATCAGGATATTTCATTTCTTGATGAAAATCTGAAACCAAAAGTGGAGCCAGGATTTTTTGAAGTAATGGCTGGCCCAAATAGCGCGCAAGGGTTGAAGGCAACATTTGAAATAAAATAACCTGCTGGCTATGTCTATAGAAATATTCAAAAATATCTTAAATCTGCAACCTGCTGAAAGGGTTGGAAGAACAGAGTACTGCAGCCACTGGTCTTTAATTAAGCATATCACTGGATTGGACCCGACTAATCCTGAACAATCCCACCAGGCATACAAGAAATTCTACCAGTGGGTTCCTTATGATTTTTTATGGTCAACAAATGATGGACCTGTCAAATGGAGTGAACTTGGAAGAACCACTGATATGGGGCACGCTGTTTTTTTAGAAGATGGAAGCGATTACAGAAAACCGCAGGTCTGTCCCTTCAGGTCAGTGGAAGAAGTATTAAATTTTGACGCAGCAAAAGAGTATGGAGCACCTGATATTGAAGAAAGAGCAATTTTTTTCAAACAATCCCTTGAGAATGCTCAAAAGGCATATCCTGATACTGTGGTAACAGCCGGTTATTACAAAACCATTGTTTCTGGTTGCATCGAAAGCTTTGGCTGGGAGATGCTTCTTGAAGCAGTTGGTTATGACCCTGAAAGATTTGGAGATTATGTTCTTGAAGGATTTTTTAACCTTTCTCTGGCTAATTATCAGGCGTGGGCAAAAGTAGGACATTTTGCTTTTATTTCTCATGACGATATGGTATGGTCAAATGGCGCAATATTCAATCCGGAATGGTACAGAAAATATATTTTCCCGAGATACAAAAAACTATGGTCTGTTTTGAAAGAAAAGGGCATAAAAGTGCTGTTTTGTTCTGACGGCAATTTTACTGAATTTATTGACGATATAGCGCAGGCAGGAGCAGACGGATTTATCTTTGAGCCATTAACTGACTTGGAAACTGTAGTCAAAAAGTACGGCAGGACCCATGTGATTGTTGGTAACGCTGATTGCAGAGTTTTAACCTTTGGAACAAAGCAGGACATTGAAAAAGAGGTTTTAAGGTGTTTCAATACAGCGAAAAAATGCCCTGGCTTTGTAATGGCTGTGGGAAACCATATTCCACCGAATGTTCCTCTGGACAACGCTCTGTATTATTTTGAAGCAGTCAAAAAATACCAAAAAAGGTAGGAAAAACTATGAAACCAGAAAGCAAAAATTTGTTTAATGTTGACTGCAATGGCTTTTTTTACAAATATAACGAAAAAAGCCTCTGGTATTATCCTGAAAACAAAAGGTTCAGCGCAAAACATATCCATCACTGTATTGATGTTCTCGCCCAAAATGGAGTTGACACAGTTTGCATAAACAGCAATGCCCAGGTTGCCTGGTATCCGAGCAAGCGCGTTGAGACAAACCTTGATGGATATAAAAGGGGTGATAAATCATTTTTCTTCGGACATATTCTCGGTCAACCAATGACTGAAGAACAGATTGACAGGTATCTTAACGAGATGGTAATACTGATGGATAGATATCTTGACCTTGTTGAGGATGGAGCTGACTGGTTAGATGAAGCAACAAAGGCATGCAGAAGAAATCGGATTTCGCCGTGGGTTTCAATAAGAATGAATGACATGCATGGCGCAAGTTTAAAACCAGAATTTGATTTTATGAATTGCAAACTTTTTAAAGACAAAAAGATGCGTCTAAGAGGAATAACAAGCAATCCAGAAGAAAGTCCAAATATTGCCTGGCAGGGGCTTAACTATGAAAAAAAGGAAGTCCGAAATTATATGAAAGAGTTAATCAGGGACTGTGTCGAGAATTATGATTTTGATGGCATTGAACTTGACTGGACACGATGGCCTCTGTGTTGTGAAGCGCCTGCATCACAAAAGGCGATTGATTTAATAACTGACTGGCATTTTGAAATAAGAAAACTATGCAATATGAAAGCGAAAAAAACAGGCAAACCATTTTACATGGGTATCAGATATGCCGGTACTTTTGAACAACTAAGGCAGATTGGAATTGATATACCTGCAATGGGAAAAAAGGGAATGCTTGATTTTGTTTGCCCGACAAATACCTGGCAGACATCCTGGGATATCCCTTATGACAGAATAAAAAATGAGCTTGGTAAGGATATCGCGGTTTATGGTGTGGTTGAACTTGGAACTAACTGGCTGATGGTATATTTCCCTGGAAAAACTCCAAATAAATCCATTGGCGCTTCTGATGCGAGGGGATACAGATTAAATGCCTTCAGTCCTGAAATACTCAGAGGCAATGCAGCAGGTAAACTTGCTCTTGGATGCGATGGAATTGAGACATTCAATTTCTTTTGCGCTGATACACCCGGACACTGGTTCTGGGAAGACGCAGATTTTTTTGCCGATTATTCATCCTTGAAAAACCTCCATAACACTGAATATCTCAAAGGCAAACCCAAATTTTATACCTTTTCATCCGGGGTCGGATTTTATGTCCACAACTTTTTTGAGTCAATCGGCCAGGTTCCCTGTCATATTGAGCCTCAATGCAGAAAAGAATTTGTTCTTCCAATGATGAAAGAGCCGGAAAAACAAAAAAATGAAACTTATCATTCAGGTTGTAGTGGAAAAAAAGGAAAAAATGCCATCTATTGGTATTAGCTTTAATGGTCGCTGGCCCAATTTCAAAGGCAAACAGACAGACAAACTTTTGTGCCCTGCAGGTTATACCCATCATGTGCCCGAGCATACCGCATTCAATTTTGAGTTTGATCCATCCATGATAAAAAATGGATATAACAGCATTGTTGTGATGAATGGAAGCCATAACTGGCACAAAGACGAAGAAAGGAAAAAAGAAACCGTCAGGATTGTAAGCGTTGAAGTTTTTTACACCAAAAACAAGGAGGAATTATGTTTGTAAAAAGTATCAGAAGAATTACTGATGACGCATACCATAATGCTTTTACAGGAGCCTGTTTTTTCAAAGGTTCCCTTTATGTAGCTTACAGGCAGGGCGCAGCGCATGCTGACCCAACAGGAAAAATCATTGTGCTAAGAAGCGATGATGACGGAAAACATTTTGAAATCGTGGCTGCATTTAGAAAAAAATGTGATGCAAGGGATGCTTATCTTTACACTGATGGAAAAAGGCTTTTTGTTGTTGGCTTTGAGGCAGGAGATGAAATTAGTGCCTTTGCTGCCCATACGGAAAATGGCAGAAACTGGAGCCAGTGGACAGAAATGACAGGCACAGATAATTTTATCTTATGGAGGCCCCAGTTTTACAATGGAAGGTATTTTTGCGCTGCTTACGGCGAGTTTAAAAGTGAAACCTCATCAACTGTTGCCTGGTTTGAGAGTGATGACGGAATAAACTGGGAGAAAAAGTATGTAATACATAAAGGAAAGGATATTCCAACAGAGTGTTACCTTGATTTCAAAAAAGATGGCACCGCAGTGATGATAATGAGATGCGATGATAAAAGCAGAAGACCATATCTTTGCACTTCAAAGCCGCCTTACAGAAAATGGGAAATGAAGCGTCTTGATATTCCACTGGAAGGACCGGCTTTGTGGTTGATTGAAGATGATATATGGATTTCAGGAAGGTGGTTTCTGCACCCTGACATTGCCCATTTGGCCGTATTTAAAATTATAAAAAATAAACCGGAATTAAGAATTGTTTTGCCATCAGGTCCTGGTTTCGACATTTCATATATGGGGGTCGCAAAGGACCCTGAAAATCCTGCAAGATGCATACTTTCTTATTATTCAGGTCACACTGCGCCAGATGATCCTGATATTGATCAGTTCAGCCATCCTGACATATACCTTGTTGATGCATTGTTCAAACTTGACACAAGAGATTTCATCATGGACTGGATGGTATCTGATGTACAAAACATTTCTCTAAAACAGGCAAGCCTTCCTGATATAAACGATAAAGATCTGAAATGGAAAAAAATTCGCGGCTATACTGAAGATGATTTCAAAAAAATGTATATCCCGGCATTAGCCATTGGTTTTGTCGATGCTAAAAAAATAATAAAACATAGGGCTGGAGTGATATTTTTTTCCACAACGGCAGACCTTGGTCCTGCGGATAGCGCAAAATTGTACCTCGGGTATGATGGGCCTGTGGTTGTCTGGTTCAACGAGAAAAAGGTTTTTTCAGGGCATGGAACAAATCCTGCGATTGCTGATCAGACAAAAGTTATTGTTAAGCCACAGCACGGAACAAACACCATCACAATTGCGCTTGATACAAACAACGGGCGTGCACAGGGAATCTTTTGCAGGATAAAACCAGAGTTATAAAAAATCCGGAATCATACACAATGTTGCAGCCGTTTGATCCGTGTTATTCAATAATTATGTCCCCGATTTTCCAATCGCGACTGACCGGATCCTTCAGTTGATCCAGAGATACCACCTTTCCGTATTGTTGCAGTATGAGACCTGAAAGCTTAAAAGGAGCTTTCCCTCTGCTGCCTTTCCAATTTGATCTTGCGCCGGTTTGTGGAAGGTCAAATGTGAAATACTGCCATCCATCAAATGCATGCCTTGCGTCGTAAGGAGTGCCTGGTTGATAGGTTGGAGCATTAGGAACACCTGTCATTTTTTGCCCTTTTGCATCCAGAAGTTCAAAATCTATCTGCAAGGCGCCATTTCCATATATCCAGATCCCGATTTTTTTTGCTTCCTTCGGCATATCAATAGGTTGTGCAGGCCTTATTACCACGTATCTCAATCTGTATGGACTGATATCTAATGTTTTATCCGCTGTAACTACTGTTGATTTTACGGACGTAGTATCTACATCAAACCTGAAAACCAGGAAGTATTCTTACAGGTCTGTTTTTGTTCATTGCTTCCATTTCAGGGTATGGCTGCGAATCTACCAGCCACTGTCCGATTTTTTCTCCATCAACAAGCACTTTCGCTTCTTTTCCTGGCAGAGAATTGAAAGATGTTTCTTCCAGAGAAAAATAATTTATTTCTCCAGCTCCAATTAGCCACACTGGACTTGCTCCAGCTTTGAAGTTCGCTCTGCTATTTTCTATCTGAACGGGGACTTCATTGCATTGACTGTCAACAAGATATGGCCTTGTTTTGCTCTTAACTGGGAAAGAGATTCTGCATTGTCTTTGTGGACCTGCCCACACTGCATAAACAGGACCCTGTTCTTTTTCGAATCTTACTGCGTAAACGTTAAATGATTCAACTGATTTTGTTCTCCTTTTTTTCAATAACCGTTTTGAAGATTGGTAATGTTGAATGAAACCTTGCTCTATCGAGAATATGTGTCATTGTGCCATACGCGACATAGGAAATTTTTGGATTGAGTTCAGGCGGTTTGTGGCACAATCCCACAGGTCCGTATCCTGAAAAATAATAAGAGCTGCTATTATCCCATATTTCGCTGGAGCCCAAAAATTTCTTAACTCCGAGAGAAAAGCCATTTTCTATCTAACGCCTTTTATACCACGACTGTTTGAAAAAGTAGACTCCCTCAAAGGATTGATGAGAAAATGTTTTAAGGTTTGCTTGAAGGTTTTGAAAAATAATGCAGCAGTATGAACGAGAAGCTGAAAGATGAAAAAATTTATTTTTATCAATTTCACCGGTGATTTGCAAACTTACAGACATTGACAGGACGGTTTTTTTCAGGTATAACCTGACAGGGAGGTGATGCTTATGCATAAGACCCATAAGCAGGAGTTGCATTCCCGGCCGCCGAAAGTTTTTCAAAAATTCCCCTCATCCATGGTTAATCTTCATACCAGGGCGAGAATGTTTTCAAGAAGGCTCGAATCAAGGAAAGGAAGGTGATAAATATGGCAATTTATGTTATGCTAAGCACTCTCACAAGCCAGGGCGCAGAAAGTATTAAAAAGGATCCTGAAAGAATAAAGCAGGTTAATAATGAAGTTGAGAAGATGGGCGGAAAGATAATCTCCCAGTATGCTGTGCTGGGTCCCTATGATTTTATAACAATACTTGAAGCGCCAGACAACCAGACAGTTACAAAAATTTCGCTTGAAATTGGGGCAAGGGGCAGCGTTAAAATCACTACGCTCGCTGCAATTGATATTGACCAATTTATTAAAGGCATTAAAAGATAAATTTGCCGAAGGATATTTTCAATCTTTTAATCGCCTGTTCGAAAATGGTTAGTGCATCTAAAACGAGTTTGATCTAAAAGATTTTTAGTTTCGTTGTTTTAAAAAGTTATGTAAATTCAATATTTCTTCAATGATTTTTTTTCTAATTTCGTCGTAATCTTTGAAACTTAAACCATTTGGAAGTTTTAACGAGCCTGATATCATTTTTTCGTTAGGACCAACAGATATTTCTTCTGCCCATTTTGCTTGTTCTCTGATTCTTGTTGTGTAATTTATTTTGCTAAGAAGATTTTTTATTTTTTCCTCGGACTCAATTGCGAGTGTTTCAGCTTCTTTATCCTGCATAAGCTTAATTTTTTCTACCATATTCCTATGTGTTAATAAATATCTGTAATCGTCTATTCCTTCTCTGAATGCTTCGTAGGTGATTGCCGGTCCTCCTGTTTCTTTTTCTGTTTTAGGATACCAATGAATGAAATTTGATTTTATATCCTTTAAATCGTCGTAAGGGTCTTTCCTGGTTCCTTGATATTCCCAGTTCAAAACGCCGTCAATTTCTGCAATCCACATATAATACCCTGCCGTATACCTCATTGTTTCAGGTCTATATCCTTCAACATCATTATTGTAGATTAAAACTTTTTGTCCTTTTTGTTTTATTTCTTTTAATTTCTCCATAGGTGCCAGACCCCCATTTATATTCAAATAATCAGCCCGACCATTAACTTGTTTTATCATAAAATCATTTAATGGTCCATCTATTTCTGTCAGGACTCCAATTTCTTTCAAAATATCCAGCGCTCTTATTGTTTTTCTTTCCATTTCTTCTGCCCGCCATGATGGTTCATCAAATGTCTGAAATATCATACCGGGCCATTTTCTTTTCTTTGCTTCCTCGAGAAATGAAAGCATAAATTTTTTAAATTTATCTTCAAATTCTTTTGACATATCTTGATATTTTCTGCTCAAGAAATCGTATGCGAATCTGTCAGGTCCATGTAATAACAAAATTGGTTCTGTAAACCCTGCCTTATTATACGCCTCCAAACTAAAAATAAATATATCGTTTTCTTTGAACTCAAATTTAAAGCTATCATTTTCTTCAATAATTTTATTAGGGTTAAAAGGTATACATAGTCCAACAGTTGTCATTCCATAATTCTTCATATTTCTAAAGTCATTCAATATTTCTGTTTCTGTTGTTTTTTTCGATGTATAATACAGCCCATAAAGTTTTCCTTTTGGCTGCTCTAATTCTATAGGTAAAACATTAACCTTCAGGTTAATAGTTGATTTTACGCCTGCTTCTGAACCCAAAAGCGGTTCAATGCTAATTTCTCCAAAATACTGACCTGTTTCTGCATCTTTTGGAATTTTAATAGTTAACCATATTTGAATGTTAGTGTTTTTGGGTATGTTAATCAGATTTTTTTCTTCGACGTAGACTGGGATATTTATATATTCATTTGACCACTTTATATTATAAAGGCGCCTTTTATTCAAGGTTTTTACAATGCCTATTCTTATATTATCTTTTGATATTTTTCTTCGTTGTTTCGAAACCAAATCACTTACGCGTATTTGAAAATCATTTAAATCCTTCAATCCTCTTATTGCAAATGTTAATGGCTCAAACTCTCCTTTTGTCACATATATTTCAATTAAATTATTTCTAATTATTTCATCTTCTCTTGGAACCGAATTGGGAAATATAAGGTCTATGTATGGTCTTGAAAAAAAAACATATCCTCTGGAAATTTCTTCATTTGTTAAATCTGGAAGAGGCGTTTCGTCAATGTATTTTACCTCTTTAAAATTTATTAATCCGGGAATTTCAAATTTTTGCGTCTGGAATTTTTCTAAGTTCTCTTTAATTTCTTTTGAAGTATAAAACCTGACATATTCGATACTTAAAATTCCATCAGAGTTATGGTTATAAAAAACTATTGGTCTGAAAGAAATCTTTTCTTTCGTCGACTCTGTTATTTTTAAGTTGCCATCAACATAAAATTTAATAACATTGTTACTTTCCCAGATAATTGTATATGTATGATATTTTGTATCAAAAGGAATTAAATTTTTCCATGTCATATTGCTTCCTTTATCATCATAGATTGCGGCTTTTATCATATTTGGGTCGCGTTCTTCAACAGAAATTGTTATTCTCGGTTTTGTTCCAAATTTTTCTCTCCATCCGAATGCCATTGCGCCACGGGTTAAAGGTTTTTCAAATGCTACTTTTGCTTCAATCTTCCCGAACGGATAAACAATTTTACTCATAATTCTTCCGTTTTCCTTTATAAAACAGTTTCCGAAACCTGTTTCAATGCCATTTTCTGTAAAATGCCATGATTTTTCATTAATCGCGCTTTCCTTAAATTCTTCAAATAGTAATGATTCTGTGAAATCTTTTTCGGTAAAAACTTTTTCTTCCTCAAGAACCTTTTTTGTTTCTGTGTCGACATTTTTCATTGCGTGGTTTTCTTGTAAAATAAATCTGAAATTGTCAAATATAAGAGTATAATCTTTGCTTGGAATTCTT
This sequence comes from Candidatus Omnitrophota bacterium, assembly GCA_023819255.1. Lineage (GTDB taxonomy): Bacteria > Ratteibacteria > UBA8468 > B48-G9 > DTJG01 > DTJG01. The sequence goes on from JAMWBU010000008.1 coordinate 46,889, forward strand.
ATATAAATTAGAATTCCTTTCAATGCTTTTATGTCTACGCCTGTTATAATGTCAGTTTCAAGAGTTACTGTTGAGGTCTTTTTGGGTAGGCATGTGGAAGACCAAAAAAACTTGTTCCCTTCTCTGTCATCAATTCTCAGATTAACTGTAACCGGTTCGTCATGCGGATTATAAACATCAAAATTAAAACTTTCAAAATATGTCCAGTCGCTTTCATTTAAAAATAATTCTTTATATAAACCAGGCCATGTGTTGGCTTCAGATTTTGGAAAGAAAACCTTGAGTCCGTTTTCGCCTTCAGGAGCGTTTTCTCTTGTTATTTCCGATTTGACACCTTTCATCTGCCAAATTTTTGTTTCTTCTTTTTTTTCAAAGTTTGAAATAACTATTTTTTCTTTTTTCTCTTCCTCGTTAACTTCACGAACTGAAATATTATCCCACCATATCTGACCACTTTTTCCTATTGCACCTAAAAATATTCTGATATTCTTGCATCCTTCTGGCACTAAACCGTATAACTTTAAATTTCTCCAATCAATTGAACCTTTTACCGGTATTTTTTTCTTAATAGAATGAATTCTTTTAAAGCTATCATCCATATAATCAACGGATAATGCCACCATTCCACTAAAATTTTCTGCCTTAATATTTCCTGAGAATAAGTACTTTTTCCCTGTATCAAAATTTTTAAAATCGTAGAAATAATATCCTTCGTTGTCCTTTTCTTCTGATGGTTCAAAACTGATTTTAACGGAGAATTTCCCTGAATGATATATAGAATGGTCAAGCTCATATTTACATAAAGAACCCTTTACTTTTCTAACTGACCAGTAGTCAGGTAATCCGTCTTTATTTTCATCTATTTCAAAATCCCCATTTTTGATCAAGTTTTCTTGCGCTACTAGGTTAAAAATTAGTAATGCATTCAATAAAATCAAAATACAAAAAATAATTTTTTTCATAATAACACCTCCTCAATAATCATTGGAATTAAAACTATTAAGACGAGCAGATATTTTTTCAAAAGGAGAAATTTTGTAATTTATTTGTTTCAAATTGTTCTTTTCTATATATTATTTTGCCAGTATTTTCTCCAGTAAATTTAATCCTCCTGCTGTTTTTTCCTTTCTCAAATTATTTGATCTAACAAAAATTGAAAAACAAGTGATAAATAAAGAAATCTAATCGGCCGATTCCACAGAATTCTATATATCTTTAGAATTCATACCTCATCCAAAAAATTGAGTCCTGACTGCTTCCGGGTATTTGTTCCCATTTCCGCCACTCGCAGTGACTGTCAACAAATAGAATGTTTACACCCCCAGTGTGCCTCCTTGAGATTGCTTCCCCCACATGAGTTTTGGACGAGGGATAAAGATGCCGATAGATATTAGTCTCATTAGGTCCGGCTCTAACATCTGTAATCAGGAAAGCTTTTGATGGTTCCTTGACTCTTGATAATTTTTTTCTTGAGTAATAGGGATACGCAGGATACCCGTATGTTGAATTAAAAAAACCACAATATCCATTATAACCATAGTTTGGTCCGTCTTCTAACTTTGTTGGGGTTCCATATGGCGTATATCTTTCTCTCGGTCCAGAGGGGCACCAGAATATATTTTTCACATTTACGGGTGTGCGATGGAACCCATCGTATAAGTCAAAATATGAAACACGGGTAATAGGTGCCGTTCCGTATGTGGGACTTTTCAAAAGATATGGAAGGATGTATGTAACCCAGGTTCTCTGAGTGGTGCCTTCTTCTCTTGCTGCAGGAAGCCATTCATCATAATCTTGTGCATAAAATTGGACAGCAAGTCCAATTTGTTTTAAGTTATTCAAGCATACAGCCTGTCTTGCTTTTTCTCGTGCTTTTGAAAGCGCCGGAAGCAGCATCGCCGCAAGAATTGACATAATAGCCACTACTACAAGCAATTCTATCAATGTAAATGCCCTTTTTTTCATTATTACCTCCCCCTTAATTTTTAATTCTCCCTGCATGATTTCAATTATTTTTATCACCCCCTTTCTAATCTAAATTCTATTTTGTCCTTTTATTATTATTTGCGATGGAATTTCAATTTCAATTTTACCCATGCCTTTTTTGATAATATTCACAGCGCTGTCAATTACATATTCACCCATTTTTTCCAGTGGTTGTATAACCTCATGAATATGTTTTTTTTCTTCTATTTCGCCTGGAATTCTATCAAATGTTGCTAATTCAACGTCCCGGGGAATTTTAAGACCTGTTTCATTAATACCCTTCAGTATAGACTTAAGCAGGTGATATCCTACACAAATAATTGCATCAACATTTTTTCTCCTGATTAAATCAATTGTTTTATTCAATAAAAATTGTTCTTGAAATGGAGAGATTAAATTAACAACAAGCTCTGGATTGGATTCTATGTTTTCTTCATCAAGCGCTTTTTTATACCCTTCAAATCTATAAACAGATACCTCATATTCTTTCCACAAACCTATGAAAGCAATTTTTTTTCTTCCCAATTTTATTAGTTCTTTTGTTATTCTATAACTATCCTGGGTGTGGTCTGATGTAATATAATTGAAATTGTAATTTTTTATAATTCTATTTAAGACGAAAACTACATATCCTCTGTCATTTAACTCTTCAAGAAAATTATAATGAATTTTTTCTGGAACAAAGCTTATTACCGCATCACATTCATTTTTTTCTATTTCTTTTAAAATCGAGTAATGCGATTCGCTAAAATCAGAAAGGTGAAGTTTTATATTGTAAATGGAAATTTTTTTTAAAACCCCTTTGAATATTTCTATATAGAATGGATTGGTTTGATATGTTGAAAAATGCGGAATTAAAAGGAAAAAGTGCAAATTCTTTTGGATATGGTTTACTTTTCTTATGAATGTTCCTTTCCCCTTTTTTCTGTATAAAAGCCCTTCTTTTTCAAAGTATCCATAGACTTTTCTCACTGTCATATGGGAAACACTGAATTGTTTTGATAATTCTTTTTCTGTTGGCAATAGCTGTCCATGTTTTCCCTTGTTTATATGAGTTTCAATATAATCTTTAATTTTTAAATATTTTGTTCTCATGCTATGTTTATATTTGTTTATATTTATTTTAATTCCATTATTTTTGTTTGTCAAGTGCCGTATCAAAATATGAAGCGAAAAGTCAACCTTTTATCCATAATTTTTCAACTTTTCTCCGAGTGTTGTTTTATTAAAATTAACTGCAAATTTTCTTGAATTTCTGGTAATTAGCGAGATTTTCACTAACAGGTTATAATAACAGCCAAAAAAGGAGAACAATGAGCATACCCTGGAAATGGGCCGCCTATATTGACCCTGATATCTATAAGACAATCGATGAAATCATTGGAATTTGTAAGTTTTCGAAGATTGAAGCGCTTGAACTAAACTGGCGTTTTACTTCAGGCAAAACTGAGAAAGAAATCGCTGAAATGGGAGATAAATTCAAAAGCGCTGGAATAGAATTGTACAGTTTTCATCTTCCATTTACTCAGGATGACGATATTTCCTGTTTTTATGAAACAAGACGCAGGGAATCTGTGAAAAGATTAATGACTGTAATGGAACAGGCTGCTTTTTCAGGATGCGGGGCAGTTGTGCTTCATCCAACGACAAGCCATTATGATGTAAAGATTGAGGGTTTTGATAAATATCTTGTTCAAATGCTGAAAAGTCTGGATCAGCTTATACCAGTTGCTGAAAAGTTAAACCTTACTATTTGTCTTGAAAACATGCTTCCTGGCGCGGAAGGTGAAAGATTTGGTTCAAAAATTGAGCATTTTAAGGTTTTCAGGGAGAAATGCGCCTCTAAAAATTTTGGTTTCTGCCTTGATACAGGTCATTCATTCATTACTTATGGGCCCGATGGACCTGAGAAGTTTTTTGATTCAATCAAAGACGATATCTCGGCTTTTCATATCCAGGATAACCCTGGGGATAGAGACCTTCATATTCCGCCGGGCAGGGGACTTGTTAACTGGACATCCTTTTTTAGAAAGATGGCGCAACTGAAATTTTCCTTTCCTGCTACTGTTGAAGCGCTGCCTTTTGCTCCTGCACAGGGTTTTAAGTACAGCAGGCAGTCCTGGGCGAAGATGTTTGAAGATTTGAATAGCCTGGTTGAAAATGCTTTGAAACTTTGACACAAAGAACAAAATCGGATAAAATTTATGCTATGATACAATTTAAATTCACTTGCAATCCAGAGGTTTTTGCGGGCAAAAATAGTTTTGAAAAACTCGGAGAAGTTTCAAAAAAACTCAATGGCTCACAAGCATTTGTGGTTATTGATAAATTTCTGTCAGAGAAAACAGACATAAAGGAAAAAACAATCAGGCTTCTTGAACAACAGAATATAAAAGCAGTCATCTACGACCAGATTTGTTCTGAACCAACCACAGATATCGGCAATGAGTGTGTTGCTATCGCGAGAAAACACAACTGCGACCTTGTTATAGGAATTGGCGGTGGAAGCGCCCTTGACACAGCAAAGGCAGTGGCAGGATTGATAAAAAATATGGGTTCCATAGAGGATTATCAGGGCATCGATAAACTCAGGTTTCCATCTGTTGCTAAAATTATGATTCCAACAACCGCGGGAACCGGAAGCGAGGTGACACTTACTGCTGTTTTTATAAGGGCAAAGGAGAAGAAAAAAGGTGGAATAAATAGCAAATATCTTTATCCAGAGGCAGCAATCCTTGATCCCCTTTTGACCGTCAGTTTACCGAAAAGCGTCACTGCGTCAACCGGCATGGATGCTTTCTGCCACGCAATAGAAAGTTATCTCTCAAAAAAAGCAAGTTTTATCACAAAACCTGTTTCAATGACCGCAATGAAGCTTATCTGGGAGAATCTGCCTTTGGCATTTGAGAATGGACAGGATATTGAGGCGCGGGAAAAGATGCTCTATGCAAGTTTTCTCGCGGGGTTGGGCCTTGCAAATGCCGGTGTTACGGCTGTGCACTCTCTTTCATACCCTCTTGGCGGTCTTTTCGGAATTTCGCATGGCACAGGCAATGCAGTTTTGCTTCCATATGTGCTTCAATCAAGTTTGCCTGAAACACAGAGATCTATGGAGGAGTTAGGATTTTTTCTAACAGGAAAAAAGATACAGGCAGAAGAATTTATAAGTGAATTAAAAGAATTTGAAAAATCCCTCGGGATTCCGCAATCTTTGAAAGAATTAGGTATCTCTGAAGGCTCCATTGAACAGCTTGTTGAAGGAGCAATGCTGGTTAAGGTGCCGCTTGAAAACCACCCGGTTTGTCTTTCAAAACAGGATATTATAAAAATCTACCAATCAGCATTATGACCGAAAGGAGTAAAAATGCCAGGAAGGGAAGTTTTTGGAGAAGAAGAAATTCAAAAGGTTACAGAGGTTTTGAAAAGAGGGGTTCTTTTCAGATATGGTTTTGACACCCAGAGACAGGGAGTTTTTTTAACAGCCCAATTTGAAAAAGAATTTGCGCAATTTCTTGGTTCAAAATATGCGCTTGGCGTAAGCAGCGGCACAGCGGCATTAAAAACAGCTCTTGAGGGGCTTAATCTATCGAAAAAAACAGAGGTTTTGACACCCTGTTTCACCTTTGTTGCGACCATAGAATCCATTGAAGAAGCAGGACTGAAGCCAGTTCTTTGCGATATAGATGAAAGCTTAAATATCTCTGTTGAAGATATTAAATCTCAAATCAGCAAAAAGACATCCGCAATTTTGCCTGTTCATATGATGGGAAGCGCCTGCGATATGGCTTCGATAATGGAGGTTTCACAGTCTGCCGGCATTCCTGTTGTTGAAGACGCCTGCCAGGCAACAGGCGCTCAATATCAGGGGAAAAAGCTCGGCACATTCGGGAAATACGGTTGCTTCAGTTTTGACTATGTCAAGGTCCTTACAACAGGCGAGGGCGGAATGGTTGTTACTGATGATGAAAATCTTTATCGGCAGACTGACTGGTATCACGACCATGGCCATCCTCACAGGACAGACCTTGCCCGCGGAGTTGAAGAAAGGATGCGTAAAGGAACAAACTTCAGGATGAATGAGATTCAGGCGGCTTTAGGTATCGCCCAGCTAAAAAAACTTCCATCTATCATTGAAACCCATAAAAGAAATAAGGCGCTGATAAAGCAGGCGCTTGAAAAATACGATTTTATCTCATTCAGAAAGCACAATGACAGCCAGGGTGAAATTGCCACATTTCTTGCATTTTTCTTGCCTGATGAAAAAAAGGCAGAAAAGTTCAAAGACAAAATGAAGGCAAACGGCATCAATCCCGGCATTCTGAATTACTGGCACTTTTTCGCAAACATTCAGAGTGTAAAAACAAGAAGGTCTTTTAAAAAGAGCAAAAAGATTCTTGAAAGGGCAGTTGTTATTGAAATTTTGGTTAAGATGGAAGCAGAAAAAATCGCTGATACACTTGATAAAATATGCAGAGAGTTTTGAGTGAAAAGATACCTTGTTTTGTTCACAACTTTTCCTGAAAGAAAAACAGGCCAGAAAATCTGTAAGACATTGATAAATGAGAATCTTACAGCATGCTGCCAGATTGTAGATGGCATAATAAGTTTCTACTGGTGGAAAAATAAAATTGAAAAATCAAAAGAGTGTTTGTGTATCTTGAAAACTGAAAAAACAATGCTTTCAAAACTGAAAAAAAGAATAAAGGACTTACATCCGTATGAAATCCCGGAAATTGTGGTTGTCGAGGCAGAAGACATTGATAAAGATTACGCGCACTGGATAACCAGTGTTATAAGAAAATGAATGATATTGAAAGATTTTACGCAACAATGGAGTATAAACCCAGAGACAGGGCAATGTTCTGGGTCTGGGGCGTCTGGCCCGAGACACTTGAAAGATGGAAAAAAGAAAATCCTGAATTTGATGAAAAGAAAGATCTGAAAGGAAAATTTGACACCAAGCAAAGCTTTAACCACTGGTTTTTCCCTCATCCTCCATTTGAAAAAAAGATAATCGAAGAAGATGATGAGCATGTTCTTTACATAAACCACGAAGGTATACTGATGAGGGAGATGAAGAACAACCCAAAAAGTTCAATGCCGCAGTTTGTAAAATTTCCAGTTGAAACAAGGCAGGATTTCAGAAATTTCTGGAAGGAAAGGATGAATCCGGATTTGAGCCAGCGCATAGGACCTGACTGGAAAAATTTCTTGAAAGAAGTTCGTTCAAACCCGTATCCGCTTATTGTCATATCAGATAGATGGGGAGGTTTCTTTGGACCTTTGAGGAATCTTGTCGGGGTTGAAAAACTATGTATGCTTTTTTATGATGACACCGCATTTCTCGAGGAGATGATGGATGCAAATGCTGATTTCATCATAGAGATGATGAGCCAGATACTTGATGTGGTGCATATCGATTGCTTCGGTTTCTGGGAAGATATGGCTTACAAGGCAGGACCGCTTATTTCACCGCAGATGGCGAGAAAATTTATGCTTCCGAGATACAGAAAAGTGGTGGATTTTTTAACAAAAAGGCAGGTCAAATACATTGGTCTTGACAGCGATGGATATATTGAGCCGCTGATACCTGTCTGGCTTGAAGCAGGTTTGAATTTTCTTTATCCATTTGAGGTTCAGGCAGGCATGGATGTTGTTGAGGTCAGGAAAAAATATGGCAGGGATTTGAGAATCTGGGGCGGTGTTGACAAGAGGGCGATTTCCCGGGGGAAAGATGCCATTGACAGGGAAATTAAGCGGATTTTTCCTCTTATGGAAGAAGGCGGATTTATTCCATACCCAGACCACAGTATCCCGCCTGATGTTTCCTTTGAAAACTACACTTATTATCTTGAAAGAATGGGAGAAGTTTGCGAAAAAATCAGTTCCTGACTTTATCTGTAAAGATTTTCCCAGACATCTTCAGGATTATATCCCCATGGAACAGAAAGCCTGCATCCTTCTGGCGTATTTACAGGGCCATAAAGAAGTGGATCATCTGTTTTCTTCATCCACTCGATGAGATTGGTTCTAAACTGGTCTGCGATATCCCTGTAAGCAGGGTCATTGATGAGATTATTCCTTTCCAGATTGTCTTTTTCAAGGTCAAATAAAAACTCAAAGGGCCTTAATCTGTCAAAATATCCCATCTTTTTGAATAGTTCCTTAGAAAAGGAGTTGTCAACATTCACAGGGTAGTAAAATGGTCTTGTCTCAAAACATCTGATGTACTTGAACTTTTGTGTTCTGACAGCCCTCATCGGGTCATATCCTGCATGAAATGTAAGTTCAGGGTAGATGTACTGATGGATTGTTTGTTTTTCGTCCATTATTGCAGGCATCAAGCTTTTCCCATCAAGTCCGTCTGGTATCTCTACCCCACAATAATCAAGGATTGTTGGCATAAGGTCTATATTGGAAGAAAGGCACTCGCATCTTTTCCCTTCAGGGATACCAGGTCCTCTCATTAACAAAAAAATTTCTATTCCGGGGTCAAAAAGCGTTGCCTTTGCTCCAGGCATTGCTATGCCATGGTCAGTGGTGAAAATAAAAAGTGTGTTATCAATTCTTTTTGTATTTTCAAGCGCAGAGACAATTTTTCCAATGGTTTGGTCCACCCTCTGGACAAGGATATTAAGTCCTGCAATGTCTTTTTTCGCTTCAATGCTGTCAGGAAGAAACTCAGGGACACGAATGTTTTTATCAGGATTTTCAACAATTGGATATCTCTGATGGGTTTCGAAAACGCCAGCAGAAATAAAAAATGGTTCATTCTGTTTTTGTTCAAGGAATTCAACTACCATTTGTCCAATATCAGCGCAGGATCTTGTTTCAGCCGGGGAAAATTCCTGGTATCCAAGCTTATTCTGATTTCCATGCCGTGCTTCGTGCTGTATTCCAAAAAGAATTGTTCTGTATCCATTTTTCGCAAGAATGCGGGGGAGATATTCAATATCTTTTTTCAGTTTAAATCCTCTGTGGGCAAGTCCTATCATTCCATTTCTATGGGGAACAAGTCCTGAAAACATGCCTGCCCTGCTTGGACTGCACTGAGGCGCGCAGCAGAAGTAATTTGTAAAAACTGTTGATTTTTCAGCAAGCCTATTTATGCTCGGAGTTTTTACATCAGCGCCATAGCATTCAAGATATCTTCCAGTGTCATGGGTGATGAAGTGAATGATGTTAGTTTTCATTTTTTACCCCATTGTTCATAAAACACAATCTCCTGCAGTGGCAACCTGTCCTGAGTTTCACAGAAAGCAGAATCATCTTCAGGATAACCAACAGGAGTTAAAGCCACTACATTGTAATCATCAGGGATGCCTAAGTATTTTTTTATCCCTTCATTGTCAAACGAACCAATCCAGCATGTTCCAAGCCCTTGTGCCCTTGCAGCAAGAGTCAGATGGTCAAAGGCAATTGCCACATCAACAATAACACTGCAATCACCCATCCAGCCGCCTCTATTGTAATGGATGTTTCTACCGCAACCGGCTATTACCACAGGAGCCTGAGCGATAAAGGACTGATGGTGGCAGAGCTCTGCCAGTTGTCTTTTCCTTTCTCTATCTTTTATCAAAATGAACTTCCACGGTTGTCTGTTGCTTCCGCTTGGAGCAATTCTTGCGGCATTCAGAACCCTTTCCAGCACATCCTGCGGGATTTCATCTCTTTTATAAGCGCGCACGCTTCTTCTTGTTTTTATCACCTGATAGAAGTCCATAAGACCTCCCTGTTAATCAACATTTATCCATACTGGAGATGTGTAAGCAACTTCATTGTTTTTCTGGGTTATTTTCAGGTAATACCAGTATCTGCCTTTTTCAATTCTTTTATCCTGCCATCTGAAAACAGTATCCATTCTTTCTAAATTTTCACAGAAAACAGCCCTTTTGTTTCTTATAACCTCAATCTTTTTTATTATATCGCAGCTATGAATGTCTGCCATCACCTCGATATTTCCACTGCTGCCTTTTTCACCCATTTTGTATTTTGAGACAGAAAAATCAACAAGGGTTCTGTCTGATGTTGTCGCATATGTTTTTCTATTTCTCAGCGCGTATATCAGGTTTTCTCTGTCCAGTTTTTTCATAAAAGCGGCCATAATCCCGCACTTGTATTTTATGGCGTAAGAAGTAAAATGCGCAGTTTTTCCCTGTCCGTTTCTATCTTCAGGAGAAAAAAACACATTTCCGCTGTGGCAGTCGCCGCCACCTGTAAAACCAATCACCGCACCTTCATTCAATAGTTTGTTTGCGAGAGAATCAAAATGTCCCCACATTGAATAGACCTCAAGAAACCTTTCAACATTTTTGTTGTGGAATTTCCAGAAATCTCCGGTATGACCTGTGTGCGGTCCTGCAACGACATTTTCATTACCTTCAAATTCTCTGTAAACAACATCTATGTTAGACGTTGGTTCATACATCCCCCTGAAAAGTTTCAATCTGTTTTCAGATGTATAGATATTTCTGTGTCCCTGATTTCCTGCCCATTCATAGCCAATAAGTGTGCAAAACTCATTGTCTATGTTGAAGCTATTTGTGATATCCTGCATCAATTCCCACTGGTTATCAGAAAAATAACAGGCATGGTCTGAAGCAGCCGCAAAGTCAAGACATCCTGCGTATTTCGCATTTGAATACAACTTTTCAAACATACCTGTTCCATCGCTCATTTCAGTGTGCCCGTGTATCTCTCCCCAGAAAATCTGTTCCCTTTCATCATCTTGTTTCATTATCTCCACAGGATTGCTTGTTGCTAAAAGTTTTCCTGTGTTTTTATCATATGCCTTTGCCCGATAGATTCCTGGTTCAAGATTGTCAAAATCAATACAGAATCTGTATCTGTCAGTAAGATTGTGCGAAATGTTTTTTATCTGCTTTTCTTTTTTCCCTTCGATATGTATTTCAATATCCATCTTCCAGTTTTTATCATCCACGATGTTTCTGTATTTATCAGTAATAATGCCGACAAGTTCAACTTTTTTTCTTATTTTTATCCTTCCTGGGAAAAACAGAAACAATCTATCTGGTTTTCCAGCGACAAACCTTATAAAGTGGCCGTTTCTTTCAGCCGGTGGAATAAATATTTTTTTTCTATCAAGCGCGATCGCAGGCGATAAAGGCGGCAAATTTGAGTACCAGTATCTTCTTTCCACCGTATAACTTTCCACAGGGACAATGAAACTTTTCTCACAGCTGTATTCAATCTCAATTGTTCCACAGGGTTTTATTCCATCAGGTAAAAAGTAGATAATATCCCTGTCCCTATGCGATTCATCAGAAGGGTCCTTTACACCTTTAAAAACAATTTTGCAATCAGAGCGAACAACCTTTATGTATCCATCCTGTGTTTTTGATTCTGTCTGCGGCATGGCAAATACTCTGTGGATGTTTAATCTGAGATAGGATTTTTCTGGCAGTCCTTTTTGTCCAGCAACAAATATCATTTTGAATTTTACCGGGCTTCCCACTTCAATTGTTGATGGATTTATTAAACTGAATCCTAAATCATCTCTTGATATTCCGAAAAGTTTTCTTTCAGCGTCTTTGATGCTTGAAGAAAACTTCAGGTTTGTTCGGGTGGTGATGAGAAAAAAAGAATTTTCTGCTATTTTTTTTGAAATGCCATAAAATTTTATCTGGCCGAATCCTCTGGGTTTTGCTAGCTCTATTGCTGTAATTCCAAAATCAATCCAACTGAAAGAATTTTTTTCAAAGACATTTTGAGGTTCGAATTTATGATGGTCGATGTAAATGAATGGATTTCTTGCTTCTGATAAAAGCCATAATCTTTTATTGCCTTTCACAGGGGGGCAGAAAAATACCATATCACAAAAATCTTTGCCCGGATAAAAGCTTGCATCCTTCAAAGGAAAAACTCTGTCTGTTCTTATTTCTTTTTCCATTGTTTTTAATCCCTTACGGTTTCCATTAGTTTTCTGAATAAAAGCTGCGCCGCATCTGCCGGGGGAATATCGCTAATGTCAATCCATTCAGCGCCGTTTTCTTTCCTGAACCAGGTAATCTGCCTTCTCGCATAATTTCGAGTTTTCCTTTTTATTATCTCCACAGTTTCCTTCCAGTTTTTTCTTCCCTGGTGAAAATCGCACAGTTCTATATAACCAATCGGCGCTTTTTCTTTAAGATGGCCGCTTAAGCCAGATTCAATAATTTCTTTTACCTCTTCAACCCATCCTGATTCAAGCATTTTCTCTGTCCTTAAATCAAGGATATTGTAAAGTTTTCCTCTATCCATATTCAAAATCCAGTACACGACTTTTGCATCTTTGATGAAACTGGCTGGCTGCGCTTTTTTCTGCCACTGACTCATAGGAATACCTGAAACGAGCCATACTTCAAGAGCCCTGGTAATTCTTACCCTATCGTTCGGGTGGATTTTTGACGCGCAGGCAGGGTCAATCTCCTTCAATTTTTCATAGAGTTTTTCTGTTTCCTGATCGCAAAATTTTTTTCTTATCTCCTTCTGCATATTCTTTTTTTCTTCAGGAAAATCAAAAATCCCTTTCAAGAGCGCCCTGATGTAAAGACCGCTTCCTCCCACAAGTATTACCGCCTTTTTTCTTTTCCAGATTTGCGGCACAAGTTTTTCCAGAATTTCTCTGAAATCAAAGACAGTAAAGCTTTCTTTTAAAGAAAGGAAACTGTAAAGATGGTGAGGAACAATTTTTAATGCTTCTTCTGAAGGTTTTGCAGTGCCCTTGCTTATTTCGATGTAAAACTGACGGGAGTCGGCGTTGATTATTTCTGATGGTATTAACTTTGCAAGCTCAACAGCGATAGACGACTTTCCTGTTCCTGTTGGACCAGAAAGAATTATGAAGAGATTTTCCGGCAATTCCTCATCAGCTTTTCTCATTTTCCAGAAGTTCCCTGCCATATTCAAAGCCAGCAATGGCAACAGGGTCATCGCTTCTTATGGTTCTGCTTTTCAATCTGTCTTGATTGTAAAAATCCCTTTCTTTCATAAGCTTTAGAAATCTTTCTTTGAAATCATCAAAGTTACAGCCGTAAATGTGGTAAGAATCAGTGATATCAACATACGGACCAACCAGTATTTCATTGCCTGTCCTTTTTGAAATCTCGTCTGCTATGTATTTTTGCAGTTCTGTCAGGCCAAAAAGGTTCATATATGCCGCGCGGTAGGCGTCTCTTGAGCGCCAGTGAGTGTTCATCCTTAGATATGTTTTTCCATTTTCGACAAACAGCCTGCACCATATTCTTTGAAGGCAGGGCGGGTCGTCTGTTTTCGGATCGTAAGAAGGAATCCAGGTTATTGCCTGGGCTCTGCGGGAATAAAAGGTTTTTGAAAGTTTTTCAATGATATATTCAATCTGATTCACATCTTTTCCTGTTTCAGCAGGATAACTGAAAAGTCGCTGGTGATAGGTGTAAGTCCATTTTCCTTCTTCGGGTTTTATCCAGTGATCATGCACTCCAGAAACAACCTCCTGCCTGTATTTTTCAAGGTCTTCAATTCCTCCAGGAAACCCGAGATGAATTCTTGGTTCTGAAAAAGGCTCATTTACAATCATCACCATTGTAGCATCTCTGCTTTGCGGATCCAATGGTAAATCATATTCTGTTGAGGCCATACCACCTTTCTCCCACAGCAGCATCACACTTTTTTCCCATACCTCTGCGATTGTTTTCCCTTCAACAACAAGAACATTTGCGATCATAGCGGCCTCCAAAAATTCTGTTAAGATTACTTATTTGCTATTTTTTCAATAGCAACTACCAGCCTGTAAAATAGAATCAAAAATGCGATTGAAAAGCCAAGATATATTAAACCTGTAATCCATGCCATAACCATATTGCCTCCTTTTTTAATGGCGGGAAAAATTTTTTTGCGCCACTATTTTACCACAAATTTTTACCGGATATTGGCAAAAACTAAAAAATGCAGGAAAATAAAATAAGGAGAGATGGCTGAGTGGACTAAAGCGTCCGCCTCGAAAGCGGATGTGCCCTCACGGGCACCGCAGGCTGAAATACAGTGTATTTCTGGATTTCAGGGGAGCGAAGTTAAGACAATGCGAGCAAGCATAGCAATTCCAGCGGGTGGCCGACCCGAGCCGCAGTGGGAGGCGAGGGCGCCGAATCCTGCTCTCAGGTTGCGGAAGCGACCGAACCTGCTTTTGCTTCTTTTGGTTTAGTATAATATAAGTTGCCACATTACCACGGAGAGATGGCTGAGTGGACTAAAGCGTCCGCCTCGAAAGCGGATGTGCCCTCACGGGCACCGCAGGTTCGAATCCTGCTCTCTCCGCCTTTACTTCTTTGAAAGGATTCGAATGGAGCGGTGCTGGTGCGAGGAAGAACGAGCACCGTATAGCACTAAGGCCGAGAAGGTGAGGCCGCTGACCGAAGCACAGAAGTTTTTTCTGTGCAAGACGACGTATAAGTCCGAGCAAGTGCGAGGACTTGTGCGGGTGGTTGCCGGCGCGATGAATAAAGAGCGCTGTATGGCAAGCCCGCCGAGACGGTGAGGCGGGCCGGATCGACCCGAGCCGCAGTGGGAGGCGAGGGCGCCGAATCCTGCTCTCTCCGCCAGTTTTCAATTTCAGCCTTTTTGAGTGTTGTTGCCCCGCTCTTAGTTTCATCTCCGCCCGCTTCGCAGGCGAGCTGATAATTTTAGAAAAAAAAGGTGAATGCCCTTGTTCCAGGCCTCCCGTGTGCGGGCATTTGGAATTAAAATCCCTAAAAATGTCTTTACATTATAAAAATAATTTTGTATCATAAGTATAAATAAGGATTACGCTATGGATACATTCTATTATTTTGATACTACTATTTCAAAAAAGATTTCGCCAATAGGCAAAAATATAAAGAAATTAAGAAAAAAAAAGGGCTTATCACAAGACCAGCTTTCTAAATTGGCTGATATTTCCTATAACACGGTAATAAAATTGGAATCAGGCGGCATCGCCAATCTCTCAATTAATACACTTCAAAGATTAGCCAAATCTCTTGATTTTTCCGTTGATAAGCTATTAAAGTGATTTAACTATGCCTAAAGAACAAAAATTTTACAAAACATTACAGGATGTATTCATCGGCGCCAAGATTGAAGGTGAAGGCGGTTTTGTTAATTTGATGAGGATAAAATCAAATTACTACCGCAAGATCGAAGAACTCCTAAAAGCCGATGTGGAAAAAGCATTAGAAAAATATCCGACATTCAGGGATGAACTTTTTGACAAACTCTACTCTTTTTTCAGCCGTTATTTTACTGAAAGCGGCTCAATTTATTTCAACTCAACGCCATTTCATAACAATATCTACGAAAAGGTTTATACTGATGAAAAGGATGTCATTCTCTTTTGGAAAACGCAGATGCTCTATTATGTCAAAACCGACCGGATTTTCAGAAGTTTGCCGGTTGAGTTTGATGGGTTGAAGTTTTTCTTTGATGCTTCCAAAATAGAAAATAAAAAAGCCAACGAAAAACGCTCGCTAATTTTTGAACTCAAAAGTCAAAACTCAAAAGTCAAAAGCGAAGACGGAAGTATTGTTTTTGATGTCTATTATTCGGAACAAGGGCGAGTAACTAAAATAGATGAGATTTTAAAAACCTTAAAGAAAAACGGAATTTCTATTACCGAAGAACAATTAGAGCGCGCCTTCAGAGTTTTTGAAAAGCAAAGCGAAGTTGATTTTTTTATTAACAAAAATGCCAAAGCATTTTTGCAGGAGCAGTTTAAACTCTGGAGTTATCAGTATTTCTGGGAAGGAACACCCCGTCAAACTTCGTTTGCCACCCCTCTACAAGAGGGGAATTATTGGAGCGCGGAGAGAGTCAATCAATTACAAATC
>JAMWBU010000009.1:0-34944 GCA_023819255.1 Candidatus Omnitrophota bacterium
AATGCCGCAGTCGGAATGCATGGCATTTACACAACAACTTCATCCCGTCCGTGGGATATGTCAAAAGTAATTCCGTTGCTTTCAATAACTGGAAGATATAATGGAGTCCTTGAAGAATGGTTCAGAGCAATGGGTAAAAATTGCATACACGGTCAATACACTGGCTATGATATGCTTGGAAAACTAACATACGAAAACAGGGTGACCCTATGGAAAAATCTTTTCCATGGTTCAAGGTGGATCCTTTATTACCAGATGCGAAACCTTGTGGCTCCAGGAGGAATTTTTCAGTCAATAATAAATTATGATGGAACGGTTCGCGATATATACAGGAGTTTATACAGGGAAGAATTAAAGGAAATCAAACAGGGCATTGGAAAACTGATTCTAAATTCAAAACCTGTCGACGATGGAATTATCTTTGTTTATTCATATACAAGCTGTCTTTTCAACAGGCACACATCATCTTATTTTGCCGCAAAAACACTTGTTGAAAATCTTGGCTATCAGCACGATTTAATTTCTTACGCTCAACTTGAAAACTATCAAATCCCGCATTCCGCGAGGATACTTTTTCTTGCTGATTGCATCAGTATGTCTGGCTCTGAAATTGAATCTGTAAAAAGATTTGTTTCTTCTGGCGGTATTTTGATTGCAGACGCTCAAAGCGCCATTTATGACGAACACGGAGTTAAATACAGGGTTTCTCCTCTTGATGAGGTATTTGGCATCGACCGTTCAAATGCTAATTATGCGCCTGAAAAAAAACAGGTAATTTTTGGCACTGAAACGATACCCCTGTGGGTTGCTGAAACAGGAATAAAAACCGCGCCTTCTGCTTATTCTTACGGAATTGCAAACGATAAAACTCCTGTTGTAATAATAAATTCATATGGAAAGGGCAAGACCATCTATCTGAATATGCATCTTGCTCCTTACTCAAGTCTTGTTTCTTCCGGCGCTGCTGGAGAGATTGTTGTTGAACAGCCAGGAACAAAAGAAGTGGAGAAAAGCTATAAGAAGGTTTTCAAAGAAATTCTTCACAGCGTATGTCAATTAAAACCAGAAATAACAATTGCGCCGGAAGACGCATTTAAAGAGGTTTTCCTGTTCAAAGGAAAGCAGGACAAAACTGCCATTGTTGGAATAATTCCTTCTCCACAAATAAGAAATAAAACAAAAATATCCATCTTTTTGAACGAGAAAGAAGGAGCAAGAACAATGTATGATGTACGGGAGAAAAAAAGTTTTAGCTCGGGCAAAAAATTTGAATACATCTTGAAACCGGAAAAGGTGGCCTTGCTTGCCTTCACGCCTTACACTGTTAAAAAGATTGATGTTAGAGGCAAGAAAAACTGCTATCATGGCGAAACGATAAATTTTAGCGGCAGAATCATTGCCTCAACAGGTATTGCAGACGGACATACCATAAGGGTGCAGGTATTTGACAGAAACAAAAATGAGATTGCTTTCTGGTCGCGCGCTATTTATCTCGACAATGACTCTTTTGATTTTTCTCTCCCTGTTGACCTTTCAATGCCCACTGGCCAATACAGGGTTGTTGTCACAGATATTGTTTCAGGAGTAAGTTCTTCAGGTTTTTTTAATATCATTCATAAAAGATGAAAGAAGACATTTTTCCATCAGATATAGTTCAAAAAGGTAAAAAGTATTCGGTTGAACCGCCTGTTAATGTTGTGGTGAAAGATACGACATTACTTCCCTGCGCGAGATACTTTATAGAAGAAACAAAAAAAAGATCCTTGCGCCATATAAAAATGGCTGAGCTAACCAGTAATACAAACACAGCTATCTTTTCTCTAATGCAATCATCAGATGAAAAGTTTTGTGTGCGGGTTGAAAAAGTATCGGGAAAAATTATTTTTGAATTTTCAGCAAGCAGCCTTTCCTCCTGTTATTATGGAATTCAGGCTTTTTTCAGACATTCTGAGGTTAATAAAAATTCCTTTGTCACAGATCTTAAATTTCATAGCGGAAAAACGAAAAATACCCGCAGAAATTTAATTATTTCTCTCTCCTGGATGGAGAACCTGATTGAGTTTCCTTTTTACAATCTTGAAAAATGGCGAGCATTTATAGATCTTGTTTCTGAACTCAGATTTAACCGCATAGATTTTATGCAATGGGGATGCACGATACCCGAAGCACCGGCCGATGACAGAAAAACCGAAGATGAATGGGAACTATGGCAAAATGGTTCAAAAAAAAGCGGCGACTGGCCAATTCCTGAGGCATATCGCGGTTTGAAATATCAACAAGGAGTGTGGAAAAGCCATTGTCTTTTTGAACCCTGGCTTTTCCCTGTTAGTGGAAAATCAATCAAAAAGTCTGCGCTATTCAGCGTTTGTTATCCACCCGAAAGACAAATCCCACTGTGTCGATGGGACATCAAAAAACAAAAACTTATCAGCAAGCTCTGGTATCCACCATTTATCAAGGACAAAAGTCTATTCAGAAAGCTTACTGATTTGATCCACGATAGAGGAATGAGGGTTGGGTTATTTACAACAGCCAGGGTACCCTGTGCAGCAAATGAAAAAAATTTCGAGCAGTACTGGAAAGAAGTAATTGGCTTTTTCTCAAAACAGGGAGTTGATGATTTTGTTTTTGAGACAGAAGAAGGGCCTGCTTCTTTCCAGCACCACCGCCAGTGCCAGATATGTCAGAGAAAATATGGCGATATTTTTACAGGTTATACAAGAAAAATAGCCCGTCAGACAAATATTTTGACCAAAATCATTAAATCAAGAAGTGAAAATTCAAATATCGGCTGGATTCTGCATGTTCCGCTTCATGCTGGTTATGGAAATCCTCCCGAAAGAAGCCAGTGGCTCGCAAATCCCAAAAATTATATTGAAAATTTAAAAATATTCAAATCCAGCGCTCCGGATGATTTCACTCTTGATTATGTTCCTTTTCCAGGTGAAAAAAATATTCGCCATGATTTTCTTCCACAGATATATTTTGACATTTTTGGCTCAAAACGAATTTGCGCCACCGGATACACACATGCCTGGGGACCTGCCAGAACATTTCTCGGCCTTGAAGTCTATTACATTGATATTGCCCGATCGCTCTGGGAATATGATCCATCAAAAACTGTATGGCGCAGGGAAGAAATTACAAAAAAGAGCATCGAAGAATTATCATTAAGACTTTATGGTTCCAGAAAAGCGATATTTGAACTTGCCAGATACAGTATAAACAACCGAAGCTTGCTCTTTGGCGAAAAAAGTGTTGTTTGCCCTCTTGTCTGGGACAGAAGCCGCTTTTGCATAAGCCAGCAGGTACTGAAAAAAATGCTGATAAACGCTTTTTCCGGAAAACAGGAAGGTTATCTGCCTTATCAACGCAATCTCTATGAAAGCGCCCTTAAAAAAACGATGGACGCAGAAAAAAAACTTGAAAAGGTAAAACCCTCCAAATCTTTTCTTGCGTGCGATTGGGATTTTGGAGAAGGTTTTTTAGAAAGATTTTCGCTTGTAAAAGCATCGCGATGGATCCTTGAGTTTCTTCTTGTTTATGACTCAATACTATCAATAATGGCAGACCGGAAAAAGTTGAGCGAAAAAAGTTTCAAAAAATTGATAGAAACAGGCATAAAAATAAACAATGCCGCAGCAATGGGACATAAATCAAGCTGGTGGCCATCAAGTTCACGGCTTGGCGGCATCTATGATTATTATGCATTTGCCAGGTTTCTCTTTCAGAATAAAAATTCAATTCTTGAAAGATTCAAAAAATGAAGTCATCTTGGGGTTGCGTCAGGAAGTCCACCGTCAACAGGAAGAGTTGCTCCTGTGGTAGGGGTCTGGCGGGAAGCAAAAAACAATACTGCGTTAGCGACATGGTCTGCTGTTATTTTTGCCTTCAAAAGATTTCTGTTTCTGTAATATTCTTCAAGACCTTTTTCGTCCAGTCCCCTCGCCTTCATTCTGTCAGGACCAATCTTTTCCCACAGCCCTGATTTTATTTCACCGTCAGAAAAAACCGCGTCAGGCGCCACCATATTTACCCTTATGCCAGAAGGAGCAAATTCAAGACTTGCTATGCGGGCAAGTTGATGGGCTGCTGCTTTTGTGGAGCTATACGCGCCGAAAGAGGCACCTGGCGAAAAAACATTCTTTGTGGAAATCAAAATGATATCTCCGGGTGTTCTCTGTTTTTCAAAATGTTTTCCCAGTTCTTTCAGCATCAGCAATGTCCCTTCAACATTAACCTTTTCAAGTTTCTGGAATTCATTTATATCCATATCCTTGAGAAACGAAACATGAGCAATTCCTGCATTGATAACTGCTATGTCAAGGGAACCAAATATCTCGACAGTTTTTCTAATTCCCTGTGAAACACTTTCAGGATCGGTAACATCCATCACAATACCAATAATTCTGCTGCCATACTTTTCCTGAAATTTCTTAACAAGTTCATCAAGGCGGCTGGCTGAAATGTCTGTGGCAGAAACCCTGCAATTTGAACCAAGAAGTCTTCTGCAGATTCCTGCGCCAATTGCTCCTGCGGCGCCTGTAACGATAGCCACTCTATTTTTAAGGTCGTATCTGCATTCTGGTTCAGGATATTCATTCATATCGCTTTATTTTTGCCTTTTTTCAAAACATTCAAAATATATTTCGCGCTATCGGCAGGATTTTTACCATCAAAGACAGCCTTTCCCGCAACAACAATATCAGGAGCCATATAAGAGACATCAACGATATTTTCAAGTGTTATTCCGCCATCGACGCACATAAGTATGTCTCTTTCTGATTTATTTATCAAGTCAATGGCTGTCTCTATTTTTTTTGCCGTTGATTTCAAAAAGGTTTGATTTTCCCATCCCGGGTTTACTGCAAGAATTGTTATCATATCCGCTATATCAAGCACGCTTTTAAGCTGCTCAACAGGAGTACCAGGATTTATTGCGACTCCTGCAACCACTAATCTATTTACATCATTGACATTTTTAAGGCTCTTTATTTCCTGAAGGACTGCATGAATATCGACAGGGCATGCCTCATAATGAACTGTAATAATATCAGCTCCTGCCTGGACAAACTGGCGTATTTTATGCTGGGGCTTTTCAACCATTAGATGGACATCTTTTATTAATTTTGTTTTTACCTTTTTTACAAGAGAGGCGCCAGCGGTGATCTCTGGACAGAACATTCCATCCCTAATATCAAAATGAAGAAGTTCAACACCTGTGCCGTTAAGTTTCTTCAGGTCCAGTTCAAGATGCATTGGATCTGCTGCCATAACACTCACACTGAGTGTCGGAGTTAAAGATCTCAGATAATGAAGAAACGATAGTTTTGCCATTTTCTATTCCTTTTTTTGTTTTTCTTCAATAGATTCTCTGTAAAACTGGTACGCCTTTTCCGGCTTTTCATTTTTATGAACAACCATTCTTACAGCCTGTATCATTGCGACAGGGTTTTCTGCCTGGAAAATATTGCGACCCATATCAACCCCGCACGCACCCTGTTGAATTGCGTTGTAAGCCATATTCAAGGCGTCAAGTTCAGGAATTTTCTTCCCGCCCGCAATCACAATGGGCACAGGACAACTCGCGGTAACTGTTTCAAAATCAGGTTCAACATAATATGTCTTCACATAGGTCGCACCAAGTTCAGCGCATATTCTACAGGCAAGACGCATATATTTTGCATCTCTGACAAGTTCTTTTCCAACTGCTGTTACACCAAGAACTGCAATCCCGTACCTCTGTCCCATATCCACAAGACGGGTCATATTATGGACTGATTGTGTTTCATACTGGCCCCCAATAAAAACCTGAACAGCAACCGCCGCTGCATTCAATCTTATCGCATCCTCAATATCCATTGCTATCTGCTCATCTGAAAGCTCTTTCAGAATACTTGGTCCGCCGCTTGCCCGAAGAACAATACCGTTTGGATAAGTGGGAGGTATTATTGATCGAAGTATTCCTCTTGTCAGCATCAAGGTGTCAGAGTACGCAAGAAGCGGCAAAATTGTCACATCAATTCTTTCAAGCCCTGTGGTTGGTCCCTGGAAATAGCCATGGTCAATGGCAAGCATCACAGTCTTACCTGTGACTGGATTGAAAATCTTTGACAGCCTGTTTTTCATCCCCCAGTCAAAGTTGTTTGAACCTTTCAGGAAGAATGCTTTATTTTTCTGACGGATTTCAGGATAGAAATTCTTTTCTTTTTTTTCATCTGCTTCTGGCATCGCTTGCTCCTTTTAGCTTACCTGAATCTTTTCCCCTGGTGTTATTATATCAAACACAATACCTATTGCAAATCAGTTGTGTTATATTCTTCGTCGATTCCACAACTTTCAAGAACAACTTTTCAATTACTTGAAGAATTTGGAATATTGCGGCTTGAAAAGAAATAATTTGTCAAATTACAAAAGGTTGAGAAAATGAAGATTGGCTACCATAAGGTTGATATTACTCCAAGAACAAATACAGAACTATGTGGCTACGGTTTTTATCTCAACAGAAAATCCACAGGTATTCATGACAATCTGTTTGCGAAAGCGGTTTATATTGGCGCCGATTCCTTAAAAAATGAAATTTTATTTATATCCTGCGATCTAATTGGAATAAACAGGGAAATAATTGTTCGTATCAGGGAAAAAATAGAAAAAGAAACAAAAATCAGGCCCCAAAACATCATAATTTCTTCCACGCACACTCATTCAGGCCCAGCAACTTTATTTCTTGAAGGATTGGGAAAGATGAATAAGAAATACCTTGATATTTTTGAAAAAAAAAATCGTAGAAGCAGGTGTACGCGCCAAGGAGCAGGCGTCTGAAGGAAAGATAGGCTTTGCCAGAGCAAAAGCCGACATTGGTTATAACAGAGTTAAGAAAAATGGTCATTATGGTAAAACTGGATCACTTGACATCGATTTTAAAAAAGATTAATATATGAATTATAATTCACATATTAAAGGGTGGGAAATGACCGAAAACGAAGAAGAACTATTGAGCTATATAAAAATTCTTGCCGACAGAAGCAAGTATAAAATCATCCTGCATCTGATGAAAGGGCAGGAGTGCGTTTGCGTTCTTGCAGAAAAATTAAATCTGGAACAAACCCTTGTTTCCCACCATTTGCGTAAATTGAGGAAAGCTGGCTTAATTCACGACAGGAAGATCGGAACCTGGGTATACTGTTCCCTTAACAAAAAGGCATTTAAGAAAATGAAAGATCTGTTCAGGAGGGTGTTAAATTTTAACAGTATTACAAGCAGTCCAGGCTCCAGAAACCGTGTTTGTCGACGACTACAGGGAGGAAAATTATGAAAACAAAAATTATTATTTATGATCCACCAATGTGCTGTTCTTCCGGCGTTTGTGGGCCAAACCCAGATCCATCTCTTATTTCTCTGCAGGATACACTGGAAAAGATAAAAAAACAAGGTGTAGAAGTTGAACGTTATATCATCACTCAAAGTCCGCAAAAGTTTAAGGAAAACCCGGAGGTGATAAAACTACTTCAGGAACGGCAACTAAAAGCATTACCAATTACAATCTGCAACGGGAAAATTATCAAAATTGGTTCATACCCAACATTTGAGGAGTTTAAGAAATTTATTAATGAAACAAAATCACAATAAAGATATCCGATTCATCAAAACCTAATTGCAGGAGGATTTAAAATGTTCAAAAGATTTCTTGAAAAGCTTCATAACTTCAGATTATTGCCTATGTTTGTAATTTTCAGTATGATCGTCGGAATTGCAATTGGTAGATGGTACGGAATTTCTAATTTTGAATTAACTCCGCCGATTGACGCAATCAAGGCAATATTCCACGGAACCTATGAACTCAATGTCCCCAATGTCATAGTGCTGGGAGTGGTTGTTGGCCTTTTTATGATGATGTATCCGGCAATGGCAAATATCAAGTTTGAGGATCTTGGCAAGGCGGCTAAGTCGCCCAAACAACTTTTTATAGTCGTTTTTTTCAACTACGCTGTGGCTCCGTTTTTCATGCTTTTGCTGGCAAAGATATTTTTAAGCGGGCAACAGGATTTATATACTGGGCTCATACTTTATGGCCTTGCGCCCTGCATTGCAATGGTTATAGTCTTCACATATCTTGCTGCTGGAAATGGGCCGCTGGCGATAATTCTTGTGGCTGTTAATTCAATCATACAGATGATTCTCATACCGGTATACGCAAAGATCCTGCTTGGAGAGATCCATTTTAATGTATGGGTAGTAGGTGAAAGCGTAGTGTTATATCTTGGCTTACCTTTACTGGCTGGAATACTTACAAGATTCTTGGGTGTAAAAAAACGAGGGGAGGAATGGTTTCGTAAATTAAAGTTTTATCTGGATACGCTTTCCATAGTTGGTTTGCTTTTCACCTTAGTAGTTATGTTTGCTCTTAAAGGTGATTTGATACTCCAGAAACCGTTGTTGATAATACAAATGGCAATACCAATGACGTTATTTTTCTGGATCATGTTTGCGATTGTATATCTAACAGGATGGAAACTTGGTTTGAATTACAGAGACGCAGTCGCTGTTGCATTTAATTCAACAGGAAGGGATTTTGAAATAGCTATCGCGATAGCGATTACGGCATTTAATCCAACAGTGGCTCTTGCAACTGTAATCGGGCCTTTGATTGAAGTGCCTGTGATGCTTGTTCTTGTCTGGTTTGCCAAAAACACTGAATATAAACTTTTTAAAGGGAGGGATTAACAATGTTTAAAAAGATACTTTATCCTATTAAGTTTGAAGATTTTTCTCTCGATCTGCTATCATGCATTTTGAATCTCAAGAAAGTTGGAACAGAAGAAATTATTCTGCTTAATGTGATAGATGTGGCAAAACTTTTGATGGACAAATATGAGGGATATCACCCTGAAAATGTGAAGACATTAACTGAAATGGCAAAGATAAAAATCGCCGAGGCAATTAATAGAATTGAACAGGCCGGACTTAAAGCAAAACAAAGGATAGAAGTCGGCATACCTTATAGAGAAATATTGCGAGTCGCAAATGAAGAGTCGGTGGAACTAATTGTCTCTGGCAGACAAAAAAAGAGTGCGCTCGGTGAAATCTTTATCGGATCTAACACAGATAAGGTTATCCGTTATGGAAAACTTCCTGTGTATATACCGAAATATCCTGCGGTTTACGGAGGCGATGAAGCAGCATGTAAAAAATACTGTTCAAACCCATTCTTCAGGATTTTATATCCAACTGACTGGTCCGAATACGCATTGGCTGCGCTTCAATACATCAAAGGATTGAAAAACGCTGGCGTGGAAGAAGTTATTGTGGCTCATATTATGGACGAAAAAGCCATGGGACTTCAAACACTTGAAAAGTTTAAAGAGTTTGAAAAAATTGATATTGAAAAGCTTGAAAAAGTGAAACAGGACCTTGAAGCAGAAGGATTCAATGTAAAAACGCATCTTCGTGTGGGTAAACCGAGATACGATTTGATAAAAGTAGCCCGTGAAGAGGATGTAACGCTTATTGTTATGGCAGCGCATGGAAAGGGTTATGTAAAAGGAATATTATGGGGTTCAGTATCAAGAAATGTAATTGAGTACAGCGATAGAAGCGTACTTCTTGTTAGAGGTTGATAAAAAAGAAAGTTGTCCACATAATGTTCGGTTAATTCCAGCAGAACTCGAAATATGGGACTCTTGAAATTTAAAACAGGAGTTGACAATGACAAGGTTTTACTTCTTTTCAGGAAAAGGCGGGGTTGGCAAAACCACTATGGCTGCTGCAAGCGCGGTTTATTTTGCCAGTCAAAGCAAAAAAACGCTCATTATCACTACTGACCCAGCCTCAAATCTGGCTGATGTTTTTGAGCAAAAAATCGGCCACAAGATTGTGCAGATCAATGGCGTGCCAGATTTGTTTGCTGTGGAACTTGATCCGGATATTGCTACCGCAGAGTACAAAGAGAGAACCCTTGCCCCGCTTCGCGGCCTGATTCCAGAAGAAAGTTTTAAGGTCCTGGAGGAACAATTAAATTCACCCTGTACCGCCGAGATGGCCGCTTTTGACCGTTTTACGGATTTTTTGCAGAACTCAGAATATGAGGTAGTAATCTTTGACACTGCTCCCACCGGACATACTCTACGGCTACTGGAACTGCCCGTGGAATGGAGCAAAGTTATTGAGAAAGCGGCCAAAGAAGAAGGTGGCGGACAGACCTGCATCGGCCCGGCAGCGGTTCTGGCTGAATCAAAAACTAAATTTGACCGTGCAATCTCGGCAATGCAGGACACTTCCAGAACTACTTTTGTATTCGTTTTGCGACCCGAACTTACGCCCATTTATGAAGCAGAACGTTCCATGTCCGAACTTATAAAACTCAAGATTACTTCGCAGGAATTGATTATCAATGGGATTTATCCCCAAAACGCCTGTAACAATCCATTTATGCTGGCGCGTTTCGCCAAACAGCAAAAATTTCTGGAATTCATCAAGAATAAATTTACGATCTCCATAACCTTGATGGAACTTGAGCCGCAGGAAATTAAGGGTAAGGATTTATTGCTTAAAATCGGCGAAAAACTCCACACCCAGGCCAAAAAATTAAGCATTTATCAACCGATAACAATTAATGTGAATAAAAAAGACTTAGGAGAATTAACGCTGAATAATTTCCCAAGGATAGATAAAAAAATAAAGAGATTGCTCATTCCTCATAATGGCAAGAGGCGAACTGTCTTTTTTGCCGGCAAAGGCGGAGTCGGCAAAACTTCAGTGGCAGCGGCAACCAGTCTCTGGATTGCCGAGCAAGGGTATAAAACCTTGCTTTTAACCACTGATCCGGCATCGCATTTAAGTCAGATATTTGAACAAGATATATCCGACAGCCCAACTCTTGTTGCTGGTGAAAAGAATTTATGGGCGGCTCGCATTGATGCCGAAAAAGCCACCAGTGAATATAAAGAAAAGATTTTAGCTGAAGTCAGAAAGAAATACGATGAACAAAGAGTAGCAGCGATTGAAGAAGAGCTGAATTCCCCCTGCACTGAAGAAATGGCTACTTTTGAAAAATTTATCGACTTCGCCACCCAAAAAGATTTTGAGGTGATTGTTTTTGACACTGCTCCTACCGGACATACTCTGCGGCTACTGGAATTACCTGTTAACTGGAGCAAGCAGATAGAAATCAAAACTTTTACAACAAGTGGCGAAACAGAGGTCGATAAAATTACCAAATCGCGCTTTAAGGAAATAATTGATATGATGCAGGACACCAATCAAACCACCTTCAGTTTTGTTATGTATCCTGAATCAACGCCGATTAAGGAAGCTGCCCGAGCTATGGAAGAACTTTTAACTATCGGCGTTCCCACCAGTTTGGTGGTGGCAAATTTTATCCTGCCTGAATCCATCATCACAAATGATTATTGGAAACAAAGAAAAGCGATGGAGGGAAAATATTTAGGGGAGATGCATAGACGTTTTACCGCTCCAATTGTACGGTTGCCGCTTTTGGTCGATGATTTAATCGGCAAGGAAAAATTAAAACAAGCGGGATATTTGCTTTACGGAAAACTCGTTTGCGCAGAAAATGCAGGTCGATTTCAAATCTCGAGATCTTAAATGGATAAAAAACCATATCGACCAAAGAAATAAGAAAGATAAGATGTGAAATTGGAGAAAAAAGTCGTTAATTTAATTGATAATTATGACTATACTATCAACAAAAGATAGAGAAAAACCTTTTATACTCATTGGCGCAGTCATAGCGGGAATTATTATTCAGCGACTGATAGACAAAGAACTTTCTTCGCTTATCTATCTGACAGAGATCGGCGTATTCTTTGTCATCTTTGCAGTGATGCTTCCTGTTGAAATAAAGGATGTGGAAATGGCGTTTAAAAAAATAAAGCCCACGGCAATATCCCTTTTTGTCAACTTTATCTTTATCCCTGCCTTTTCATGGACAATGGGCTGGCTGATACTCAAAAACTATCCTGATTTCTGGGCAGGCGCGATTCTCTATACCCTCACGCCATGCATAGGCTGGTATCTCATTTTTACAGATATTGCAAAGGGAGATGTGCCATGGGGCATATCACTTCTTCCGTGGAATATAACACTTCAAGTCGTTTTGATGCCGTTATATCTTTATATCCTCGTTGGAAAGGTAGTGCCTGTGGAGATTTCAACCCTTATAAGGAGCGTTGCCCTTTTTCTTGTTGCGCCCTTTGTCCTCGGCTATATTGTTCAAAAGTTTGTGATTAAGAAAAAGGGAAGAGACTATTTCTTTGGTCCTCTAAAATCATCAATGGGTAAGGTGAAATTGTGGGCATTGGTTATAGTGATTATTTCCATGTTTGTATCCCAGCGATCACTTGATATTTCAGACATTCACAAGGTAGGACTGCTCATTCTTTTTTTAATCGTCTTTTTCTTTGTCTTATTCATACTTGTTGTAATAATCGGCAGGTTGTTCAATCTTGTCTATGAGGACATAGTTACGATGGGATTCACTACAACTGCCAGAAACTCCGAAGCAGTTATTGGAGTGGCGGTCAGTGCCTTCCCGGGACATCCCCTTGTTTATCTGGCCATCATTCTTGGACCTGTGGTGGAATTGCCCGTTCTTTTGATAATAGCAAGGATTATGTTAGGTCTTAAAGAAAAAAAATTTTTCCAGGGGGCATTATGAATAATTTATATCAAAAAATTAAAGAGTTTGCAGAAGCTATTCATCAGACTGAAGAATTCCAGGATTATCAAGAAGCAAATGAGGCATTTCAGAATGACAAAGAAGCTCAAAAGCTTCTGCAGGATTTTCAACAAGCCCGACAAACTCTGGCAATTTTTCAACAAGGAGGTTTTCCCGGAATAGAGGAACAAAGAGAGAAAACCGAAAAGCTATTAGCTGAAGTTAGAAAAAACAAAGTTATTAACAAATTGCTACAGGCACAAAACAAGATGCGAAGATTAATAGATGAATTAACGGATTTCTTGAGTAATGAGCTTAATTTTCCTTTTACACCTTCTCAACAAGGAGGGTGTTGTGGTTGAATTTATGAAAAATATAAAGAAAATCGTGAGAGAAAGGTACGGCGAAATTGCCCAACAGGGTGAATCCTGCTGTGGTGGTAATTCTTGTTGCTGCGGAACAGGGGTGGATAATTCAAGCAAAATCATTGGTTATTCAGACGAACAATTAAATGATGTGCCGAAGGGCGCAAATCTGGGATTAGGCTGCGGAAATCCGCTGGCAATTGCTTCAATGAAAAAGGGCGATGTGGTTCTGGATCTGGGTTCTGGCGCGGGAATTGACGCTTTTTTAGCATCTCGCAAGGTTGGCGACAAAGGCAGAGTTATTGGAGTTGATATGACAGATGAAATGATTGAAAAGGCAAGGAGAAATGCTAAAAAAGGAAACTACTTTAATGTTGAATTCAGAAAGGGAGACATAGAAAACCTGCCAGTAGAAAACGAGTCCGTCGATCTTATTATTTCAAACTGTGTGATTAATCTCGCTCCGGATAAAAAGAAAGTGTTTAAGGAGGCCTATCGCGTTCTTAAACAAGGCGGGAAAATCGTTATCTCAGATATAGTTCTTACACGTCAATTGCCCAAAAAGATGAGAGAGGATAAAAAATTATTGACAGGATGTGTTGGTGGAGCGATCATCAAGCAGGATTACTTGAATCTCTTATCCGCTGCGGGATTTTCAGACATCAAAATTCATAAAGAAACACCTTTCTTGCTGGATGGCTATGGACTTAGCATCACTTTCTCGGCCATTAAAAAATAGATTAAAATAAATAGGGAGGGTATGAATAACAGAGATGAGAAAATAAAAGTATTTTCAAAAAAGAATATCCCTGCATACTTTGCTATTATGGTTTCAATGGTAGCAATAAGTTTTTTGCTCTGGGTTGTTTATCTTATTTTTAAAACAAAAACTTTCGAGATTTCATATTTTGGCTTGTACAGAATGGAACTGCTGTTTTCTTTTGTGAATGTGATTGGCGGCATGATGATAATGTTCATCGCTTCATACCTGAGTTTGCGAAAAATGAAAAAGGGCTGGGAGGAAATGGCTGAAGGGAAAAGAAGTGTCAAAATTCCTCCGGTCTGGTGTCCGGTTTTGACCGCTGCGAAAGATGCAGCGGAACAACTAATTGAAAAAATACACAGAGACAGATGAAAATTCAGGGCAAAAAAATTACCCCTGTGGCGATTCAAAATGTTCAATAACAATAGAAGCGACCTTTTGGGGAAGGAAATTACTTATCGTCGGCTATTACTGTTAAAAGGAGGGGAATTATGAACAAATTCTTCTGTAATAAGTGCCAGAAAACTTTTGAAGATGATGGGAAAAAACAGGAATATACAAGTCCTATCTATGGACCATGCTGGAAACGAGTGGCCAGATGCCCGGATTGCGGAGCAGAATGTGATGAGTTCAGACAAAAAAGTTCGGGCAAAAAGACGGATTTTGACTTTGATAGCTATGTAGAAAATTTGCGAAGCCGTGGTGGTTGTTGCAGGTCAGGCGGTTGTTGTAATTAACCTTCACGAAAAGATAGGTTCTGTCTGGGTATTAAATCATTGAGTAAACCCTGTCTCTATGATAATATATTTATAAAAATCCAGGAGTCGTAGTGAAAGAAATAATCAATGGGATAATAAAAAAAGAGCAGGAAGCGAAAAAAAAGATTGAACAAGCGCAGGACTATGCTCAAAAAATTATTTCTGACGCTGAAAAAAAAGCCGCTGAGATCATCAAAGAAGGAAAGCTGAAAGCATCGCAGACTGTCAGAGAAATGATAAGGGAAGCTGAAAAAAATATTGAAAGTGAAAAAAAACAGATTTTTGCGAAAGAAAATAAAAAAAATGAAACGATAAAGAATAGCTGGCAACCCCTTATAGAATCTGCCGCTTTTAAAGTTTTTAGAAAAATCGTTGACACAGGCCATCTTACAGGAAAACTTTTTGAATGAAATGAGGCAAATTTCAAGATACGCATACCCGAATACGCGAATCAGAGCGGCTCTTTCCGAATTGCTTGACGAGGATTTTTTTTCAAGAGCATCTGGCATGGATTTTTACGCATTTCTTGATGCGCTTGAAAAAACGGCATATGCAGGCTTTATAAAAAATCGCGAAACTATCACTCCAGAACAATTCGAGTCTTCCTGTACAGAATATGACAGAAAAAACATAAGAAAAATTTCATCCTTTTTTCTGTCAAAAAATGAAAAACAGATAATTTCGCTTCTTGACCGGAGATACAGCATTGAAAAATTGAAGGTCGCCCTCAGATTATGGAACAAAAAACAACCATATTATCAGCCAGCAGGCGAATTTTCAGAAATTTTGAAAGCAAAAACAATAGATGATGTAACGGAGTTGTTGAAGAATTCAGGATATGACCACGCTATTGAAAGAGCAAAGGAAAAGTTTGAAAAAACCGGTTCTCTTTATCCTGTAGAGATATCCATAGACAGACAGTATTTTGAGCAATTACATAAAGCAATAGATAAACTTTCTGCCGCTGACAGTCCCATTGCGACCAGTATTATCGGAGCAGAAATAGACAGGGAAAATCTCCTGTGGCTTGCAAGAATAAGGTTATATTATCAGGGGAAGGTACCCGTTGAACTATCAGGATTTATTCCTGGCGGAGCGCACCTTTCTGAAAATGATTTGAAAAAATTGATGAACCAGGATATGCCTTCAGGCGATTTGAGAATATCTTTTCATTATACTGAGATTATTGAACATCTGCCTGAAAAGATTTCTGAAATAGACACTATTCTTGAAGGTGTCATAATACGCCAGATTAGAAAAGCGCTTGTTCAAACACCTTTTTCTATCGGAATTCCACTCGGATATATCTTTCTTAAACTGAGGGAAACGAAACGTATTGTAAGTATCTTTATGTCAAAGTATCTTGAAACGAAAATTTATCAATAGGGACAAGATGTTGCCGGAAAAACTTATTCTTTTGAATGCGGTGGTCAGGAAAAGTAAAGCCAGCAACATTATTGCAAAACTGCTTAACGCTGGCTTTTTTCATCCTTACGATGCGTCATCGATACCCGGGATGGATGAAAATATTCGTCTGTGGCAAAGCGCGACTGCTGAAAAATGGAAAAACATTGAAAAAAGATTCAATTTCATTGTCAGTGAAACTAAATTTTCTTTTTCCACCCGGTCAACGCCGATCAGTTTTGTTGAGGCTGAAACATTTCTTTCTACAATAGAAGAAACTCTCAATCCGCTTCTTGAAGAAAAACACAGAATTCAGCAGGAAATCTCTCATTTGCAGGACTTTCTTGAAAAAAAACCCGTGTATATGCCTTTTATTTCTGATAGTTTTACCTTTATTCACACGGAAATTGGAGAAATAAAAGCAGGCATTCTTTCAATCCTTGAAAATATGCTCGAGACCATTCCTCATCTCCTTATACCGGGCGCAGAGAACAATGGATACTTGATTGTTGGAGTTGTTGTTCTTAAAAAGGACATATCTATCTTTGAAAGAATAAAAAAAGAGGTTGGCTGGTCTCCAGCTCCTTCTGATATTTTAATTAGCGATACCACCGTTGAACAATACAGGGAACAAATAACAACAAAAAAGACAGAACTTGAAAAAAACACTGCGATGATTAATCAGTTTATCGAAAAAAACAGGGATACACTGGAAAAAATATCTACTTCTCTTGAAATATATCAGAAAATTTCCATCGCCGGAAAACACACAGCAAGCACTGAAACAACAATAATCATTTCAGGATGGATTCCTGAAAATCAAAAACAGTCGGCAATAGAGATTATACGAAAAACAGACCCTTTATCTTATTGCAGGTGCGTGGTAGCAGAAAAAACAGGAATACCTCTGGAGCAAATACCTGTTAAATTGAAAAACAATAGATTTTTCAAGCCATTTGAACTTATAGTTAAAACATATGGACTACCTGTTTATGGAATGCTTGACCCCACAGCCTTTGTAGCATTTTCTTTTCTTCTAATGTTTGGCGCAATGTTTGGAGACATAGGGCATGGCGCCATTTTTGTTCTTCTTGGGCTTTTGATGCTGTGGAAATCCGGCCCGGGCATAAAACAAGCAGGACATTTAGCCACATATGCTGGCATCTCTTCAATGATATTCGGGTTTTTGTATGGAAGTTTCTTTGGCATTGAGTTTCATCCTTTCTGGATAAACCCGATGGAAAACATTTCTTCAATCTTTCGCACATGCATAATATTTGGAGGTTTAATCTTATCAGCAGGAATTATTTTTAATATCGCAAATCGCATTCTCAACAGAGACACAACAGGATTTCTTTTCGACAAGGCAGGGCTATTTTCTGGACTTATTTTCTGGTCAGGCGCAGGTATTGCCGCGCTTTATTTTTCGAAAGCCGAGAGCGTTTTTATAAAAATCTTCGCTGCGGTTTTCGCTTTATGCATTTTTGCTATTTTTTCAAGGCGTGTTTTTGAATCACTAAGGCATAAAGAAGGAATTCTGGTTGGTTTTATCGAAGGCGGCCTTGAAATCTTTGAGATAATGCTCGGTTATGTTGCCAATACAGTTTCGTTTATTCGTATAGCTGCCTTTGCCCTCAATCATTTTGGTTTCTTTATGACAATCTTTGCTATTTCAGATATGTTGAAAAGAGCACAAATGAACTGGTTATCCTGGGTATCCATAATATTTGGAAATATTCTTGTTATAGGTCTGGAAGGTCTTGTTGTGATGATCCAGTCGCTTCGTTTGAATTATTACGAGTTTTTCTCCAGATTTTTTGTCGCAGGCAAAACCGCTTATCAACCGCTTGTTTTGAAAAGTTTCAGTGAAAAGATTGAAGAGTACTTAACATAAAAGGAGGCGTTAGATGAAATTTTTTGAAAAGGTTTTTGGAAAATTTTTGCAGGTTGCGCTGGCACTTATGGCTTTCGCTTTTACCTTTGTGTGGGCGCAAACTACAGGCACTGATCCCGCCAATGTTGGTAAAGCATTCTACGCCGCGGCTCTTTCAACAGGACTTGCAGCAATTGCCGCAGGAATAGCCGTTGCTTATGTTGGAACAGCTGCGGTTGGCGCGCTTGCAGAAAAACCAGAGCTTACAGGAAGGGTTTTGATTTTTGTCGGGCTCGCTGAGGGAATTGCGATTTACGGGCTTATCACGGCAATAATGATCCTTGCAAGGGTGCAATAATTTATGAAATTCTATTGTATTGCTGATTTTGATAGTTCCGCTGCTTTCAAACTGGCTAATATCTCAACCTTTGAGGTTGGAAGTAAACTGGAGGCAATTGATGCCTTTACAAAAACTACCGGCTTTGAGGACGCGGGAATAATTATTGTAACGGATAAGGTTGCCTCTTTGATAAGAGATGAAATAAACAAATTTACAT
This sequence comes from Candidatus Omnitrophota bacterium, assembly GCA_023819255.1. Lineage (GTDB taxonomy): Bacteria > Ratteibacteria > UBA8468 > B48-G9 > DTJG01 > DTJG01. The sequence goes on from JAMWBU010000009.1 coordinate 18,397, forward strand.
TAAGAAATACAAAGCCATTGATTCTGGAAATACCGTCATACGCAAGTGTTATGATTTCTGAACGGGAACAAAATGGAAAAAAATTATGATGAATCGTCCGCCAGCAGGCTAATATCTGAAATTGAAAGAGCCGCGGCGACAAAAATTGACGAGGTTGTTCGGCAGGCGAAATCAAAAGCCGAAGAAATTCTGGATAATGCAAGAAAGTCGGCTGAAGAAACTCTTATAATAGAAAAAGAAAAAGCCCAACAATTAATATCAATAATGAGGCAAAGAGCAGAAGCCGCAATTAAAATGGAACTGAAAAAAATGCAGCTTGAATCAAAAAAAGAATTTGCTGAAGCCGTTATTGAAAAGGTCAAAGAAAAGGCAAAGAATTTCAGAAATGACCCGGAATACAAGAATTTCCTGAAAAATGCTGTGCTTGAAAGCGTGGCAGTGATTGATTTGCCTGATATAATCATTAAATTTGCCCCTTCTGACGCACAATATTTTAATCCTGATTTTGAAAAAGAGATTGCAGAAATCTGCAAAAGGGATTTGAAAAAGAATGTATCGTTAACCTTTGTTAAATCTGATTTTAATGATGTCGGCGTCATCGGTGCTTCAAAAGATGGCTTTATAATGTATGACAATACATTTTCTGCGAGATTGCAACGACTTTATGATACAGTTTATTCTGAACTTGTTGGAGAAGAAATTTAATGGCAGAAAAAATAGGTACGATAATAAGAGTAAATGGTCCTGTGGTTCAGATAAGGTGCAATGAGGATATCAGGATTCTTGATATGGTTGAGGTTGGCCAGTTTCACCTTGTCGGCGAGGTCGTAAGATTAAAAGGAGATGTTGCATATGTTCAGGTTTACGAAGACACAACATCATTAAAGGCACAGGATCCTGTTTATTCAGATAAAATACCCCTTTCCCTTGAACTCGGTCCAGGCCTGATTGGTAATATTTTTGATGGCATTCAGAGACCTCTCGAAAAAATAAAAGCGCAGGAGGGAGATTTTATATCAAGGGGAATACATATCTCAGCTCTCGATAAAGAGAAAAAATGGCACTTTAAACCATTGAGAAAAATCGGAGAAAAAATTGGTCCAGGAGATATTATTGGCGAGGTGCAGGAAACAACCCTGGTGAAGCATAAGATTTTAGTGCCGCCATACATACCTGCTGGAATTCTCTTTTCTGTCAAAGAAGAGGGCGATTATGATATCGAACAAACAATGGCTGAAATTGAGTCAAACGGAAATATTCATTCTGTAAGGATGTACCACAGATGGCCTGTTAGAAAAAACCGTCCATACAATCAGAAGATAGATGTAAACACTCCACTTATTACAGGCCAGCGAGTTATAGACACATTGTTTCCTGTGGCAAAAGGTGGATGCGTCGCTGTGCCAGGCGGTTTTGGAACAGGCAAAACAGTAGTTCAGCATCAACTCGCAAAGTGGTCTGACGCGGATATTGTTGTTTTTGTTGGATGTGGAGAGCGCGGCAATGAAATGACCGATGTTCTGGCAAATTTTACAAAGCTGGTGGACCCGAGAACAGGAAAACTCTTGCTTGAAAGAACGGTCTTCATAGCAAACACATCAAATATGCCTGTCGCGGCAAGGGAGGCGAGTATTTATACTGGAATTACCATCGCTGAATATTTCAGGGATATGGGGTATCAGGTTGCTCTAATGGCTGATTCAACCTCGCGCTGGGCTGAAGCGCTAAGGGAATTGTCTGGAAGAATGGAAGAAATACCTCTTGAAGAAGGTTTTCCCGGGTATCTTCCTTCAAGGCTTGCAGAGTTTTATGAAAGGGCAGGAAGAGTTATAAATCTTAATGGAAGCACAGGTTCCATTACTGTTATTGCTTCTGTTTCTCCGCAGGGCGGAGATTTTTCCGAGCCAGTAACTTCCCATACAAAACGATTCATTCGCTGTTTCTGGGCTCTTGACAGGGACCTCGCATATTCAAGACATTATCCCGCGATAAGCTGGATTGATAGCTACTCTGAATATGTGGATGATATAAAACTCTGGTGGGATGCTCACACTGATGGCAATTGGATTGGATACAGAAATGAAATACTCGACCTTCTTCAAAAGGAACAGAGACTGCAGCAGATTGTAAAACTTATTGGACCTGATGTTCTTCCAAACACGCAGAAAATTATTCTTGAAACCTGCCTTTTATTCAAGAATGCTTTCCTTCAACAGAGCGCCTTTGATGAAATTGATACTTTTTGTTCGGCGAGAAAGCAATTTCTGATGTTTAAAGCGATAATTACATTCCATAGAAAGGCAGAAGAATTGATAAAACAGGGTATCGATATTGATGAATTGAGAGAAAGCGATGTCTATCGAGGCATCGTGAGAATGAAAAGCTACAGTGAGGAAACACTCAGCGAGCTTGAAAAATTTGTAGATTCAATGGAACAACAGATGGAGAAATTACTGAAATGAATATGTATAATCTTCGCCAGTACACAGTACTTGATGAAATTGCGGGGCAGCTTTTTGTGATAAGAAACATTCATAATGTCGGATACAATGAGATTGTGGAAATTACAGAAGAAAATGGAAAAATAAGGACTGGAATAACTCTCGAGGTTGGCGAGGGGTATGCCATAGTGCAGGTTCTTGGTGGAACAACAGGGTTGGCTCTGAAAAATTGCAGGGTAAGATTCAAAGGCGAACCCCTAAAATTTGGAGTGTCCCAGCAGATGCTTGGCAGAATTTTTGATGGACTGGGAAACCCTCTTGATGGACTGCCAGAGCCTATCGCTGAAGAAAAAATGAATGTCAATGGCATAGCAATAAATCCATCAGCGCGGGATTATCCTGAAAATATCATAGAAACTGGGATTTCTACCATTGATGTAATGAATACTCTTATTAGAGGGCAGAAACTTCCGTTTTTTTCAGGCAGCGGACTGCCACACGATATGATTGCGGCGCAGATTGTGAGGCAGGCTCGCGTTGAAGGAGAAGGTTTTTGCATTGTATTTGCCGGCATGGGAGTGAAATACGACACCGCGAGGTTTTTCATAAGAAGTTTTGAAGAAACAGGAGTTCTTGATAATGTGATAATGTTTCTTTCTCTGGCTGATAGCCCGTCTCTTACAAGATTGATGACACCAAGATTTGCGCTTACCGCGGCTGAATTTCTCGCTTTTGAAAAAGATATGCATGTGCTTGTTTTGCTCACTGATATGTCAAACTACTGCGAGGCATTGAGAGAACTGTCCACAATGAGAGGAGAGATACCGGCAAGAAAAGGATATCCAGGCTATCTTTACAGCGACCTTGCCAGCATATATGAAAGAGCAGGAAGGATAAAGAACAAAAAAGGTTCAATCACACAGATACCAATCCTGACGATGCCAAACGATGACATCACACATCCAATTCCTGATCTTACCGGTTATATTACTGAAGGACAGATTGTGCTTGACAGGGAGCTTCACTCAAGGGGAATATATCCGCCGATATCGGTTCTCCCGTCTCTTTCTCGACTTATGAAAGATAACATCGGTTCAGGAAAAACCAGAGAAGACCATCCGTCGCTTGCTTCTCAGCTTTTTGCGTCATACGCAAGAACCAGGGACATCAAAGCAATTGCTTCTATAATTGGAGAAGAAGAGATTTCTTCCCTTGATAGATTGTATCTTAAATTCGGCGAGATTTTTGAGACAAAGTTTGTAAATCAGTCGTATAATGAGAGAAGGACGCTTAACCAGAGCCTTGAACTGGGCTGGGATATTATTTCAAATCTTCCTGAAGAAGAACTGATAAGAATAAGCCAGCAGCAGATTAAACAGAGATACAGACACAAAAAATGATTGTTAAAATTCCTGCGACAAAGACGAATCTTTTGAAGACAAAAAGGACACTTGCTCTTTGCAAAGAAGGCCACCAGCTTCTGGACGAAAAAAGAAAAATTTTGCTAATGGAAATCTCTTCGGTTACAGTTGTTGTCGAAAAAATTAAAAAAGATGTGGATGACCTGCTCAATAATGCGTATAAGGCTCTTTCAAAAGCCCTTGTATCAATGGGAAAAACCAACATCGAGCGAATTTCTGCAGCTATTGCCACAGAGATCGATCTTGACCTTTCAGAAAAGAAAATTATGGGCGCACTTACTCCGGTTGTTTCTCTGAATATAAAAGAAAATCCACCATATTTCAGCCCTCTTGGAGTCAGTCATTTTGTTGATGAAACAATTACCCTTATGAAGGAAACATTAAGACAAATCGCGCTCCTTGCAGAGAAAAAAATTACACTTATGCGGTTAGAAAATGAATTTCAGAGAACAACCAAAAAAGTGAATGCTCTTGAAAAAATTCATATTCCGTATTATAGTGAAGTCGCAAGAATTATTGCGGAAAGGCTTGACGAAGAATCGCGAGAAGCATTTGCGACATTGAAGGAAATAAAAAAGAAGCTTGCTAAAAAGGAGAAATAGATGTCGTTTATCAAGCATATCATTGTCGCCTGCACTGTGGACAGTGTTTCGTCATACACTGTGAGGTATGCCATAGAACTTGCCCGAATTTTAAATGCGAAACTTACCATCCTTCATATTGTTGACAGCTCAAGGTTGAGCGAGCTCATCAAGATCGGACTGTTTAAAGAAAATGAAAGGAAGAATATCGAGCAGGACCTCGAAAAAGAAGGGAAAATGTTTGTTGAAAGATTCCAGGCGATAGCAAAGGAAAAAGGCGTTGATTGCGATATTCGCGTTATGTGGGGAACAGTGCATAAACAGATTGCCCGGGTTGTAACAGAAACCGATGCAAATCTTCTGATCATTGGCGGAAGTCCTTATTCTTGCGAGGGCGGGAAAAACACCACCGGAGAGATGATTCTTATCGAAGCGCCCTGCCCTGTGCTCGTTGTTAAGAAACATAGCTGATATCAATTCGAGGTCAAACTCCTATTTTTGAAATATCCTTTTTCCCGCATTCCAGTGTTTACATATTCATTGAAAAAGACAGTATGAAAAAAAATTATGAATTGAACATAGCCGTGGATTACTGCATTTTGTTCTGTAAAATTATCTAAAATTCAGGAAAATTGTTATTGTGCTGATCAGATATCGCCTGGCACTCAATCTCAACCAGCCAACCAGGCCTGCATACTTTCGACCAGGTCACAAGACAGGGAATGTTTCCAAACCTATTTTTCATTTCTTGCCTTATAACGCCAGCATCAGTTATATCTCTTACATACACAATGAAAACGCAAACATTTTCAAAATTCGCGCCTGCCTGTTTCAGAAGAACTTCTATGTTTTTCAATGTATGGTCAAACTGTTTTATCAGATTGCCTTGGTGAACTATCTCGCCTTTGTTGTTTATGCTCGCTGTGCCTGATATCAGGATGTGTCTGCGATCACTGTAATGTATCACAGTTCCTCTTTCAAAGGTTACTCCGTAGACATAAGTGGGACTTATGTATTCGGGAGCCACAAGAAACTGCACTTGTTTTTGTTCAATCCCGAAAATTGAATAAGCATCCATTGAAATTTTTGCCCTGACATCCGTGGATGCTCCTTCAACACCGGTACTTGCAACAAAATGCGTTTCGCTCGTCAGCCCGTTTTCAGCGAAAATTTTTTTTCTGGCTTCCACAAATTCTTTGTAATTGGTGTCAATATCCTGAACAAAAAACCAGGTGCGGATAAGGTTTTCTGAAATCCTCATTTTTCTTTTTTCGCAAATATTTTTGTATTTCAAAAGAACGCCTTCTGTCTGCTGATAAACGGTTTTCCATTCAGGACAGGCAATGTTGGTATCCCAGAAATGAATCGTTTTGCGCCTTGCTAAACCATTATCGCTGAAATTCAACGAACCGCCATCAAAGATGTGATACGCCCACATCGCAATTTTTGCATCAGGTCCAGGGGGTTGAGAAATAATAGAAGTTGCACAATTATTCTGCGCCTCGTTTAAAAGGGAATGAGTTTTAATGTACTGATGTTGATTTGCGAGATCGCTAAAGAAAAACCTTCTGAAAACACAGGAATCCAACTTAAGATTCAATTTCTCAAGAAGTTTTTTATAGGACTCCTGAATCCATTCAATCTGGTTTGAAATGCAGTCATATTTTTCTGGAACAATTGTAATATGATACTCGTTAACTCCGCTCCTGCCGCAAAAACCAGAATAAGCGACAGATACTTTCGCGCCAGAAGATTGAAACGCATTTTTAACAACTAACCCAACTTTCTCATTCATTTTTCACCACTTCAACAGGTATCGCAGGCAAAAATCCTGCTGGAGTTTTTTTTCTGCCCTGCTTCTGAGCCACTTCCTCAAAAACCTCTATAATCAGGTTGTCTCTATAACCTGAAAGTTTTTTATCAGCGCTTAATGTAAGAATGTATTTTCCTGCTTCAAAACTAACATCAGCAATTTTTATTCCATCAGGCGGGTTATTCAATTCAAAACTTAAAGACATTGATGACCCTGGTTTAAACCATTTTTCTGCCTCGCAGGTTATTATGGCAGAGCCGCCTGCTGGAATTTTCACGCCACCCTGCTGCTGTATACTGGTTTTTAACTGTCTGAATCTTGCTCTATTCACTGAAACAACCAGGTCTTTTGATGGAACCAGATGAAAGTAAGCGAATGCCTGCATCTTTTCTTCAGCCGCTTTCGCGGTACGAATCGCTTCCTTTCCGTCAATCTTACTGATACCCTCAATCTCTAAGGTTAAGTTTTGTCCGGCATAGCTGTAAGGTACCTTCAAGGTCATTCGAACACTGTCTCTTCCAGCGGGGATTCTTGCGCCATCAAGAACAACACCATCAGGACAATTTTTGATACTCAGTTCTATATCCTGGTCCCATCCGTCCTTTTTGACAGCAAAAACCTTTATCACCGCATTGCCATCAGCGGGTGCATTTATTCGAGAGGGGCTTACGATCAGATTAAAATCATGTAATGGCTTGCTTACACGCAAGAAATAGTAGTATGAATCGCCACCTTGACCCTGCGCATCAATAATGTCCAGTGTATAGTTTCCAGTGTATGGAAGTTTAGCCATCAGATATGAATCCGCATAATGGGTTAAAAGCCCGTTTTCAACATCCTGCTTCGCATCGTCATTCCACTGGATAATTTGTCCCATTTGATTTTTCAGCTTTATAAGGGAATCTATGGGAGAACCGATTCTTCTTCCAAAAACCTCAACAACAATCGTATCTCCCTGCCTGCCAAAAAAGCGATAGGTGTCAATATCTCTTTGAAAATCTATGCAACCCTTTATCAATACAGGAATTGAAATTGACTGCGCAAAAGGTAAGTTCTGCTCGGTTTCCTTAAATTTTGGAAGATTTTTTACATTCTCAGGCAACTGCGAAAGCTTTTCATCCAATCCATAAACAGGATTGATTAGATGCGGGAAAAGAGTTCCGGCTTCCTGTTTTTCCATCACATATATGCGATAGACAAAGTCCTCTCTTCCTCTGTATATGGAATCCCTGATTTCCAGAAAGTATATGCCTGTTTCAGGAACTTTAAACTCTATCACAGGATCGGGCTGAAAATAATAGTCATCAGCATATGCAACCTCCTTCCACTTTTCATCATAAAGAGCAATAACCGACTGAAACCATCCAGGGACCCCATCTGCAAGGTATGGAACCAGTTTTCTTGCCTGGCCAATAATAAAGATTTCCTTGCCCTTTTCAAGACGAAGAGTGAATCTATTTACCTTGCCCGGCATTATTCTTCCGTTTAACACACAGGGAATTTGAAGTATTTCAGTTTCCCTGTCAATATTTTCGTTTTCATACCTGCGCTGATTATATGTGCAGCAAAATTCCGGATATTTACCAATCTGAAAAATGACTGGATTTGTTAATCCTGCGGGTGTTTTAAGCCATAGTTCATAATCACCAGGCGCAACATCGGTTCCTATTGTAATCTGCAGTTGCAGTTCTTCAGCCATCGGCGGTTTTGGCTTGTTTTCTCGATTAAGATACTTTTCATAAATCAGAGAAAGTTGTTTTGGGGTTTTGCTCTCAAGATCTCTTAATTCAGGAATATCCGGTAGTTTTACCAGTTTCTCTGTTTCTGTTCTTGTATCTTCTGAGATTTTTTTGCCCGCTCGCTTATCCCTGATTTCTTGAAGCTTTCGTCTTAATTCTTCTAATTGCAATGGGTTTAATGGACCTGAAGGTCCCTGATAATCAATAACTTTAGCGCTTATTCCACCTGTTGAAAAATATACAGAATTTGCTCCTTTTAGATTCTGTCCTCCGATGATTACTGAAAAAGTGGTTCCTGCCTGTCCGCCAGCCGGATACACATAACCAATGTATGGCTGATTGACCTGCGAAAAACCGCAGCAGGAAAATATCAGAAGCACCAGAATTAATATCTTCATTATTTTAGTCCCATAATTTCTATCAGTTCACCCTGACCAGAATATCCCTCGGGATATGGCAACACCTTTACATCGATTCCCCTGTCATTTGGAAGATTTTCATCAGGATCAATCCCAATCAGTTTCAGAATACTTCTGAGCAAATCCTCAGGATACACAGGTCTTTGCGCCACATATTCGCCTTTATCATCAGAAGCGCCCACAACAAATCCACCCTTAAACCCGCCTCCTGCCACCAGCACAGAAAAACAATGCCCCCAGTGGTTTCTTCCACCATTCCATGGTGGTTCCCACTGTATCTTCGGAGTCCTTCCAAATTCTCCGCTGCACCATATAATCGTTGTTTCAAGCAAATTCCGTTTTTCAAGATCTTCAATAAGCGCTGATAAACCCTGGTCAAATTCAGACAGTTTCCTTTGCATTGTCTGAAAATGTTGTTTATGAGTGTCCCAGCCCGGATAATTTATTGTGATATACGGCACACCTTTTTCCACAAGCCTTCTTGCAACAAGGCATGTCTGACCAAACCAGTTCCTGCCATATCTATTTCTAACTTCATCCGGTTCCTCTGAAAGGTCAAAAACCTTTCTTGTTTCTCCAAGAATCATTTCATACGCCTCGTTTTGTGCCTGATCAAAAAGAACAAAATCAGGATAGTCTGGCATTAATCTGCCAAGGTTATCAAGATTACCAAGAAGCTCGCGACGCCTTTGTTGCTGCTGCTGGGTTATTCCTTCGGCAACAATGCCTTCAACCGCAAATACTGGACGGCCTGGATCTCCGCCTGTAACAAACGGCTTGTACAATGGACCCAGAAATCCCTCTTCTGAAAACCTTCCCTGCGATTGGGTAAGAACAATATAAGGTGGAATTTTTCCAGCATATGTCTTCCCTTTAAAAGCGCAAACTATGGCTCCCAGAGACGGATAAACAAGCCCGGTGCCTGGCTTATGTCCTGTCTGCATATAATATGCTGCTGACTCATGTCCATTAATGCCATGAGTCATACTCCTGATTATCGAATACTTATCCGCAATCTTTGCCAGCATTGGCAAAGATCCGTTTATCTCTATTCCAGGGACATTTGTCGGTATTGCTTTGTCCAACTGCCCACAATAGTCATATCCGGCAGCTGGCTTTGGGTCAAAGGTATCATTCTGAGATGGGCCGCCCCACATCCATATCTGAATAACTGATTTTGCTTTTGTTTTCTGTAAAGAATCACCTGCTGCCAGAGTCATCGCGGCTGCGCAAAAAATTGACACGAAGACTATTCTGCTTTTCATTTTTCCCTCAGTGTTTAAAGATAAATTCCTTGCTATTTATCAAAGCCCAGGCAATGTCGCCGGCCACCTGATAAGGTTGAACACCTGATGTACTAAAGTATTCTTCCATAACAGAAATCTCCTCGTCTGTTGCTGGCCTGGAAAGAAGAATTTTATAAATAGTGTTGATACTTTCCTTTTTACCTCTCCACAATTGAGATATGGCCTTTCTCAGTTCAGAACTTGAAGAAATACGCCGCTGGATATCAGAGGAATTCAGCATATAAAGACGCTGTTTGTCTGTTGGTTTGCTGGAACGTTCCGTTACAAGGCCTGTGTCTCTTGATGGTCTACCAAATGTTATGAGAAAAGAACTGGTGATACTTCCGTCAGCAAGTCCTATGTTTCTGTTTTCCCTCGGGATATAGGTATAAGGCTCAGGAATCTGACTGACATACTCTTCTCCTTTTCCACCAATATAACAAAGAGCATCAAGAAGAACCTCTGCCTCCATCTGCCTCACCTTATAAAAGGCAAACTGAATCTCAGAATTTTTTGTGTCCCGCGTCGGTATTGAAGATTGCTGATATGTGCGGGAATTAAGAATTATCCTGATCAGATGCTTCAGGTCATAGCCTGATTTTATAAGTTCGTCTTCCAGCAAAACAAGTAAGTCTTTTCCTGGGGTATCCCTTCCATATGCATCATCAACCGGTTCAATAATGCCCTGGCCCATAATCCATGCCCAGATACGATTTACGATATTTCTGTTGAACCATTTGTTTTCAGGCGAAATAAGCCAGTTCGCAAAAACAATTCTCGGGTCTTCTTCAGGAAAAATTTCCACACTTTTTCCATCAATAAAAGCCGTCCTGATTTTTTTCGCGGGTTCAGGATTCAGATACACTATTTCTTCTTTCCATTCCATTGTTTTTTTGTATGCGACGCGGGAAAAAAATAATGCGAGATTCTCCCTTTGATCCTGCGGAAGTTTTTCAAAATCAATGCCCATAAATGTCTGGCAAACCGCCTTTGCTATGGATTGGGGACTTCTGCCCTGAATTGCCCTGTAGAAGTTTACCGGCGGAACACGAAAGTTGCTTCCGCTTGAAGTAAGAAGTTGCCTTGCAAACCTGTCATAGGGCATATTTTCTCTTATTTTCTCGTATATCCATCTGTGATAAGCCTGGACAGCGTTTGGCCAGAGATTTATTGGATACTCGGATTTTACTCTGAGTATATCGCACCATTTCATAGACCAGTAAAGCGCAAAATCGTCCTTTTCAAGAAGATTGTCTATCAATGTTTTTCTTTTGTTTGGTTTCTTGTCCTTTATAAAATCGTCTATTTCCTGAAGTGTCGGTAGCCTTCCTGCAGCATCGAGATAAACTCTTCTGATAAAAACATAATCAGAACAGGGATTTCTCATCTTTGCGTTGTACTTATTAAGAATTTCATTTATCCGGGCATCAATGATATTTTCTGCAATTGTCCAGTTTTCGTCTTCATAGGGTTTTATTGCAGAACTGCCTGGCTGAATGAAACAGAAAATAGCAAATACAAATATCAAAAGCCACAGTCTTTTGTCCATTTGTTTAAGTATATCATAATGTGCGCCCTGATTCATCATAATTTTGACGGCGGGCTTATTTTTCAGTTTAGGTGGTATAATATTCTGAACAATAAGCCAGAAAATGCCCGAGAAAATTGCGATTGTAAGATGCCCTGATTATTCCAGAAACACAGTCAGGAAAGCCATTGAAAAAGTTTTTGAACTGCTTAATCCGGATTTTTCTTCTGAAGTGTTGCTGAAGCCAAATATGCTTTCAGCAAGAGGTCCTGATCAGGCAGTAACCACCCACCCTGCAATCATTGAAGCGCTTTCAGAAATGTTGCCGAAACCTGTCTATATCGGGGACAGCCCGCCGAATACTCAAAAATCTATTGAGCACTACTGGGAAACCTGTGGTTATAAAAATGCTTCTCTAAAAACAGACGCTACGCTGGTCAGGATTGAAGGTCAGAGCACTGTATTCAATCTCAATGTCTCTGGCAGAAATGTCTCTTTTCCTGTTTCAGAGTTTGCCTTAAAAAAACCGGTTTTCAATCTTCCAAAATTCAAGACCCACAATATCACAGTTTTAACCTGCGCAATGAAAAATATTTACGGGCTCATTCCCGGTTATCCGAAAGGACTTTTGCATACTAAGTTTCCTGAGCCTGAAATGTTCAACAGGTTTATTGTTGAACTGTACAGATTATTGCAGGACAGAATCATCTTCAATATCGTGGACGCAGTTGAAATAATGGATGGAAACGGCCCTGCATCAGGGAGAAAAAGACGCTATGGCTACCTTATCGCAGGAAAAAATGCTGTGTGTGTTGATCTTGTTTGCGCTGCCTGCGCTGGATTAAAAATCAGCCAGATTCCTTTTCTGAGAATCTACACAGGCGCTTATGAAATCCCGGAAATAAAAGTTGTCGGAGATAGCCCTGAAGTAATGAAGGACTTTCAGGCGCCTTTGTCATCATTTATCTTTAGAATGCAAAACTCTGGAATGTTTTCAAAAGCATTAAGAAATCTTGCGAGTCAACTCAACATAATTCCTGTGATAAATCATTCTCTGTGTCGCAAATGTATGGAGTGCTATAACATCTGTCCGGCAAAGGCAATCTCAAAGGACTTGAAAATTGATAGAAAAAAGTGTATAAATTGTTTGTGTTGTTTTGAGGTTTGCCCTCACAGGGCAATAACTGTTAGAAAAAGTTTTCTTGCTAGAATGATTTTACCTTAGTCCATATGGCTGAAACTCAAAGAGAAAGCTGGGGATCAAGAATAGGGGTAATACTTGCAGTAGCAGGAAGTGCAGTCGGTCTTGGAAATTTTCTGCGCTTTCCGGTCCAGGCAGTGAAAAATGGCGGTGGCGCTTTCATCATTCCCTATCTTGTTTCTTTTCTTCTTCTCGGAATCCCTCTGATGTGGATTGAGTGGACTCTTGGAAGATTTGGCGGTGGATTCGGCCATGGCACTGCCCCTGGAATGTTCCACAATATCGCAAACAAAAACAGATTCATAAAATACTTTGGCGTGATAGGAATTTTTGGACCCATAGCAATTTTTACATATTATACATACATTGAGTCATGGCTTCTTGGCTACAGTTTATTTTCCCTCACAGGAAAACTGGCTGCCTGCCAGGATCAATCATCAATGATCTCATTTCTCAAAGGTTATCAGGGGCTTGAAAAAAACCAGTTTTTCTTCTCCCTTGTTCCTGCCTATATTTTCTTTCTTTTAACTTTTGCCATAAACATCATAACAGTCGCTGGCGGAATCCAAAAAGGAATTGAAAAAGTCTGCAAATACGGATTGCCTGTGCTTTTTATCCTTGGACTGGTTCTGATGATAAGAGTATTAACTTTAAAACCGATGTTTGCTGAACATCCTGACTGGACGCCAGCAGCCGGCCTTGGTTTTCTCTGGAACCCTGATTTTTCAAGTTTGCTTGACGCAAAGGTGTGGCTTGCGGCGGCAGGTCAGATATTTTTCACCCTCAGCGTTGGAATAGGCGTCATTTTGACCTATGCCAGTTACTTAAAGAAAAATGATGATGTTATTCTTTCAGGTCTAACCGCGGCAGCAACAAATGAATGGGTAGAAATTGTTCTTGGTGGAAGCATAGCAATCACTTCTGCATTTTTGTTTTTTGGTCCAGCTGGAGTCAAGGATGTTGCGGCAAGCGGCGCATTCAATCTTGGCTTTGTTGCAATGCCTCTTGCTTTGAATAACATTCATTATGGTTCTATTTTCGGATTTTTCTGGTTTTTCCTTCTTTTTATCGCTGGAGTCACTTCTTCGATTTCTCTTGCCCAGCCCGCCATTGCTTTTCTTGAAGACGAGTTCAATATTGACAGGAAAAAAGCAGTAAAAATTTTTGCATCTGTCACATTTGTTCTTTGCAATATGACTGTTTTTCTTCTGGGAAAGGGTTTTCTCGATGAGTTTGATTTCTGGGGAGGTACCTTTGCGCTTGTGCTATTTGGAACAATTGAAGCAATTCTTTTTTCATGGGTTTTCGGGATCGACAGGGCATGGGATGAAATGCACGCAGGCAGCGATATTAAACTACCCGGCTTTTACAGGTTCATTATCAAATACATAACACCGACATTCCTTGTTGTAATTCTTGTTTCCTGGATTATAAAGGAAGCAAAAGATATAATCCTGATGAAAAATATGCCTGAAAATCTGGTCCCTTATATCATTTTTGCGAGATTAATTCTTTTTGCTCTTTTTGTCTCTATCGGTTATCTGGTGCATCTCGCCTGGGAAAAAAAAGACAGATTATTGATGGAGAAAAAATTATGAACCCAGCAGGCTGGGTACTTCTTATTTGCACCTGGAGCTGTGTGACATTGCTTATTATTTTTTGTCTCTGGAAGACCCTGAAGAAAAAACAATAAAGCTATCCAAGTTTTGAAAGCACATTTTTAATTCCTGCATAAGTGCTGTTTGTCATTATGTATCTATGTTTTATACCCAGTCTTTCATATACCCTTATTCCCCAGTGCATTTTCAAAAACCAGTATGGCCTTCCTGTATAAATTACAGCAATAACTCTAGGAGCAATAAGTCCTGTTGCTTCTGCTATGTCAATTTCCCTCATTATTCCCGGGATATAACAGCCATCGTTATGCGTATCAACAGGATTGTCAAGAACTACTGCGGATATTTCTTCATCAAAGATTGAATAGTAAAGGCAACTTCCGGCTGCTTCACCTGTGCCATAAAGAACAAAATTTGTGCCCCTGCACTCAGGCGCATTTCTAAAATATTCAACAATGTATTTCAGGTCATTCATCCACATCATCGCAGGCGTTATTCCACAGAGAGCGCCAGCCCTGTAAAGGAAGTAATTTCCCTGTTTTATGTCAGCAGCGTTTCTTCCGCACGCTCTCTGTTCAACAAGTACAAGATTACAATCTTCGGCTGCCTCGCCAATTCTTTCCCTCAGGGTATCCACATTTTCATGATAGTCGCCAGTAGCAACGATTGTGGTTTTTGTTTCTGGCTTGCGAAAGAACGCCTCAATATAACATTCCATTCCTGAAACCTCTGCTCTGTATCTGCGGAAATTTCTATTTTCAAAAATCCATTTTCCGATATTGCTTATTTCCATTTTCTCATTACATCTATCAAGCCAGTGGAAGATATTTTTCTTAAGGCACAAAACAGTTTCAGCGCGTATCTGATTCCATTCCTGTTCATTTTTGGGCAGAAATCTTGTTTTCTGAACTGTGAGTAATTCTGGAAGAAGATTCAGCCTGTTCGGTTCAGGCGATTTTCCATTGAAAACAGCCAATTCTGGTTCAGGTATGAAATTTTCTTCAAGTTTGACTTCCGGGTGTGGTTCTTGTGCAACATACCTGTCAAACCAGTCATTTATTTTTTTTACTGAAGCTTCTGAATAAGCATGTGGGCCTGGATATTCAAAAAGTTCGCATTTGTCTTCGCAGCCATAAAGCTTATAGATTTTTTTTACCCTGTCATAAAGCGCAAGGTACTCTTCCCTGAAAAATAAGTTGTCATCAGACGCAAAGCAATAAAGAAGCGGTCGGGGCGCAATCAATGCAGAAAATTCACTGATATCTCTCTGGAAATTTCCATATGTATACATGCAATCGCAATGCTGAAACATTGTCCTGTATCCTATCGCTGATGAAACAACGCTGATACCCGCGGATGTCGCAACCGCTTTTATCCTTTCGTCTGCAATTGCGAGAAAATGGCTGTGCGCTCCGCCGCCAGAGATGCCTGTTGATCCAATTCTTTCTGCATCAACTTCAGGCATTTCGCATAAAACATCAAGAGCCCTGATTGAATTCAGCAATTCTCCGCCTGTCGAAAGATATCCTTTTGAAATCCAATCAAGACACCTTCCGGTAAAAAGGCCGTGGTGGTCTCCAGTATTTTCGCTCTGTCTTATGGTATCAAAAATAAAACAGGCGTATCCCCTTTTTGCCCACATAACACCATGCCTGTGATACCAGTGTGTTCCAAGTCCTGAATGTCCGCAGGCATAAAGAACGCCGGGCAGTTTTCTTTCAGGCATCGGATCAGGAAGATAAAGATGCCCGCTGCTCCAGCAATCTGGAAAGATCTGATAGGCAATTTTTCGGACAACAAAGCCAGGTTTTTTTAGTTCCCCCAAAAATTTGATGGAAAGATCGCATTTCTCGAAAGAATAAAGTCCGGCAGAAATAAAAAACTCTTTTCTTATCTGCTGCCTTTCTTTTTTCCATCGCTCCAGATTTTTGATATTTTCAAGTGCTTTTTCAGTTATTTCTTTCGCCTTATCAACATAGTACTGCCACAATGTCTTATTCATTTTTGCGCCCCGCAGTTTTGATTTTTGAGATTTTATAATCATTTGCATGTTGTGTCAAAAATATAATGCGCAAAATTCAGTGATATAATTACTGGTGGAATTATGCTTAGGCCAACCGGCATAAAAAAGGAGCAGTATTATGATTGACCCAAAATTTTTGCATGGAGTAATACCTCAAACGCATTCTCGTTTTACAGAAAAACAGTTAGCCGTTTATGAAAAATATGGACAAGCCACAAGAATTCGGACAGGTTGTTTATCAGGTGTTTGCATCGCAATGAAAACAGATTCACAGGATTTAGAAGCGGAACTTGCACTGAAAGGCAGGGCAAGGAACTATCTCGGGCTTGAGCTTGAGGTTGACGGCACAATTGTTAAATCAATCAGAATAAAAGATTTGATGCCTGAAATGGAAAAATTCAGGATAAAGATTTTCCGGTTCCCTGATAAGAAGGAAAGAAAAATAAAATTGCATCTTCCTGTTTCTGTCGAAATTGAGGT
>JAMWBU010000009.1:34954-59983 GCA_023819255.1 Candidatus Omnitrophota bacterium
TGTAGCGCTGATGGAGAACCAATTGAAAAACAAGAAAAAAAAATACTTTTTCTCGGAGATTCAATAACTCAGGGTATGGATTGTATCAGTCCTGTATGTGCTTATCCTTGCGTTGTTGCGAAAATTTTTAACGCCGACTTTATAAATCAGGGTGTTGGTGGATTTGTTTTTGATGCTGAATCTCTTGACCGAAATTTTCCATTCGAACCAGATATCATCACTGTTGCATATGGTGTAAATGACTGGAACAAAGATTTTTCAGCTCAAAAGATAGCCAAATCAGCGTACGCTTATCTTGAAAAATTGAAGAAAATTTTTGCAAAATCAAAAATCTTTGTCATAACACCTATCTGGACTGAAAGAGAAAACCAGAAGAAAAAAGCAGGACTATTGCAAAATGTAAGAAAAATAATTGAAGACGCAGGTAAAAAGACAGGTTGCAATGTCATTGATGGACTTTCTCTTGTGCCTCACGATAGTTTTTATTTTGTTGATGGAATCCACCCGAATGAAACAGGGCATCTGATGTATGGAATTAATCTTGCCACTCATTTGAAAAAGATATAATCAAGTGCCTTTTTAACCTCAAATTTTTTAGTGGAATTTCCGGTTTCACATTATTTAATTTCAAAAAACCTTCCTGCTATTTTCATCAGTTTTTAGTTCAGGAATGCTCATTGGTCCCTGCCGGGTGCATTTCAATGACGCTGTGATACTTGCAATTTTTCCACATTCTTCGATTTTTTTTCCCAGTATGTAGCAAGCAATAAAAGCACCTGCATAGGTGTCGCCAGCGCCTGTCGGGTCAACAACTTTTACTTTTTTTGCAGGAATTTCTATTTTTCGCCCCTCATAATAAATTTCAGAACCCTTTTCGCCCATTTTTATAACTATTATTTCAACCCCGCTTTTGAGCAATCTTTTCACAATTGATTTTACTGGTTTTTCACCGAATATGGCACTGATTTCTTCTTCTGTTGTAAAAAGGATTTTCGTATGGACGAGAAAATCATTTATCTTTGAAACATTTTCCTTAAACGATGCCATCTCTTTTCTGATATTTGGATCAAAACTTATGATTGCTCTGTGTTTAATAGCAATTTCAAGCGCTTTTTTGCATGCCTGAAAGCTTGAAGGACTGATAAAAAGGGAACTTCCTGTGATATGAAGGACCTTTATAGATGAAAAATAATCTTCTTTTATATCGTTCGGTTCCAGAAGCCCGGCAGCTCCTGTGTGAAATACAAATTTCCTGCTTCCATCCGGAAGATACCTGACAAATGCAGTGCCAGTTGTGATATTTGAAATCCTTATTCTTGATGTATCAACACCGTCTTTTTTCAATCTTTCAATTACCATTTTTCCAAAATCATCTTTTCCAGCAACAGAAATAATACCTGTTTCAACTTTTTTCTGTGAGATGCGACTGACAGCCGAAATAAATATCGCTGGAGCTCCGCTTGGATATGGACCTAAAAAAATCCCTGGCTCAAGAAAAGAGCGCTTGCCTTTTCTCATAATCTCAACAAGTATCTCTCCGACTGTAATTACTTGAGGCTTTAACATATTTCCTCCCGCTCAATCAATCATAGCCTATTCTAACAGAAATTGTTTTGTCTTATTTGCTTTCACACATAGTAAACAAGCCAAAAAAAGCAGTAAATATAGCAAACCGCCTGTTAAAAAAGCTGCTGAAAATCCTTTTAATTTGGCAATAATCACAGCAATTAAAGAACCGCAGACCGACATAAACCCGTTTATTGCCCACAGCCATGGAATAATCTCTGACCTGTACTGTTTTATAATCCTGATGCCGGATGGAAATGGCGCTCCCATGAGAAACCCGACAGGCACTATTGCCAGTACGCTTATAAAGGCCCTGACAGCAAGGTTATGATAGAGAAAAGTATCAAGCACCCTGTGAAGGAAAATAGTGTAAATAGTAATAACAGCACCTGTCAAAAAAGCAGTTATCACAATCTTTTGCAAAAGCTTTTCTTCCCATCTCTGACTTATAAAACTTCCGGTGCCGCTTCCTGCAAGCAGGCTGAAAAGAACAACACTCACGGCAAATGTGGGATGGCCCAGAAAAAGGATAAACTCTTGAATCAGCGCAATCTCAACAATCATATACGCGACGCCAATAATGGCAAAATAAGTAATGAAAACAGTCAGGATTAAAAACTTTTTATCTGAATTTTCTTTCAAACCCCTCAGTAGAATAAATCCAGCAATTCCCAGCGCGAAAAAAAATACCAAAAAAAGCAGTTTCTTAAACTGCAAGGGTACACCAAAGCTTAAATCAAGAAAAAAGGGGCTATCATCAGAAACAGGAAAAAGATTAACTGGATTTTCCAGCTGACTGTTTATTTCTGCGATAAATCCGTGAAGGTCAATATAATCTCCAAATTTATTAAAAGGAGGCTTCGCCACAAAGGAAGGCACAAAAATAGGCGCAATCCCGATTTTTTCTGCCATGTCTTTAATTTTGACCTTCCTTTGTTCAGAAAAACCATTTCTGCCGGCAATGAGAATGTATCTATATGGACTTGTTTCAAACTGACTTTCTGGCACTGTAAAAACCATCAGATTGGTTAAACCTGATTTATGTGGTTGATTAAGTATTGAAAGGAAGGTTGCAAAACCGCGAAGGAGCAAAAACTCATTCTGGGTAATAAAAACAATCATTCCATCATCATTGAGCCTGTCAAGATAGTCTTTGAATGCTTCTTTTGTATGAATGTACCCCTCAGTAAGGACTCCACCGGTTGTCGGGCTTGTGGCACTCTGGGTAAGTGCGAGAAAAATAAGATCATATTTTTCCTTTGATCTTTTTACAAAACTTCTTCCATCATCAAGAAAAACTCTTACATATGGATGACTGTAAAGGCCGCCGTTGAAGGAGGCATATTTTTCCATGATGGAAAACATTGATGGATTTACTTCAACCCCGGTAATATCCTTACTGCCTCCAAGAATTGAAGCAAGTATATCAATTCCTCCCCCAGGGCCGATTGAAAGCACCTTTGGATTTTTCAGGTCCGCAAAAGGAAGATAAAAAACAGTGTTTTTAATGTATTCAATTGAATCAAAATCTCCATCAAAGTAATGCATTGTTGTTGGAACATCTCCGTCGGTGTAAATATATTTAATACCTGGTATCCGGGGAAACTGAACAACATCTGTTCTTGCAAAGGCATTCCATTCAGTATAAACAATCGAAGCACTGGAGTCAGAATTTTGAGTCAGAGTAAAAAGCGGTTTTGCAATTTCTGAAGTGGAATCTCTAACAAAGGGAATACTGAAAAATAGGTTATCCCTGTTAACAAAGACACAGGCAACTGCAGCGCATAAAAATAAAACTGATGCTATTTTTGTTTTAATTGTCTCTGCAATTATCAAGGTTGCTATTAAAACAATTGCACCGGTTATAAAAACAGTGTTGATGCCCCCAAAAAATCTAAGAACCACCAGTACCAGAATGCATCCTGCTGCCGCGCCAGCAAGGTCGGCAGAATAAATTTTTCCGCTCAATCTGCCAAATGCTTCAAAAACATACGAAAAGAAAGCGCCTGCAAACAGAAAAGGAATAAAAGGAATAATTGAAATTGCAGTATACTGAATAAAAAAATCTCTAAGAGGCGTCTTGAAAAGAAGCATAATTGACAGTGGCATTGTAATTCCAGCAAGGACTGTTAGAAAAAACATAGCCCGGTATGGATTGTCAGTATCTTTTAATTTTCTCTTCATATGAAAAGCCAGTATACCGCCGGCACCCAGTCCACACATACTCATTGAAACAATCAAAAAAACATAGTGGTATCTCATCAGGACAGAAAAAATCCTTAATAGAGATATCTCAAACATCAAAACACCAAGGGAAACAAGAAAGACAGCTAAAAGGATTTTTCTCGACATAATTATTTTTTTATTCTGACGCCTGCAAGTTTGTGGTTTTTACCGACTGTGTAGAGCCTTTTGAGTTTTTTGTTTGTATTCTCCCATGCGCATTCGACCTGTCCAACAATAAGCGGGCAGTCACCGGGTTTTGTAATCTCAACAAGCTTACACTCAAAGTTTGCAATAGCGTCAACAAGAATCGGAGCTTTTACAGTTTCTGCGTCCTGAATCTTCAACCCGGACTCTTTTATCTTGTCCCTGTTGTATCCGTGAACGCTTCCAGCAAAAAGGGTTTCTTTCGCCATTTTTTCTGATGGGAAGCTTACGACGAACTCTTTTGTTTCAAGAATGTTCTGATATGTGAACGCTTCCTCATCGATACCAAGCACAAACATTACCGGCTCACTTGACGCCATTGTAACCCAACCAGCTGCCATCACATTGTTTTTACCCTGTTTATTTCTCGTTGTCACAAGAACAACCTGCTCAGGATACTTTCTTTCAAGCGCCTTTTCTACATCAACCTTTTTTTGCATATTTCCTCCCCGGCCTTTGTTTATAGAGTTAATTAAATCTTATAATGGAGATCCCGTCAATTTAAGGGGTATTTCAAATTTTCAGACAATATCTGCCATCTACTAATCTCTTTTGAAAAATCAACTTGAACAAGAAGATTTACTGGTTCCTGGTACAGAATTGCTGATTGTACTCCTCCAAGACCAAAAGCATCCTGAACTTTTACCACAAGAAGATTTTTCTTTTTCTGAAACACTGCACTGGTAATATCAAATCTGCGTGGCTTGTGCCATGCGTCGTCATCAATCTTACTGTTGAATATGTGCTTGCCTGTAAGTTTACCGTTTATGTACACCCGGCAGCTTTCGTCAATTGCTCCAAACTCAAGCCAGAGTTTGCAGTTTTTTTTATGGTTGGAATAATTGCAAATGTCCTGTACCATGCCCAGCCGTCGTAATCCTCACCAATCTGTTCTTCCCAGTTTTTCAGTATTGAAATGCTTTTCCAGCCATTCTTGCTGCTGGTAGCATACCATTTTTCTTTTTCGCCTTTTTTATCGGGGTCAAGACGAAAATCCCAGTAAACAGGAAGTATAATATTACCTGCCTGAGACAATTTCTGGAAAGCTTCAGGGCTGAAGATAACCCTGGTGGTAAACGGTTCAAACAATCTTTCGCCAAGCATAAGGTTGATACTGATTTCAAGGTCTGGCTTACAAGTTCCTGCGCCAATTGAAAAATTTTCAGGAACAATAAGTTCAAACTGGATCTTGTCTTTGCTCAGGTCAAGTTCCTGTCTGTTAATCTTCCAGGAGCTGTTTTTCTTTTGCTCAATTACAAGTTTTAGTCCCTCAGGCAATTCTCCTCTTTTCAAACCACCTCGTGGAAGTCGATTCAGGTCTATTGTCAGAATAAGTTTTTTCCCTGGCTGGGGTATTGAATCAGGACTTATAACAAGGTTGTAATTGTCTGGTGTTAACAATTCATAATAAACATTTGAAATTCTTTTTGCAAGTTCAATATCAACTGCTTTCTCCATTACTTCCTTTTGATACGAACCATTTTGTTTTTTCAAAACCATTCTATCAAGAATGTTTCCAGAAGCATCCTTACAAAGCATTTCAAGATTTGGTCCATCTACTGTGAAAACAAGATACTGCTTTGAATTTGACCCTGCTGCTCCAAGGGGACTGGGTGGAGGAAAACCTGCTGGTCCAGGACCGCTATTAATAACATTTATGATTGGCTTTACGCCTTTCTTTCCAACTGGAACATAACGCTGGTAATGCGCAACATGGCCTGAAAGTATGATGTCAACTCCATATTTTTCAAGAATTGGCAGAAAATCCTCTTCGCCAAACCATTTCTCTCCTGTTCTTACGCTTATCATAGGAATATGAACACCGACAATTTTCCAGAGTGCCTTGCTCTGAGACAGTGTTTCTTCTAACCATTTCAGCTGATCCTGTCTGCCCTTGCTTCCAATCCCTCCGCTCCAGTAAGAATCAAGCACTATTACCTGAACATTGCCATACGTAAAACTATAGTAATTTTTTCTTTGTTTCCCATGGAAAAGAATACCGAAGAAAGGACCTCCATCATAATTACCAATCACAGGATAGAATGCTGCTTTTTTGAAATAATCGTACCCGGGATCAAAAAGCTCTGCCTTCCATCTTGGCCAGGAACTGCCCCGATCTGTCAGATCCCCTGTGTGTAAAACAAAGTATGGCTTTTCCTTACTGATGGACTGCGCCATTTTCTTATGGGTATCCATATTTAACTGAGTGTCAGTTATAAGGCAGAATACAATTTTTGAAACATGTTCAGGTGTAGTTGTGAATGAACCCTGTGCCTTTTCTTTTTCATATATGATTTCATACTCATACTTTGTCTCTGGTTTGAGTTTTTCAAGCTTTACAGATGAAAGAAAACATTCAGTTGTTCGTATTGGAGATATATCTGCAACAGGCTCAAATGTCTGTCCATCTCCTTTTACAATTACTTTTGCATTTTCCTGTACAAATTGAGAAACCCAGTATATTTCAGCAGATGACTTGTTAACCTGTGTAACATAAGGCATTATGTAAAATGGCTTTGGCCTTTCAAGAAGTCCATTGCATTCAAGAATGTAATTACTGGCTCCTTCCTTTTGCTCTCCATTTGCTTCTTTAAGGTCAATAACCTTCTGGTACTCTTTTATTGCTTCTTTATACTTTTTTTGCTCACGCAGTTTGCCAGCCATATTCAGGATTGCAGTTGCCCTGTTTACAGCAGGAATATTCTGGTTGCTTTCTATTTTTCTGAAAATCTCGAATGCTTTTTCAATTTCGTTGAGATTGTTGTATGACCATGCTTTGTAAAGAAGGGCCTCACCAAGGGTTTCTGGTGGAATATTCTTTATTTCTTCTATTTTTGAAAGCTCATCAATTGCCTCCTTAAATTTTTTCTGCAATCTCAGAATATATCCGATTCTGAGGTGGGAGCGTGCTTTTAATAACATCATCAGCACCATCAACGGAAATTTCCTTCCTGTATGTTTCAATTGCTTCATCAAATTTTTTGCCTTCTCTTTCATATGTATATCCAATCTTGTAAAGAACCTCTGCCTTTATCTGTCCTTTGAGTTCAGGCAGCAGTGTTTCATACTGTCTCCTTGCATCTGACCACTTTTCTCCTTTGAAAAAAGAATCAGCCACCTTCAAATCAGCAAAACAAATTACTGCGGCAGAAACCATCCCCATCAAAACGAAGAAATTTCTCATCTGAGTTTCTCAGTAAAGTCCCAATTCTCTTTCAATATCTCTCAGCTGCCTTTTTTTCTCAAGCAGGTCAGAAATTTGCTGGGGACTGTATAGCTTTAACGATTTAGAAAAATCCCCGTGTTTTATATTAATTTTATTGGATGCTTTGATTCTCATCTCCTCAGGAATAATTAACCTTGGCCTTGAATTCCATTGATTAAAGGCAAATACAAGCCTGTCTATTGCTTTTTCAATCATCCCTGTAAGTTCAACCTCAAAAACAAAAGTGGGTACTCCGCTTATCTCTCTTTTCCAGATCACATCTATGTTTTTTCTTTCACCTGGAAGGCTTAAAGGATATTCAAGCTGGGTGTGATAGGATTGCAGTTTTCCTATCTCTGCAATCTGGTTCTGAATCAAAGAGTGTGAATCAAAAACTGGTTCCGGAACTTTTTCTGCATCTGTATCTCTCACGACGGGAACCTGGTCTATTGAAGGCCCCTTCATAAGGCCTTCGAGAGAAACCTCTGAAAAAACTTTCTGCGACCTTTTGAAAATTTCCATTGCAATATCTTCTGATATCTGCTGAAAGCCCCTTTGCCACAAAAGTGAAAAGTCATTTATCAGTATTTTTGATGTTTCCCAATCATAAACTGGCAATACCTTGAGAACCTGAATTCTGAATCTGAGCGGCCATATGACATTGCCAGTCTCAAGTTCTTCGCGCCAGATGAGATTTTCTCTGTCAATATAAGTGTCCTTTACTATTCCAACCCCAATAATCCCGCTTACAGGTCTTGTTACATACATCCATATAAAATCACCTGAAGAAAGGGCACGAAATTCTCTGTAATAGATATTCTCTCTCAGTCCCCACACAGGAATTGGCTGCTGGAGAGCAGTGAGCCAGTTTTCCTTTTTCCCTATAACAAGCCAGTGTTTTTGATTCATCTTTGCTCCTTTTTGTCAAATTATTATACTTCTGGCCATAACCTTGGTTCAAGGATATAAAAGTTTCCGATAACCCTTTTAATCTGATAGTTTGTTTTGATTGCTTCCAGCATGGATGGAGTAAATTTCTCGCTACCCTTTTCATAACTATCCACGCTCATCAAAATTAAATTAAATTGTTTCTCCTTGATCATATTCACAATATGGACCTCATCCCATCTTCCATATCTTGCAAGCTGAGAAAATTGATATGGTTCAATAATAACTTCTTTGCCCGCCACGACAAGCCAGCCAGTATCTTCTGAAAAAACAGGGTCAGAAACAGACATAAGTTCTCCCTCTATTATTTCTCCTGCTTCTTTCAAAGCATGCGAAGGATATGAACCAGTGGCAAAAGGCAGTTCCTGTCCATATGTCTTTGTAAAGACAGGCGCTGATTTAAATGGCAAAAACAAAAACATCTGCGCTATGCAGGCAACAAGGAAAATACTCTTTGCAGAAACTCCAATTTTTTCAAATAAGATGCCTGTTGCAACTGATGAAAGGGCTATAATTTCAAGAAAATAATTTGCTTCAGAACCGACCTTTGCGGAAAACAAAAATGTCACGGGCACAAGCAAACAATACCAGTACAGCGGGTCTCTTTTATCTTTCATCGTACCTGCAAAGATAGCAAGAAAACTAAACAAAAACGCGTGTCTTGGTCCAGTGGATGAAAATACATTAAAAAAATGGGAAATACTCAAAGGCAAACTGCTAAGTGTAATGAAATGGGTGATGATATTTGCGCCGTATTTAAGAAAAAGAATGGAAAAAGCAAGAAAAAGGAAAATTGCTAGTCCAGCGAAAAAATACCCTCTTTCTTTTTCCTTCGCAAGCATAATCGCGATGAAAATGCTGATGCAGGGAAGTATGAAAACCAATTTTGTCAAAAATGCTGCCGCGCAAAAAATTCCTGAAAAAAGATATCCTGTTTTTGTGTTTTTTGTCGCGGCGTACAAACCGGCAAAGCCAGAACTCAATGCCAGAATATCGACAATTTCAATAGACCCATAATTGATTGAGATAGGAGAACATAAGAAAAATCCTGCGCCCAAAAGTCCTGCCATTAGACAAGCGCCGCGCGACTTTATGATTTTGAAAATAAAAAAACAGGCGATAAGCAGGGAAAAAAAAGATAGCAATCTTGATGCAAAAAATGTATGTTTTTGTGGCAATAGCTTTTGAAATATACCAGCAATAATAAGGTAGAGCGGACCGTAGGGATTATGGACATAGGGCGGCTCTTCACCTGTTTTCGGATACAATGGTTTTTCATCGACAAAACAGTTTACCCAGTATTGAACAACACCTTCTCTGTATTCAAGTGGATAGGGAAAGTTTACGCATTTTATATGATGGATAACGGCATAGACAGATATGAAAACTAAAAGCGCCAGTAAAACTAACGTAACGCCGGTAAGTCCATTTTTTTTAGTCATCTTTTCCTCAGCAAGATCGCAAGATTGTCAATAAATTTTGAGCTTTTTGCTGTGTGAATACCGATTTCAAAAAATCTTATGTCGCCTGATTCAACAGTCATATCATCTATCAAAAGATCCTCGCCCTTGAATGAAATAATGTACCAACCAGAAACATTTATTTCAAAATCAGACCTTCCTTCAACAAACTGTGACCGATCTATCTTAACTCCTGGCATATAAATATCAGGTTCAGCAGCAAGGCAATAATGGCTCTGTATAAAATCCTGAATTTTGGCTGGCATCTGCCTTACCCTGTAATCGTATATAACGACAGGAAAATTATTTCTTTTTATTGCCTCAATGATATGATTGCTGTACTCTTCAGCATCAAGCATCTGCAACAATTCGTGGTGCATAAATCCGTAGTAGCCTGTGTGCATCCTGTAAAACATTAGAGCCCTTCCATCAAAAAAAGGTGTTCCAGAAGAAATTTCATCAATCTTTTTCATAGCTTGCAGGTCAATCCGATTGGTTTGTGGTATTTCATTTTTTATGGCAATAAGGCCATTGCTTGTGGCGCAGATAAAAATTATCGCAGCAACAACATATTTTGCTCTTTTATCCTGAATTATCTGGAAAAAGTTTTTTACAAAAGGCAGGGAGCAAAAAACACATCCCACAATCAAAGGTAAAAATGATTGCCTGTAAGGAACAGGAACCAACACAACTCCAAAGAAGCAACCAAGAAGAAGCAATAAACCTGCCAGAGCTTTTCTTCTTGATTCTTTCACAAAAAATTCTCCGATTATTCCTGAAATTGCGCAGGCAACAATTACTCCAGCAGTCATAAAAAGTTCATACAGGTATCCTGCTGGAGAAAAACTGTATTTCCATTTTGCATTCATCACCATGGCGCAATTGATAAATTCAGGAAAAATTCCCTTTGTCAGGACATACAAAAAAAGCGGAAAAATGCCGGTTAAGAAACCGCACAAAAAAGAAATTCCATATGTTCTCCTTTTCAAAACGAAGCAGGATGCGCACAACCCTGCCCAGGCATAGACATATTTTAGAGAAAAACAGACCATCAGCCCACTCATCGCGCCTGCAAGGAATATGTGATGCTTTTCAGTGTTTTGGGAAAAAACATATGTGAACGCTAATACAAAAAGCAATATCGCAACGCTCTCGGGCCTTGCTTCTGTCATTTTGAAAAGATACATCGGAACAAATGCCACAAGCGCAAAACAGAATAAAACAATCCTTCCATAATCCTGTTTCAGGCGCCTGTACATAACCAAGAAAACACAGCCACTGCATATCAAACTTAATAATCTGAAAAGAAAGATTGTTGAAGGTCTTTCTCCGAAAATAAATAATGGTGAAAAAATTATCTGATATAGCGGAAGGTGATGTTCAAAAAAATCCCTGTATGGAGCAAGGCCTTTCCATATCAGGTAGACATTGTGGCAGTGCTGGAATTCATCATCATCAAATCCATGAAAAAAAGAGAAGTATGTCCACAAAATTGCTATGACCAACCCGAGAACTATTTCAGGATTGAAAAATCTGGGCTTCATTTTTTGAAATCAATCGCGATTTCTGTCAACCTGCCCTGTTCAATAACCACATCTTTTATAACAGAGTTATAGCCCGGAGTCCTGAATTCAAAGGTATAATTTCCAGGCTCAAAAGGAAGTATGATTCCTGTATGGGGATACGCTGGTATCTGAATATCCTGGTATACCATCTTCACATTTTCATAATTTCCGTTAATAATAACCTTTAGAATTCCTGGATTTGAAGCCTGTTTCACATCAAAAAAACAGCTGTTTGTGTAAAGCCAGTTTCCTTTTGAATCAACCAGCTGCACCCATAAAGAATACAATCCTGGCTCATCGGGCGGAGCAAATTCAATCTTTCCTATCTCCTTGTGTCTTTCTCCATCAACTGAAAATCTGAAATTGCCAAATTTCACCTTTTTTTGATTTTTTATAATGCACCAGTTTACTTCAAGATTCTCATATTTTTTTTCATCCGGATTAAAAGTCCTTATAGAAGCGACAAAGTTTTCGGCCTGCTTAACCAGGGTTTCTTCTTCACATATAAAAATTCGCACATTTCCATTAAAAAGGTTGCAAATTGTATATCCTGATATCTTGGGTTTTCTGTATTCATCAAGGATGCCGTGGGCAATAAATTGCCCTCTTCCGTGAAAATCAGAAAAAGTCCACACGCTTATTCCGCATATCTGGTCAGTCTGTGTTGCGCAATATTGAACACCATATCTGATCACCTTATCCTGGTATTTTTCAGTTCCTCTTAAGAGGTCGCCATATCCTCCAGAATAATTTCCAGCATTCGCAAGCGCTCCAATCTCTGCAACCCAGATTGGTTTTCCTTCTGACGATTTCAGCACAACGCCAAGATTGTCTCTTAATGCGTAGACGCTTTTGGAATGGTACCACCCATAATGAAAATTTCTTGCAACAATATCAGCAATGCTATTGGATTCAAGGTCGGATGTTGAAGCACAAACAATTGTGATAAATCTATCTTTATCAAGAGAGCGAACAAATTCTGCAGCTTTTTTGTGATAAAGCGGAACATTGTACAATTCGTTTGAAAGTCCCCAGAATGCAATGCAGGCGTGATTTCTAAAGGTCTTCACCATTTCTTCAAGCTGGGGCTTCAGCCACAGGTTCCATGCCTCATCAGATTGCATAAAATCCTTATTGACCTGCCAGGCAGGTATCTCAGTGTGGACAATGATTCCGAGTTTATCGCAGAGATCGAACAAAGAAGGATGAAACGGATAATGTCCTGTTCTGAATGCATTTGCTTTATAAACGTTTTTCATCAAAAGGAGGTCTTTTTTCAATTTCTCTTCATCCACACAGGGTCCATAGTTTGGGAATTCTTCGTGGTTGCCAAAACCCTGAAGCCATATTCTTTTTCCATTCAGATAGAGGTTCCCATTTTTTGACTCAAACTGTCTGATTCCTACCTGAAATTCAATCTTACTGAAGTCAGGAAGAGAAAGGTTGACTGTATAAAGATAAGGACTTTCCGGCGACCACAATTTCGCATTATTTAATTTCAATGAAAAATTGATTCTTTTTTTCTGGTTTGATGCAACATTGACAAAAGCCTTCTGTAAGGCAGCGATCTTCTGTTTGTCCTTCAACTGCAGTAATACCTCTCCATTGAAGTTTGTTTTTGAATTGTTCACAAGATCGACATCAAGGTTGAAAAGAGCATAATTTCCTTTTAAAACTGTTGATGTGGCAACTGAATCAAAATGAAGATGCTTTCTATGAATGAGAAAAACTTCTCTGTATATGCCGCCAAAAGGATGCCATCCCATGCCTGATGATGGTATTGTCCTGCCGCGTCGGTTATCCACCCTCACAACAATTGTTATTTTTTTCCCAGGAGATACAAGCTTTGTTATATCCATCATAAAGGGAGTGTATCCCCCTCTGTGAACTCCTGCATAATTGCCGTCAATCCACACATCTGTTGTATACATTGACCCAAGAAACGCTATAAGGACCTCCTGCTTCCAGTTTGATGGAACTGTCACTGCGCAAAAATACCAGCCCACGCCTTCAGGACATGGATAGGAAATCTCACCTGGTTTTTTGTTCCATACTCCTGGCACAGAAATTTTTTCCCAGTTCGAACGGTCTAAATCTTTCTGATACCAGCTGTCCTTTACTCCTGTATCAGCGCTGTCCATTTTAAATAGCCAGGTCCCTGAAATATCTAAATATGCGTCAAAGGAAAAATCTTTAAGCGGGAATTCAGATGCTCGTAATGGAAGAGCAAGAAAAACACAGAGAATAAAAAGTTTTGTCAGATTTAATTTCATCTGTTTCTCCTTACTGTGGTTTTGAAAATTGTAATCAAAGCGCTGATTCCGTCTCTGAATCTGATCTTTTTTCCGTGCGCAACGGTTCTCGGCTTGTAACTTACACCGACTTCTGTTATGATAAATTTGAGTTTTGTCGCAAGAATTGTAAATTCTGGCTCAAAATCAAAGCCATCTGAAACAAAATCCATCTTTTCAAGAACCTTTCTTGAAAAAACCTTGTAACCTGTTTCCATATCAGAAACCCTGACACCATGGAGAATTCCGCACATAAAGGTAAGAAATTTATTGATCAAATATCTTATGAAAGGCATACCTTCAGGTCTTCCACAATGAAATCTGGTTCCGAAAACAATGTCTGCTTTTCCCTCGATAATAGGGGTAACCAGTTTTTTATAATCAGAAGGGTCATATTCCAAATCTGCATCCTGAACTATTATTATGTCTCCTTTGACAAAAGAAAATCCTGTTTTCAATGCTGCTGCCTTGCCAAGATTGCGCTCGTGATTTACCACAGTAATACCATCAAATTTTTTTTTGGCTTGTTCTATGATGTATGGGGTTCTATCGGTGGAACCGTCATCAACAACAATAATCTGTTTCTGCAAATCACAGACATCAGCATTTATCACGCGATCAAGAACATATGAAATCGTGTTTTCTTCATTAAAAACAGGAATCACTATGGATACAACCATATCTAATGTTGAATCCTGGATTATTGATTACCCTGGCTCTCTTCTGGTTGTTGCGCAAGTTTGCTTCTTAGAGACTCAATTTCCTTTTCAAGCTCTCTTATCTTTGTTTCTGCCTTTTCCCTTGTTCCTCTTCTCCTGAGGGCGTTCATCCTGACAGAGATGCCTATGCAGATAAGGGTAATTGCAAGTCCTATCTGTTTTATCCAGTCCGGGTTTTCAACAAACTTCTGAGGAAAAAAAAGCAAAAGTAGCCCCATTACCAGGATGAGTATTACCCAGATGATCATTACAGCCTCCCTTTTAATTACAAATCATTATCTCTGTATCCAATTTTCTTCCAGACTTTTCTTGCAAAAACAACATCGCCTGGCTCAGGTTCAATAAAACCAAGTATGCTTGGTGGCATTCTATGAGATGTGGTTGCGTCAGGAAATGGAGATGCATCGTCTTTTTCGTATTTTTTCCTTTCTGACTCTTTTGTAAAATCAGGCACTTCATAGGGCTTGCCATCTTCAAGCGCGCTTTTCCACGCCAGTATTCCAACACTACTCATAGCAACACCCTTATAGACATCAAGAAATGGTTGCTTTTTTGTCCTTATCGCCTGGCCGAAATACCAGTTTGTCCAGAAATCTCCTCCGCCATGACCTGCTCTGGCAGCTAGCTTACCCTTTTCGGACCACTCAGGTAAATATGTTTTTTCAAGTAATTGTCCTTTCTTCTTTGTCCAGTGCTCATGCCAAACTCTTATCTGACCAGGACCAAAATAACCAGGTCCACGAGTGATTTCCATTGCGCCCTTTTCTCCGTGAATCCTGTACCAGTTGCTGTGACCGGGTAAAAGAAGACCGAATAACCTGAAAACCGACCCATTATTCATTCTACATAATATCACAAACCCAGGATCGGCCCTTCTTGAAGTATGACGATTAATGGATGGTCGAGCAATTGATAGCGCATTAACCTTTACTGGCATCCTTTCAGTGATGTAGACAAGAGGCGCAAGCGCGTGGGTACAGTAGTATGTTGGCGGTATCCAGTTGCGCCAGTGATTCAACCCTGGCGAAATTAAACACCTGGACTCTGGATTCATTGGATGATTATATTCACCCTCAGCGTAGGTCACCTCACCTATTTCACCGCTTTTATACAATCTTCTCATCTCCATATTGAAAACAGTAAACGGATAATTTTCAGCCAGCATATAAATCAAACCTGTCTTTTCAACGGTTCTGCATAGTTCAACCCCTTCGGCAATTGTGCTATTACACGCAGTTTCGCTCATCACATGTTTTCCCGCCTTCAATGCTTTGATGGCAAAAGGAGCGTGCTGATGGAAATAATTTGCAAGTATAACTGCATTCATATCATGCTGCAGAAATTTATCATAATCAGTGTAGGTGGAAACATTCAATTTCTTCTCTGCTTCCCTGAGTTTTTCTTCCCATATATCGCAAATTGCCACAAGATTCATTCCAGCGTACTGCGCTCCCATGGCAAAACTCATTCCCCTTCCCACTCCGACAACTCCAACTTTTATATCTTTCATAAGAGGACTCCTTTCTTTTTTCAATTCCACTGCCTTGAATCAGGTACATCAAGCCATTTACTGTTCTGAACGATTGACTGCTGGCTTACAAGACCAGGAAGTGTCATATCCATTGCCTCATCTATACCTATAGGGCATTTTTTCTTTCCCGTAATTGCATCACAAAAGTCCATAATTTCAAAAAAATCTCCTCCGCCATGACCTGTTTTCATTGCTATTTCCTGGTGTTTCTTCCATTCTTGAGGCAAAAATTGTTCTCCAAGTTCATCTAAGTACATCCATTTCATTTCAGGACACAGTGACCTGATCCATATTCTGTGCCTTTCTCCAGACGCTCTTGCAGATTCATAACAACCGTCAGTTCCCTGAAGCTGGTAATTTGTCATCGCATGAGGTCTATCCGAAAGCATATCAACCCGAATTTTAACAAGAGCTCCACTCGCCATTTTACAGAGCATAACACATGTATCCTCGTTTTCATAGTATCGGCTTTCTGCATCTTTATAATGGTGGCCACTTCCAGCGCAGCAAACTGAAATTACTCTATCAGGATGCATCCACTGGAGTACTGGTCCCAAACTGTGCGTGCCATAGGTAATCCCATTGATTCCTGTCTGCCATTTCCTTCTCCATTTTGTTATTTCGTTAAGCTGCTTGAGCTCATGAATGTATTCGCCTTCAGCATAATAAAGCTCGCCAAACATACCTCTTTTCACCATTTCCTTGACCATGACATTTGATTTAATATAGGTGTAGTTTTCAGCCATCATATACAATGCTTTTGACCTGCGAGCAGCAAGAACAAGCTCTTTACATTC
Organism: Candidatus Omnitrophota bacterium; assembly: GCA_023819255.1. Classification (GTDB taxonomy): domain Bacteria; phylum Ratteibacteria; class UBA8468; order B48-G9; family DTJG01; genus DTJG01. The sequence goes on from JAMWBU010000009.1 coordinate 51,467, forward strand.
TTCTATTGAAACAGCAGCAGGAACTTCACTCAGGACATGAATATTTTTGTTTAATGCCGCTATCGCCTGAGAGGCGTGAAATGGCATTGGGGTGCCAATAATCACTGCCTGGATGTCTGATTTTTCAATCATCTCATAATAATCGAGGTGTTTTTCTTCAGCTCCGAGCGCAACTCTTGATTCTTCAAGTTTCTCTTCATTCACATCACAGACAGCGTGTATTTTCAGTATACCGCTCGCATCGCAGGCAGTCTTAAACGACCTTCCCCTTCCGCACGAACCAGCAATCCCTATATTAATTTTTTCAATCACAGGGCCATCCCGTAGCTATGCTTATTGACCTTTGTGCCCTGAAGCGTAATAACAGTCCTGTATGTGGGAAATTTTTCAAGTTTTTCCATCGTTTCTTTAATGGCTTTTTTGCTGACAAGTCCTTCGATAAGCATATGAAACACAGGATCAGTTCTAACATCAACACCATCCCAGAAGGAAAATCCATCCACCGGGTAATTTGTCATTTCAATGGCTCTTTTCAGAAAATTAACAGGATTTTTATCATTATACAACGAGCCAAGGAATGGTAACAGTTTTACACTGCTTTTTCTCACGACATTTGAAAAAAATTTCATATCAATTTCTGCTGGCTCTCCCTCTATTGTCCAGGTATATGGACACAGAATATCAATAAGCCCCTCTTTAATCCATGTTTTTACATCAAGTCCATAATACCAGCAGTCATCTTCATTTGCGTGGACAATGGCAACAATCAATACGGAATTTTTCCCTGTATCGTTCAATGCATCTCTTAATTCTCTCATAAACTGCGTCACAAACTCGCTGCGAATCTTCTCAGCGCGCCTGTCAGTTTCCGGTAGCTTTGTGATATCCTGTTTGTAAACATCTTTGAATCTTTTCTTAACAGGCTCTTCATAACAAACAAAAGGAAATCCCCTTACAAAACAACATGTAACTCCTTGGGCGCCGAATTCAATGGCTTCAGTAAACAGTTTAATAAATTCCTGTCTTACTTCTGGATAGGCAAAGCTCATCCTGTTTACAGGTATTCCATCAATATCAATGCACCTGAATTCAGGGTGCGCATCATAAAAATCGGAACGGAAACAATCCCATGGCGGGTTTGCGTGATACATTGCCATCCTGCAATATGCAAGCGGTTTGATGCCAGATTTTCTTGCAATTTCAAAATATCTCTGATGAACATTTTCGTTTTTCTTGAAAAACTTCGCAAGTGTTTCATAGCACTGCCTGTAAATTTCTCCAGGAAATTCTGTCTTGAGAATTTTCTCAGGAGACCTTCTCTGGGATTGATATCTTGTTGGATAATCCGCCATGCTTGTTGGATTGATTCCTCTCGAAACAAAGTCAGGTTTGATTCTGGCACATGCTATAATATTCCAGCAGGCATCATCAATATCATCAGGAATTCCATAGTTTGAAGGAAAACCGTCATCAGTGAGATGAATAAGATATTCCTTGCTGTATTTTTTTCTCTGGGGTTTTCTTGCCATAACATATCCAACTGCCGCCCTGATACCTTTTTCATGCCGAATAATTATCTCTTTTTTTCCGTCAAGGTTTTCTGTTTTCCAGTAGACATCTTCAAATGACTGTTTGTTTGCAATCTTTGAAGAATGTCTCAGTCGTTCAAAAACATTATCTGTATTAAGTTTAACCTTTATCCGGTCGCAGAAATTTTGAAAAAGACCTAAATAAATCTCGTATGTCCCCTGCAGTGGAATCTTAATTCTTACATCAGGTGCATTGCTATCAGGTTGAGCGAGAATCAACTTGCCTGAAAAATCTTCTGTCGAATAATCAAAAACCTGCCATACGCCTTTTCTTGAATCTCCATAACTTACTTCATTCTGTCGTAAAACACGAGAAAAATCATTGAAAAGCCACTCCCAGTCCTTTTTAGCCATTTCTTCCGTGTTCACGGTAATACTTCAGCCCTTCAATAAATGTTAAAACATTTTCTCTGTTTGTCCCAGGTGTTATGGAGCTGGATCCTGCGAGAAAAAGTCCTGTTTCAGGTCCGTTTTCAACAAGAAACTTCATCTGCTGCTTAACCTGATGCGGGGTACCCTTTGGCAAAACCTCTGTAACAGAAACACCGGCGACAATTATCAGGCTATCTCCATCTTTTGCCTTCATCTTGCAGATTTTCACATAATCCATTTTTGCCTCGTATTGAAATCCCTGAAAGCCTTTTATTCCGCAATCAAGCAGATATGGTATCAATTCCATCAGATTGCCGTCGCAATGCCATATAAGATTGATGCCTGTCTTTAACACCGGTTCGATAGAACGATAAAAATGAGGAAGCCAAATTTTTTCAAGTGACTTCATACTTACAAGAAGCCCTCTTGAATCAGCCATATCATGGTCCAGCCGATAGAGAAGCGGAAGATTGCCCTCAATAATCGCTCTTGCTGCAGCTTTGTTGTGAAGCTGGCAGTAATCCGCCTGTGCAGAAAAATCTTTTTCAATAACATCCGGATACAGTTGATATGCCATAAAATAGTTCTCGTAGCCATAAGAACCATATCTCAGACCTGGAAATCTTATGTAAGAATATCCTGATTTCAGTATACTGGGACCGAGTTTTTCCTGAATTGTTCTTTCTGTCTCGATTATAGAATTTACTGTCATGGTTTCATCAAATTCTAAAATACTTTTTTTAATTGATGGAATCAAAAATTCCTCTATATGCCTGACGACAGCCTCAGGAGAATCGATCGTAATTCCATCAAGAGTGAAATATTTCAACCCTGTGGTAGCGGTTCTTCTTGTGGTTGAACTGAACCCCTGTTGTGTCATACTAAGAGGATTTTCAGGAATGAACTGGTCAAGGCAGTTTATGCCTATATTCCAGACATATTTAAGATATGTTTTTTCTGGCTCTTTTACATAGTTGCCTGGCTCAACTTTTGCTATTTCTTCAAGAAGTGGAATGTCCATCATATGGACTAAAAATGTGGGAATTCCTTTTGTCCTTTTCCTTTGTATTGTGTCAATTGCCAGCTGCATTGACGGATGTGTCATAATATACCTCAGGTTGAGAACAGTATCTTCATTGCTTCTCTAACACCACAACCAGGTTCTACCTTGAAATTGTACCTGTTCAACATAACTTCTATGCCGGCAACAACAGAAATAGTGTCAAAATCGTCCTGCCATCCAAAATGGGATATTCTTATAACCCTGCCCTTGAGTTTGTCCTGGCCCCCTGCAACCGACATACCAAACTCTTTTCTCATATCAGAGCAAAATTTTTCGCCATCAATTCCCTGTGGCAAAAGTATTGCTGTAACAGCGTCTGAAGGCGCCTTTGAGAATATCTCAAGCCCCATCGCAGTGGCTGCTTTTCTTACTGCAAGCGCTCTTTTTTTGTGAACTTTCCAAAGATTTTCAAGTCCCTCCTGTTTTATGTTTTCAAGCGATTTATTTAGCCCGCAAACCAGACTTACTGCCATTGTGAACGGAAAATCAAACTTCTCCATCGCTTTTTTATATTTTTTCAGGTCAAGATAATACCTTGGAGTCCTGCAGGTATTAATTTTTTCCCACGCTTTCTTGCTCACTGCTATAAAAGAAAGGCCTGGTGGAAGACTCAGGGCCTTTTGAGAACCTGAAACAAGGATGTCAATGTTCCACTGGTCTGTTCTGCATTCCACTGCACCAAGCCCGCTGATTCCATCGACAATGAAAATTGTTTCAGGAAACCCCGAAACAAGTTTCCCGAGATTTTCAATATCACAGGAAGTGGCTGTCGAAGTCTCAACAAGGGTGGCGTATAAGGATTTAACATCTGGATTCTGTCTTAGTGTTTGCTCAACCAGTTTAATGTCGACTGGATTACCCCATCCAGGTTCTATCACAATCGGAACGCAACCAGAAGCTTTGATAATCTCCACAAATCTTTCCCCAAACTTACCTCCAGAAATAACAATGGCTTTTTCTCCTGGCGAAAGCGTATTTACCACAGCTGCTTCCATTGCGGCTGTTCCAGAGCCAGCGATGATGAGAACATCATTCTCTGTCTGAAAAAAATACTTAAGGTTTTCAATGACCTTTTCCGCTATCGCAAGAAATTCAGGAGTTCTGTGATGGATGATTGGTTTTGCCATCTCGAGAAGCACTTCTTCTGGCACTGATATCGGTCCTGGCGTGAACAGCCTCTTTTTCATCATATCTTGGCTCCTTGCTGAACAGGAAAAATCCCGGTCTCATTTCTCATATTTTTTTGATCGAGCAATGCGATATTCAAAACATCTGTTATGCTATCGACAAGTTCAATCTTCAACTCTTTTCTGACCTTTTCAGGAATTTCTTCAAGGTCTCTTTCGTTTTCTCGCGGAATAATTATCGTTTTTATGTCGGCCCTGTGAGCTGCAAGGATTTTACTTTTGAGCCCCCCTATTTTAAGAACTTTTCCCTGAAGCGTTATTTCTCCTGTCATCGCGATATCGCAACGAGTCTTTCTTCCAGTTAGCGCTGAAACAAGAGCAGTTGCTATCGTTATTCCTGCAGATGGACCGTCTTTTGGTATCGCGCCCTCTGGCACATGGATATGAATGTCGTAATTTTCTACAAAATCAACCGGTATGTCAAATTTATCCGCATTGGCTCTTACAAAGCTCATCGCGGCTCGGGCTGACTCTTTCATAACAGAACCGAGCTGGCCTGTGAGAATGAGCTTTCCTTTTCCTTTCATTAATGCGACCTCAGTGAAAAGTATGTCTCCGCCATACTCTGTCCAGGCCATTCCTGTGGCGATTCCGACTGCTGGCTCTTTAACTTTTGCAAGGGATGTGTATTTTTCCGGTCCGAGATATTCCGACAGATTTTTCAGCCCTATCCTGTAATAATTTTTCTGTGTTTTCGACTCAACAATCTGTTTTGTAACCTTTCTGCAGATGGCGGCAAGCTGTCTTTCAAGATTTCTAACGCCTGCTTCTCTCGTGTAGTCCTTAATAATCTTCATTATCGCGCTGTCAGATATGCTTAAATCCTGGGGCTTAAGTCCATGCTGGGGTAAAAGTCGCGGAATAAGGAAATATTTTGCTATCTGAATTTTTTCCCAGCTGGTGTATCCTGGCAGATTAATAACTTCCATCCTATCGAGAAGCGGGGGCGGAATTGTGAATTCTGTATTCGCCGTCGTGATAAAAAGAACCTTTGAAAGATCAAATTCAACCTCAAGATAATGGTCTGAAAACATATGATTCTGTTCAGGATCAAGAACCTCAAGAAGGGCGCTCGCAGGGTCTCCACGAAAATCAGTGCCAAGCTTATCTATTTCATCGAGCAAAAACACAGGATTACTAACCCCGGCCTTTCGTATTGACTGAATAATTCTTCCAGGCAGAGCGCCGATATATGTCCTGCGATGACCCCTTATTTCTGCTTCATCTCTGACACCTCCAAGCGAAATCCTCACAAACTTTCTTTCCATGCATCTTGCGATGGATTTTCCCAGGGATGTTTTCCCGCAGCCGGGCGGACCAACAAAACACAAAATCGGTCCTTTGAGTGAATCTGTCTTTTTCCTCACAGCAAGATATTCAATTATTCTTTCTTTTACCTTTTCAAGTCCGAAGTGGTCCTGGTCAAGAATCTTTTTTGCGTTTTCGATATCAAGGTTGTCTGTGGTCTGACTATTCCATGGCAACGCAATAAGCCAGTCGAGATATGTTCGTATAACTGTGGCTTCTGGAGACAGGGGCATCGTTTTGCTCAATCTGCCAAGTTCTTCAAGGGCTTTTGCTTCTGCCTCTTTTGACATCTTTGCGCCGAGAATCTTTTCACGCAACTGAACCAGTTCAGGACTTTCTGTTTCCTTTCCCAGTTCCTGCTGTATTGTTTTAAGCTGTTCATGAAGAAGATATTCTTTCTGCGTTTGCTCAAGTTTTTTCAGAACCTTGCTCTGGATATCCTTCTGTATTTCCAGAACGCCCAACTCGCTGTTGACTGTGTCAATCAACTTTTTCAATCTTTCCTTCTCATCAATTGTCTGAAGAATAGCAATTTTATCCTTAAACTTCAAAGGTAAATAACCTGCCACAGAATCAGCCAGTTTTGATGGATTATCAATTGTTATAAGAGTTCCGTAAAACTCCTTGGGAATAGAGGTATTCAGGTTGATGTATTTTTCAGCCAGTTCAAGAAGAAATCTCGAAAGAGCTTCAGTTTCCTTATCCTTTTTTGATTCTTCTTTTATATTCTCAACCGTGCAGGCAAAGTATTTTCGATCGGTCACCACTTTAGAAATATAGACCCTTTCAATGCTTTCAACCAGTATTTTCATTGTTCCTGTGGGTTCTCTCACACTCTGCGCAAGTTTTGCCATAATGCCTGTTGAATAAAGGTCATTGATACCCGGCTCCTCAACTCGGGGATCTTTTTGAAATGTCAAAATAATCATATTGTCTGTGCTCATTGCTTCTTCAACAGCATTTATGGATCGTTGTCTGCCAACAAGAAGAGGCACCACCATACCAGGAAAAACAACGATATCCCGCAGGGGTACAAACGGTCTAACAAGTTTCTTTCTGTTATGCGTCTTATTATCAGCCATTTTTATCCTTATTATTAGGGTAAATGATTTTATCCGCCAGACCGTATTCAACTGCTTCCTGAGCGCTCATAAAATAATCCCTTTCTGTATCCTTTTCAATCTTTTCCAGTGCCTGGCCTGTGTGCTTTGATAGAATTTCATTAATTATGTTTCTCAACCTGATCATCTCTCTTGTATGTATGCTGACATCTATCGTGGTTCCACCAATTTCTCCAAACGGTTGATGAATTAAAACACGAGAGTGTGGAAGTACAAACCTCTTGTTTTTTTTGCCTCCTGCCAGAAGTACAGCGCCCATACTTGCCGCCTGACCTATGCAATATGTCGCGACATTACATTTAACAAACTGCATTGTGTCGTATATTGCGAGACCTGCTGTTATTGAACCGCCCGGAGTATTCAGAAATACGCTTATATCCTTGGTGGCGTCTTTATTTTGAAGAAAAAGCAATTGCGCGATAACCGTGTTTGCGACAGCGTCGTTTATTGTAAACCCAATGAAAATAATTCTGTCTTCAAGAAGTCTTGAGTAAATATCATACGCCCTTTCGCCTCGCTCGGTAACCTCAATGACATAGGGAATCAATTGGTTTAAACTCTTATTTTTTTCGACTTTGCTCATTTTTTTCTCCAGGAAGAATAATCTTCCTTATGTTTTGCGCGCTATTTTTTACCAGTTCAAATGTCTTTTCTATTTTCAAATCTTCCTTTACATCGTAAATCCTTCCGCTGTCGATAAATCGTTTTTTCACCTGATTGTAGCCCTCTCCACTTGTTAGAGCAATTCTTTTTATTGCATTGTCAAGTTCCTCATCGGTTACCTCTATTTTTTCAAGTTCAGCAATTTTTTCAAGGATAAAATACTTTTTTAATTGCTCCTCAGCCACTGGCTTCATTTTCTCAAATATTTCCTGCGCAATTTTATTTATTTCTTCTTCTGTTTTGTTTTTAGTGTCAATATAGCTAAATTGCTGCTGTGTCAGGTATCTTGCCCTTTGAAGCATCTGTTTTTCAGGAATTTCTATTGTACACTGCTCTAAAAGTTGCTTCCATATCTGATGCTCTTCCTGGCTTTTTGCGCGGTTTAAACTAATCTGCTCAAGCTGCTGCCTGATTTTTTTTCGCCATGCTGTCCGTTTTTCAGGATCGATAATGGAACTTGCGAACTCCTTTTTTTTCTCCCATTCAGCCAGCACTTCATCTATCATCTGTTCTGTTACTGGTTCTGGCTCAACTTCTTTGACGACAAGTTCCTTATATTTTTTTATACTCACCTCTGGCTTTACTTCAACATAAACGCTAAAACTCAATGTATTCTCAAATTTCACATCCGATACTTCAGGTTCAATCACAGGTGATAAGTTATTCTCTTTGACAGCATTAATATAGGATTCTGTAATAAGGTTTTCAACAACCTTTTTCCTGATATCTTCATTATATCTGGAAACAATTATATTCTCCGGCACTTTTCCCTTACGAAAACCAGAAACTTCAGCAGTTTGCTGAATTTTTTTTACGATGTTTTGTGTTTCCCTGTCTATTCTTTCTTTTTCAATCTCAAATAAAATCTTCCTGCCATATCTTGGAAGTTCCTGAATTTCAACTTTCATTTAGATGCTCCTGGTATAAAAAAATTTCTTTTTTTTCACAAATGATTTTAAGAGCGGGGTACGGGAATCGAACCCGTATAATCAGCTTGGAAGGCTGATGTTTTACCACTAAACTAACCCCGCATCATTTCATTGACTGGCACTTCCTGTTATCTACAATCAAGATTATTGGGCAGAAAAGGATTCGGCGCCTTCGCCTCCCACTACGGCTCAGGTCGACCCAGCCCGCCTCACTGTCTCGGCGGGCTTGCCATACAGCGCTCTTTATTCATCGCGCCGGCAACCAGCCGCACAAATCCTCGCGCT
>JAMWBU010000078.1 GCA_023819255.1 Candidatus Omnitrophota bacterium
TACTCTCATAGAACTTCTTGTAGTAATCGCCATCATAGCAATTCTTGCCGCAATGCTTCTTCCTGTGCTTTCAAGGGCAAGAGAACAGGCGCGCATGTCAACATGCATTGCAAACCTGAAACAAATCGGGCTTGCTGTGAATATGTATCTTACTGATTATAATGAGTACTGGTTCCCATACCTAAGCGGCAGGGCATCAGACAGAGGAACCTGTGTCAATGGCTCAAACTGGTTTGCGACAGGTTTTTTGAGAACAATGATTGAACTTGGATACCTGAAAAACGCGCGGATCGTCTGGGGTGGCACTGTCTGGTATTCTGATGATTATGTTCTCAGAGATTCATCTGGCGTTGTGAGATGTCCCTGCGGTGAATTTGAAGGAAGAGAAATTTATAATGGCGCCTATGGATATTTAGGGGATTATTCATACAACCCGAATCTGCCAAACATTGCAAAGAAGCTTGGCAAGGTTCCTAAACCAGCAGAAACAGCATTGTTTTTTGAGTGTTCGTATGGAAATGTGGCGCCTTCGCTTAACTCCGCAGCGCTGGGATATTTTGATAGGGTGTTGACCGGTGGATTTTATGGTGGTTCCCGTCACAGAAATATCGAACTTGTCAATATGGTTTATGTGGATGGTCACGCAAAATCTCTCACGCGTCAGGAGTATGGAGAAAGCGCCTGGCCATAATAGTTGCTTTGCAGTTAAATGACTTGTATTCTTTACATAAGCGACTGGTTCATAGTGTGAGTCCGCAAACAGAGTTTATGAAAAATAGGCTTGCTATATTTATCTTTTTGTTCCTTATTGGATGCAACCTTCGATGTGAAGAAAAACTGTCTCTTGAATTAAGAATAAAAAATCTTTCTGATAACCCTGTAACATTTTCATTCAGGGTTTCAAGATGCATGGCCGACTTTAACGGCTATAAAGACTGGGATTTTCTCCCTCTTTGTGGATACGCGAGTAAAAATGGTTTATCAGCAGAGAAACCTTCAAAAGAACTATGGCTTGCCAGAAACGAAGATTCAGGTTGGATGAAGATGCCTGCCTATGGAAAGGTTCTTCATATTTATAATGAGACAGATTCTCAACCATTTTGCGAAATAGAAATCAGGACAAAAGACAAACAACAATCTATCTCTCGAGTTTTCCTCTGGAAGGACAATAACAGGGCGTTTCATGTATATCTCTATTATTTCCCTGAAAGTGCAAAGCCGCCGTCGCTCACGCTTAAAACCGCAGATGAATTTATTGAAGAAACGATTGGGTATGTCCGCGGTGAAATGGAAAAAATTCCACTGAAAAAAAACCCGAAATTAATTGCCTTTTCAACAGATTTTATATGCAGGGAAGATGATGATCCACAATGGGTGAAAAAGAATCTATCGCTTTTGAAGGAAATCGGGCTTAATTGTTTCTTTGACGCTGAAAATTCTCTTTTTTTAAGCCAGCTTGTAAGAGACACTGGATTTTTATATGTTGACCACTGGGGCACAAGCATCTGGCCCATAAGCTATGCTGGACTGGACGCGAAAAGGCGAGAGATTGCTATTTCAGCTTTAAGGTCCCTTGATTCGTATTATAGAAGAATTAATCGCGACAATGTAAAGGTTCTTCATGGAGATGACGAGATATCTTCGGGTTCTCTTGAAGAATTCATTGCTCTTGACAGCCAGGTTCAGCCACTGGTTGTTTCTTATTTCAAAAAACTTAATGTGCCGCTTTCTGACATTGGCCTGAAAAATTATGAACAGCTTCGTTTAATTCCTGAGGGTTCCACACCACCTTATAAGGATTTTTTGAAAAAGAATAATCCTGCGCTGTTTTACTGGCTCAATAGAGCAAGAATGGAGTATGTAACAGATATCGCTGCAGAAACAGGGAAGATTGCGCAAAAATATTATCCTGACGCGTTTATCATATCGCCAAACTGGCCAGCGGCAGGTGTCCTCGGAGGTGGTTATGACAACCATGGGTGGGATTTCTGGCTTGTTTACAGGAAAAAAGGTTTGAAAGGAATCTATGGAGAACCGACGCCCTGGTATAACTTTTATCTTCAGGGAATATTTTCGTGGTACGCAGATATTATGCGCAGTCAGGTGCGTGATGGTCCAGTGGGAGCATACATAACAAAAGCAAGAGGTTCATATCCATGTTTTCTTAATCATTTTCAGGTTTATGAGCTTGCTGCCAGGGGAGTTGAGCACTTTCACTGGTACAGTTATGGTGGAATGTGGGGGAATGAGAATTATGCAAGTGAAATTGTGAGGGATCTTTTGAAAGAGTTTGCTGTTATACACCGCGAGTTTGCCATCGCAGAGGATTATCTTTATGGTTCAAAGCCAGAGAAAGCTCAGATTGCGATACTCTGGACTCCTGCTCAGGAAATATGGGATCCTTTTCTTCACCATGAACTAAGTTCGCTTTATTTCATTTTGCTTCATTCCAACTACAATGTCGATATAATTTCCAGTTATGATGTTGACGATGGAATTTTAGAAAAATACAGGGTGCTTTATATGCCCTTTTCTTACATTGAAAGAAAAACTTTTAATACAATAAAAAAATGGGTTGAAAAAGGAGGCAATTTAATCATTGACGGAGGTATCTTAAAAGATGAGTACGATAAGCTAATTGAGCTGGATAAACTGTTGAACGGTTATAAAGCCACCATCAGTAAAACAGCGCGCACTCTGTCCATTGCTCACGCGCATATCATGCACCATCGTTTGATTGATGAGGCAATAAGCGCTGATTCTACTGTGAGATTCCCTGTTATAGTTCAGAAAGCGGATTTAAATGTCCCTGTAAACGCGAAGGTTCTTTTGCGATATAAAGATGGCGATACGGCTGCTTTTGAGGCTTTTGCTGGAAAAGGAAAAGTGATGATAACCGGTTTTCTTCTTGGCACAGGTTATATGAAAGATGAGGTAGAAAAAGATCGGCCTGACTGGAGTAAGCTTGATGCCGGTCATAATTTTTCTCCTGCTTTAAGAAAATTTGCGACAGGACCTGTGAAAGAATCCGGAATTAAAACTGTATGTGGTATCGTCCAGGATATGATAGTTGCAAGAAAAAGAATAAAAGGAAACAAGGAAGTGATCGTTATTTTTGATTATCACTTCGGAAACAGGCCAGAGGTTCTTGTATTTCCCGAATGGCCACACATTGGAGAAACAACTGTGACAATTGATACAGGCAGGGCGAAATCAGTTCGCAGTGTTAGGGGATCAATTGTTAAAAAACAAGGAACGACTTTTGAGGTGAAATTCAGGGGAATGGATTTCATTCTTATTGATCGATAACAAAAAAATGAAA
>JAMWBU010000041.1 GCA_023819255.1 Candidatus Omnitrophota bacterium
AAAGGTTATTTATCATCATCCTGAATACAGATCAAGAAAACTTATCGCGCAAACCTATCGGGCAAAAGGAAAAACGAAAATTTCCATTGATTTTCCTATGGGCAATATTATAAAAATTTTTGCGATCAAAGAGCAAAATAAAGGTGAACCCATTGATTTAACTGAATACGCAGGTCCTATTAGAGACAGATGGGGATACACAAGAAGATACAACACCTACTATGGTTCAATGCCTGCTGATACATTTCCTCACTGGCGTTCTGACGCCACAGGGATAAAAAATCGGCTTGAGTGGGATGTTCCTGAAGGCAATTGGAATATAATTATTTTTGTTGAGTGTTATGAAATGACATACTGGGGACCATGGGGCTCATATATTGACATACTTAACAGCGACGCAGTCGATGATTTTATTGAAAAGACGCACGAACTTTATAAAAAAGATCTCGGGAAATATTTTGGCAGTGTTATACCAGGAATTTTTACAGATGAGCCAAAATGGATTGGATGGCTTCCCTGGTCGCCGAAACTTCCTGAATTTTTCAAAAAAAACAAGGGATATGACATAGGAGATGCCCTTTATATGTTACTTACAGGTGACAGCGAAAAAGAAAGAAAGGTCAGGTTTGATTACTGGGATGTGCTGACTCAAATGCTTAAAAAATCCTTTTTTGACAGGATTTCAAGATGGTGTGAGAAAAACAGAATTTCCTTTACAGGTCATGTGAGTCCTGAAGAAGAACCAGATCTTGGAGTGGTCTATCTCGGAGATCTTATGCAGCATGCGAAAGCGTTCCAGATTCCTGGAACTGACATTATCACGCCACGAATTGGCACAGACCAGTTTCCTGTTGTGAGTGTTGGACCAAAACTGATAAGCTCTGTCGCAAGGCAGCAGGGAAGAGAAAGGGTTCTTTCTGAGTGTTTTGCTCTTGAAGAGTGGGACTTTACTCTTGAAAGGACCAAAAGAATTGCTGACTATATGATGGCTCTTGGCGTCAATTTTATCAATCCGCACGGTTTCTATTATTCGATCGATGGCGACAGAAAAAAAGAGGCATGTCCTTCACAGTTCTATCAAGCGACTTACTGGCAGTATTATGAAGATTTCAGCAGGTACATCGCAAGGGTTTGCTATATGCTGACAAGGTTGGAGTATCCGGCTGAATTTGCGCTTCTATATCCAACATCTTCGTTGTGGAAATTGCTTCCAAAGGATCGCGAAAGGGCAAAGAATTTAAGCGATGCGTTCGTTTTTATCAATCATATTCTTGTTCATTCCAGCAGACAGTTTGATTTTGTTGATGACATCGATTTTGAAAAAGCAAAGATTGAAGAAGGAAAGTTTTCCATTGGAAAAGTTAAATACGATGCGCTTGTTGTCCCGCCAGTTGTATGCCCAGGGCCGGACCTTATAAATAAGCTGAAGGAATTTTCTGATAAAGGTGGCAGGATTTTGTTTCTTGGAGAAAAAGTTGAAGGTGTAAAGGCAGAATCATTAACCCCTGCCATCGGTGAAGATATTGCAATTTCTGACCAGGATCAGAGGAAAAAGGCAGCTAGCAAAATAAAAGAGGCAGTTGAAAGATTTGTTAAACCCCTTATCATGCTTGATGGAAATTGTAAGGATGTTTTTGTTTCAGCCAGGAAAGGAAAAAATTCATCCATCTATTTTTTTGCCAATTGCTCGGATCAAACCGCTGAATTTAATGTAAGAATTAATCAGAAAGAAGATTTTGAACTGTGGGATCCAACCACCGCGAAAAGATACGCAACCTGTGGACAGCAAGGCAATTTCAAAATGGTTCTTCAAGCATCTCAATCAATTTTTGCTGTTTCAGTTGAAAAATGCGTTCAGCATCCGTTGCTACCTGTTAAAAAACAGCATATTTGTGAACTTAATAGCTGGGAATTTGAGGTTTGCGATGACAATGTTCTTTATCTTGGGCTGTGGAATGTTGTAAAAACTGGTGTGGATGGATTTTTTGATAAGGAACAAAGATATAAAAATATCGGGCATCCTGTTATTCCTCCGATGAAGGCAGGCAAAATCAGCGGTTTTTCAAAAACGGATGTTAGATGGTTGCCGGATAAATTTGAGATTTCCTATCCATCAACGTTGTGTTATAAGGCAAATTTCTTTTGCTATGGAGAACCTGAGAAGATGACTTTTGTCTGGGAGGTTTCCTCGATAAAGGGAAGATACAGGATTTTTGTTGACGATAGAGAAATAAACCCAAAAAATATAAAAAGATGTCGCGTTTACGATGCAATGAATTTATCCGTTGATATTACTGAGTATTTCAAGAAGAGCAAATCTTTTTATACGCCTGATGTAAGGACAATCAGCATTTTTGTTGATGTTGAAAATCCTGAATGCGGGCTGCTGGAACCATTGAGAATATTTGGAGATTTTGTTGTGATAAACACAGGCGATTCTGGTATGGGCGCTGAAATAAAAGCAGGCAAAGCAAAAAAAACAACAACCTGCAGAAGCTGGACTGAGACAGGATATCCATTCTATTCAGGAAGCGCAATGTACTCAACACAGTTTAATATGCCGGAGATTGAAAATAATGCAACTTATTTTATGTGTTTTGATGATCTTTTTGATATCGCAGAAATTGAAATCAATGGGAAAAATGCAGGCAGGGTATTGTGGAATCCAAAAGAGATTGAAATCGCTGATTTTATTAAGAAAGGAGAAAACTCAGTAAAAATAAAGGTGACAAATTCCATTTATAACATGCTTGAGGGAAAACCAAAACCATCAGGGATACTGGCACCGGTTAAAATTATGAAAGGAGCGTAGTTATGGATTGGGAAAGACCAAAAACGATAAAGCTTTACCTGCATCCGCCAGAAGCAAAAAGACTGATTACACTCTGGCCTGATTTCAAAGTTGTCTCTGCCGAGACAGATCCGATAAAGGACAAAGGAGAGTTCAACGCAGGTGGAATCAGGTTTTTGTTCACAGAGAAAGCAGTTGCGCCTGAATGGAAAAAAACAAAGTTTGCTGTCAGGAGCGACGGAATTCCTGTGCATACACTGAAAACAACGATAGACCACATAGAATATCTGCTTGAGGTTTTTTGCAGCTTTAATGAAATACCGCGCACATTTATAAGGCTTACTGCAACCAATTTTTCCGGCGCAAGGAAAGATCTTGTTACAGGACTGATGGCTCGATCAGGAAGCGACCGGCTTCTTTACGGCATAGCAGGAGATTTTTATGCTAGTTACAGGCCGCTTCTTGAACACTGGGATATGGTTGTCAATGGTTTTTGCATCAAGGATGGATGTCTGACAGATGGAAAAACAGGTATCTGGTTTGAAACAGGTGATGCAAGTTTGAGATGGATTTCAGTCAACCCTGAAAACATTTTCGCAAAAAACTACCTTGAAATAAGAAAAACCATTGAACCCCTTGAAACGGTTTCATATTATTTCGTAATGAGTGAAGATAATGATAAGATCGAAGTTTCTTCGTCAGAGCATAACTTTGAAAGGAAACAGACGGTTTCAAACTGGCAGAACGAACTTAAAAGAATTAAATTTTTGCCTGATATAAAAAATGCCGATGTATTCAGACCAATCATTTATTCTTTGATATGCCAGTGTCTGCAGATGTTTGTAAAGGATGAAGAAAACATTGCGAGACCCCGACAGGGTGGAAGATGGGCAGGTGTCTGGCCGGTAGAAGCAATTGAATTTCTTATAGCGCTTGATATGCTTGGTTTATGTGATTGGTCTGAAAAAGGATACAGATATTTCTTGAAGCACCAGGAAAAAAATGGGCAGGAAAAAGGAAGGTTTAATTCGTATCTTGCTGCGCAGTGGGAAAATATCACAGGAGGTGTGCTTTTTGGCCTTTCAAAACATATTATCGCCTGCCAGGATGAAAAATGCTTTCGTTTCTGGCGCCAGCCAATGATAGATGGATTCAACTGGATAAAGCAAAGACGAAAAAAGAGCGCAAATGGATTGTTTCCAGCAGGAAGACCTCATGACTGGGGTTTAACTGTTCAGTCCTGGTGTTTTACTGATTCTTTTAATTTAATGGGTATCAGTGAGATGGCAAAGTTGTTTTCTCAGTATAATGATGATTTTGCTTCTGAAATTGAGAAAGAGGCAAAAGATTACAGGGATTGCATGGTTAAAATTTTGAATGATATTGTTGAACAGCAAAAACACAGGGACGAAATCTTTATTCCTAATTATATAGGAATACCTGAAACCTACCCGCCATCTGGTCCGTATTTTGGTGATGGTCCGTCAATATTGATCAGGGCAGGAATTATTGACCCTGAGAGCGAGGTTTTCGAAAAGGTTGAAAGGTATTTCAGAAACAGAGGGTGGATGAAAAATGGATTGACAGGGCTTATGACTGATGGACTTTTGAGTTCCTATGCTTCTGATCCGTGGGCAGGCCATACCTGGTATGTCTCATTTTCTGATTTATGCTGGTTTATTGGGTGGATGAAAAGGAATGAAATGGATAAGGCGTTTGAGACGCTATGGGCTCAGGTGCAGTATGGAATGAGCGATGAGTATTATATGCTTGAAAGATTTGCTGACAATGATCCGAGTTTCTGTCCCTGGCAGCCAAACGCAAGCGCCAATGGACGGCTTATTCAGATGCTTTTTGAATTTTATGGAACAAAAAAGGTTGAAAAAGAAAACTTTTGAAATTTGAAAATTTTTTTCTCAGGGGGAAGTATGAAAAAACTCGCTATTGAAGGTGGTCCAAAGGCAAAGACAACAATAACCGAATATTTTCCAAAATACGATATTGAAGAATTGATGGAACTTGTGAAACTATGGGGACTGAAGCCAGGCACAGAGCAAAAGATAAAAGCAGTTCTTGAAGAGTCCTGGACAGGAAAATCTCCGCATCTTTTCAGATATTACCATCCTGAAGGGGATTCAATGACCAGGAGATTTGAGCTGGAGTGTTCAGAGTTTTTTGATGTTCCCTATGTACTTGCAACCAACTCCTGCACATCTGCGCTTATCGCAGCGCTTGTGGCGACTGGCGCTGGTCCTGGGACAGAAGTGATTGTTCCTGCGCACACATTTTTTGCTTCAGCGTCTGCTATTGTTGTGGCAAAAGCGATACCTGTCATTGCTGAAATTGATGATTCTCATACCATAGAGCCCGAAGATGTTGAGAAAAAGATCACACAATACACAAAGGCGATCATCGTTGTTCATATGAAAGGGCTTGCGTGCGATATGGACGCAATAATGAAAATAGCCAGAAAGCACAACCTTTATGTCATAGAAGATGTTGCTCAGGCAGCGGGCGGAACATACAGAGGGAAAAAACTTGGAACCATAGGCGACATTGGGTGTTTCAGTCTGGACCATTATAAGGTAATCGCAAGCGGCGAAGGTGGAATTATGACATTCAAAGACCAGTGGCTTTACACAAGGGCGCAGAGTTATCACGATACTGCTGCCTGCTGGAGGCCGAACAGGTATGAAAAAGAGAGAAAGGAAGGCGAACTTTTTGCAGGAGAAAACTACAGGATGAGCGAGCTTCAAGCGGCAGTCGCATATGCCCAGCTTAAAAAACTAAAAAACATTGTTGATAACCTGAAAAAGAATTACAAAAGAATTGTTTCTAAACTTCAACTTACTGAATATGTCCGAAACTTGAAGGATAATGACCCTGATGGTGGTTGCAGGTATGTTATGGGGCTCTTGTGGCAGGATAAAAAAATGGCTGAAGCAGCAAGAAAGGCTCTTGAAGCAGAAGGAATATGGAGTAGTACCCATGACACAAATGTAAGGGACTGGCATGTTTACAGATACTGGGAACACATTCTTGAGAAAAAGACAGCAACAAAGGAAGGCTGTCCCTACAGTTGCCCTTATTACAAAGGAAAGCTTCCAGAGTATTCGCCTGATATGTGTCCGAAAACACTTGATTATCTCAGCAGGAGCCTGTTTATTGGCATCAGTCCGAAATATACTGAACAGGAATGCGACGAGATTGCGCAAGGTATAAATAAGGTTGCGGCAGAACTTTCAGAAAGAAAAAGGGAAAACAAACCATTGCTTAACATTTGAAATTTTGCAAATGAAAAAAATTTCAATAATCTGGAAACAGGGCGAAAAGAATGGTGATATCGCAATTAAAAATGGTACTCTTACAGGTTTGTCCCTTGATGAGAAAAAACTGCAGTCCAATCAGTTCTCTTTTGTTGCTGATGGACAAAAAAGGCTGAATTTAGAGGTTGACTGGCAGGTGAAAACAGGCAGCCACGGAGCTGTGGTCAATATTTTTTTGCGGGAAAATCCATTCAGTTTTTTTGCAGCTTATGTAAATTCAAAATATCCTGTTTACATTCCTGAATATGGCGTGATTGTGACCGATGAAAAGGATAGAAGAACTTATGACGAGATTGAAAAAGATATCAGAAGAAAAATGGGTTTGAGCAAATTAAAAGAAATGGAGAACTCTTTAGAAGAAACCTATGAACAAGCCGTATCAAAGGCAAGAACACTTCGTGGCAATACCTGGCTTGGAATAAGCAGGGACATAAGAATTTTTGAAGTTGTTTTTCCTGACCCTGACAGAACCACACTCAACATCTTTCCAAAATACCATGGCTATGGTGTATCTCTGGCTGAATTTGAAAATCTGGATGAAGACACAAAAAGATGGGCTGGTAATGATATTTCATATTCAATCATATTTGGAAGGGGCAGTGGATGCAGCCAGGAACTCGAAAGATACCTTGATGACAGAAGGTTACCAATCCTGCGAGGGAAGCTTGAGGACGACGGTATCGTGTATGATTTTGTGATGTTTGTTTCGCTTGAAAAATCCAGTTTGCAGAATTTGAGGGGGACGCATTACCTTGTTGCCGACGGGTTTGGCGCAGGACATATGTTTACACAAAGCCAGCAGCAGGAGTTTGACCGGCTAAAAGAAAGCGAAATACACAGGGACGAGGAAACTGTGTTGCTCATTAAAATCAGGGCGCTCAACACAAAAAATTCTCCTTCCTACGCATATTTTAAGACGATTGCCTCAAACATTCCACATTCTTTTTGCGATGGGCTCAGTTATTTTTCAGAAAACAGAATATTTGCAGTTTCTCTCCTTGATGATAAGGTTCTTGAGCAGGAAGAGTTCACATCTTTTCTTTTACCCGGTGAAAGTAAGGACCTTGAAATAAGGTTGTTTCATAAACCTGTTTCGCGCAAGCGAGCAAAGGATTTGATGAAGAAATCATTTGAAGAGAAACTGGTTGAGTGCAGGCAATTCTGGAAAAAAAAGTTAGAAGGTTGCGCAAAGATTGAGTTACCTGAAAAACAGATTGAGAATATGATTTATGCCGGTATTTTGCATCTTGACCTTGTTGCCTATGGAATTGAGCCAGATGGTCCTGTGGCGGCATGTATTGGAAGATACTGCCCGATTGGTTCTGAAAGCGCTCCCATTATTCAGTTTTTTGACACAATGGGATGGCATAGCCTTGCCCGGCGTTCACTGCAGTATTTTGTAGAAAAACAGCATGAAGACGGATTTATGCAAAATTTCGGCGGCTATATGCTTGAAACAGGCGCAGCGCTGTGGATTATGGGAGAACATTTCAGATACACCCGGGACAAAAACTGGGTTAAAAAAATTAAGCCGTCTCTTTTGAAGGCATTTGAATATATTTCGAAATGGATTGAGAAAAACAGGAAAGAAGAATTAAAATTTAAGGGCTATGGAATGATTGATGGAAAGGTTGCTGACCCGGAAGACCCTTACCACTCTTTTATGCTCAATGGATATGCTTATCTTGGGCTGCAAAGGACTTCAGAGATGCTTGAAGCAATCAATGACAGCGCTGCGAAAAAAATAATGAAGATGGCTGAAGAATTAAAAGAAAACATAAGAAAATCATTTTTTGCTTCAATGGCTCGATCTCCGGTTGTGCCTCTTGGAGATGGAACATGGGTGCCAGCGTCGCCGCCCTGGCCTGAAAATGATGGATTACTTGTGCAATATGTGGATGACGGAAAATGGTTTACCCATGGAACATTTCTTGGAAGGGACAGTATGCTTGGTCCACTGTATCTGATTTTTCAGGAAGTCCTTGATCAAGGAGAGCAGGCGTCTGATTTCCTTGTTAAATATCACACAGAGCTTTTTCACAAGCGCAATGTTGCGTTCAGCCAGCCGTATTACAGCAGGCATCCTGAGATACATTTGAAAAGGGGCGAGGTCAATAGTTTTCTCAAGGCATACTACAACTGTTTTCCAGCGCTTATTGACAGACAGACCGGTTCTTTCTGGGAACATTTCTTTTACGCAAGCCCTCATAAAACGCACGAAGAGGCATGGTTTTTGATGGAAACAAGATGGATGCTCTGCATAGAACAGGACAAAACCCTGTTTCTTTTGCCCGGTGTTCCGAGGAGATGGCTTGAAGATGGCAATACAATAAGAATAGAAAATCTTTCAACTTATTTTGGCAATGTGTCTTTTTCTGTTTTTTCAGACCTGAAAAATAATAGAATCTGCGCAAAAGTCTCCTGTGAAAGAAAACCGGAAAAAATTATGTTGAGGATACCGCATCCCGAGAAAAAACTGATAAGGGAAGTCAGGGGCGCAAAATGTAAGATCGACAGAGAGACAATCGTGATTGAAAAATATACTGACAAGATAACGATTGAAGTTCATTTTTAATTTTTGTACACTGCACTCGGGTTTTATCTTTAACCATTTTTCGCAAATAGGAACCGGAAAATTTTCAAAATCCCATTCTGCCTTCCTTTTTCAAAAAAAGAAAGCAAAGAATAGTGATATTATGCCAAAAATTCTCTGGGTCTTGACAAATTCATTTTTATTCTTTATAACAATACTGAGTGTCGAAGAATATCTATTTGCAGTGTTAACTGGATTGTGCTAATATACAACGATTGATTAAATTAGAACAAAAGGAGGTGATTGCGATGATTGTTAAAGTTCAGAGTAAAATAAATGAAAAAAGGGGGTGTGATATGAAAAGGAAAGGATTTACCCTAATCGAACTGCTTGTAGTAATCGCAATCATAGCGATACTTGCGGCAATGCTCTTACCTGCGTTGAGCAAGGCGAGGGAAAGAGCAAGAGCAGCAGTTTGTATGAACAACCTGAAACAGATTGGAACTGCCCTCGCAATGTATCATGACAATTATGGCTACAGAGTTCAAAGCACTAGTTATAACTGGGCCTTTCTCGAGACATTGTATGACACAGGTTATGTGAAAAACTGGAGCATTTTTAAGTGTCCTTCTGATGCTCGCAAACAAACATTTACACGTCAAAATGGTTTGAAAAGCTACGGTTGCACCTATGATAACTACAATGCTCCGGAGATTGAGTATGTTCCAGAGCCAATGCCTTCAAATTATGTTTATGTTATTGAATGCAATACGAACTCGCTTTATACTGAACCATTTAGAAACTATGCTCGAGCAGGAAACTGGGCAGCTCTTGAATCCTATCGTGTTAATATGCTTGGCAGGCATAACAATGGTTCAAATGTGTTGTTTTATGACTATCATATTGAATGGGTTCCTTTTGAAAAGTTTGTTTCTGAGGCGTGCAAGACACTTGCCACGGGCGGGGGTGGATTATACTGTGGCGGGTTCTGGTCGCTTTCACGCCTTGACGATTAGGAGGTGATCAAAATGAAAAGAAAAGATGGATTTACCCTAATTGAACTGCTTGTAGTAATCGCAATCATAGCGATACTTGCGGCGTCTATTCTTCCTGCGCTTGATTATGCAAGGACAAGGGCAAGACAATCTGTTTGTATGAGCAACCTGAAGCAGCTTGGATTGGCTGTCAATATGTATTTGAATGATTATAATGACTACTTCTGGGGACCAACTGTTTGGGGATGGACAGGTGATATGGGGAACCGCAGGGCGACAACTTTCCTCAGGATTCTTGTTGAAAATGGATATGCGCAGGGTTATATGATTTATAACGGAACAGCAGATACCAGTGTCCTGTTACGCTCAGGAGGAATTGTTGCCTGTCCTGATACAAAGCAGCCTAGGGTAACATACTACATTGCTGATTATGGGTATAATTATTACCTTGGTCAGCCGCAATATCAGAGGTTGTCAAAAATAAGAAGGCCATCCACCACAATGCTATTTTGTGAGAGTCCTTATGGTCAGAGACATGAGCCAACCAGTATATGGTCAAACACCTTTAATCCGAACCCAGGGTATGCTTATGGAAGGCATCTTAACTGGAAGTTTCTAAATACGCTTTTTGTTGACGGCAGTGTTCGGTCTCTTAATCAAAATGAATTTGTAAACGGAAATATCTTCGTGCCATAAAAGACTGAACACTTTTAGCCCCCTGTTTTTCAACCGGGGGCTTTTTTATTTGGTTTTTTCACAAAAGTTTTCCCCCTCTTTCCTAAAGAGGGGCAGGGGAGATTTTTCAGTTGTTGCTCATTCTCAAAATCCCCCTTCTGTCCCCCTTTATGAAAGGGAGAAGGAAAAAAAAGGATAAAGGGGGAAACTTACAATCGCTACGTAGACAGCAACTGAGTTTCCTCAAATATTTACGCCACCAGGATATTATGGCGACGACGGGAAACAGGCAAATGCAGATTGAACGTGTAGATGCTGTCTTTGTCGATGGGCATGCTAAAGCAGTAAGTAAAAGCGAATACATCAGTGGTTTATATCGTCTATACCCTGATGGTTAAATTCACTTTATAAGATTTGCGCGGGAAATGACCCATCATTTATCGTATTTGTAAAATCCCTGTTTTGTTTTTCTGCCCAGTTTATTTTCTTTTACCATCTTCTTTAGCATCTCACATGGTTTGTACTTAGAATCATTGAGCCGCTTTTCAAGGTTTTTCATTATATGCAGGCATACATCAATTCCGATAAGGTCGGCGAGAGCCAGTGGTCCCATAGGATGGCCTGCTCCAAGTTTCATTGCAGTGTCAATGGAATCTCTATCGGCAATATTTTCCTCAAGCAGAATTACTGCTTCGTTTATCATCGGGATTAAAAGACGGTTCACAATAAACCCGGGTCTGTCGTTTACTTCAACAGGGGTTTTACCGATAAATTCAGCAAGGGCTTTAATTGTCCTGATTGTGTCTTCTGATGTTTTTTCGCCTCTAACAACTTCAACAAGTTTCATTTTGTGCGCAGGATTAAAAAAGTGCATGCCTGCGACCCTTTCAGGATAATCTGTTGATTCTGATATCTCTCTTATGCTGATGGACGATGTGTTTGAGGCAAGGACAATATTGTTTGAAAATATCTTACCAAGTTTGGCAAAAAGGAATTTTTTGGTTTCAAGATCTTCTACGATTGCTTCTATAACAAAATCCGCGCTTTTTGCCTGCTGGATATCTTCAATGACAGTGATTCTGGCAAGGATTTCCTGCATATTTTGGGCTGAATCGATACTCTTCTGAAGACGCTCTCTGATTTTTGATAATGCATTTCTGGCGATCTCGCCACTGGAATCAAACAGGAAAACACCTATGTTATTTTCAGCGATACATTGCGCTATTTGTGAACCCATTGTTCCTGCGCCTACGACAAGAATATTTTTTATCTCCATTTTTCTTCCTCTGCTGGTTATTTTCGTTTTTTTTAAGGGTACAAAATTTAGTTTTCCTTTTGTCTATTATAAACTTTTTCATAAGTTTATTATACACCAGGTATCTGAGAGTATTGATTTTTTACCATTTTGCCATTATACTGTTCATTTATATGGCGGTCGTATATTCAGTGACAAATCAGAAGGGCGGGGTTGGAAAGACAACGACATGTCTTTGTCTGGGTTCGGCTCTGGCTGAACAGGGCTATAAAATATTGCTTGTTGATTTCGATCCTCAGGCAGGACTGACTGTTTCTCTGGGAAACGAACCTGAATCATTTTCAAAAACAATTTATGACTCCCTCATCAATTGCGAGCGGTATTCCCTGAAAGATGTTATTGTTGACACAAAGGTTCAAAATCTTTTTCTTGCGCCTTCAAACCTTGATCTGGCAGGAGCAGAAGGAGAGTTGATCGGCGAGATCGGCTGGGACAGAAATCTTAAGGATGCCCTGGGTGAAATTAAAAACAACTTTGATTTTGTATTTATTGACTGCCCGCCAAGTCTGGGAGTACTGACTACAAACGCTTTGATATGCGCTGACACAGCAATTATTCCTGTTCAAACAGAATATCTTGCGCTCAGAGGTTTGAAACAGCTTTCAGACATCATCGTGAAGGTGAGAAAGAAAGGCAATCCGGAATTGAGAAAAAGGATACTCAGGACAATGCACAATATCAGAACTCTTCATTCAAGAGAGGTTGTTGAAGAACTTGAGAAGATATTTCCAGATGAAGTTTTTAAGACAATCATAAAGAGAACAGTAAAATTTGCCGACGCAACACTGGCAGGAATGCCGATAATTCAATACGCAAGCACTTCTGAAGCATCCGAAGCATACAGAAATCTTGCAAGGGAGGTGATTGAAGATGCGGCCAAGACCATCTCTGAAGGGCAAAGGCGTTGATATTTTTCTTGGTGAACCGGAAGCAAAAAAGGAAGCAAAAAAGGGCAAAGCCACCTTCTATTTTCCCGAAAATCTGCTTTCAGAACTTGATGAAGCCTGGTTTGTTTTTAGGAGAATCAACAGGAAAATAAAAAAATCAGACATTGTTCAGGCGTCTCTTGAAATCGCTTTGAAGGAATTTAAGGAAAAAGAGCAGCAAAGCCCGCTCATGGAATACTTCAAAGAGAAAAAATGAAGAAATCCTTTCGTTTTTTTCTGGAACCACATCTATCCTGAAACTGTCTAATGAATATACAGGAAATAAACGAGCTTGATGACGAAAAACTTGTCAAAATGGTTCAGGATGGAAACGATATGCTGGCGTTTGAGATACTCGTGAGAAGGTACCAGAATATGTTATATAACATATGTTTCAGGTTTATGGCAGATCGACAGGATGCTTTTGATTGCGCTCAGGACTCTTTTATCAGGGCTTATGAAAACATCAGGACATTCAGGCATCTTTCTTCTTTCAAAACATGGCTCTACAGAATAGCAGTAAATGTATGCAAAAATCGTCTTCGGTCCTGCCAGTACAGAACAAGAAAAAAAACAGTTTATATCGAAGATAAAGCCATTGATATTGAAGATTGCTCTAATTGCCCGGCACAGCAGTATGAAAGAGAGCGTCGACAAAAAATTGTGCAAAGTGCAATTGACAGACTGCCATTTGATCAGAAACAGATGATTGTGCTTCGCGATATAGAACAGCTTTCATATGAAGAAATCGAAAAAATTACAGGGTTTCCTTCTGGCACAGTTAAATCAAAACTATCAAGGGCCCGAGAAAAATTGAAGGAACTCCTGAAGGATACAAAAAATGAACTGTAAAGAAATTCAGAAGATTCTTTCAGATTATCTTGACAGGGCTGTTTCTGAAAGCCAGAATGAAGAAATTGCCCTGCATCTTGAAAGTTGCAAAACCTGTCAGAGTGAATTTGGGCAATTGCAGAAAACAATTTCCATGGTAAGAGATCTTCCATCTGTTTCTGCTCCAGATGGTCTTGTGGGAAGCGTTATGGAAAAAATTCAAGAAAAACAGGCGATAAGAGGCAAACTCAGATTCTGGCTTGCTGGTATTGCTTGCGCGGAAATTGTGGTGTTTGTTTTGATTTACAAACTTCACAGTCCGGTGAAAATTGTATTCGAGCCGCAAAAGCCAGACATAGAAATGCAGCAAAAAATTGTTGAAAAATCTTTGCCGCAAACAAAAGAGAACAGAGAGACAATTGTAGAAAGAAAGCAGGAAAAAGTTGTTTACGTTCTGAAAAGGGATGCAGGAAAACAAGAAAAACCAGAAATTCTAATACAGATAGATGCGCGGCAGCAGAAAACTCTGGCTTTTGCGCGAGACGAAAAAGTTTATAAGGAAAAAAGCGCAATTACCCCGTCAGAAGATATTTTTCTTCAGAGAGGCAAGCCCGGTGATTTGCAGGACAGGGTGATGGAGGGAACAGAAAAACAGTTGCCAGCAGCATCATCTCAGATTCCAGAAAGACCAGACGAACTGGATTTGAAAACTGAAATTTACCAGTGGATTACTGGCGCCGGAGGGAAGATTCTTTCAGAGCAACAGACGTCTGAAACAGAAATCAGCAGTTTGATTATCGCTAATATTCCTGGTTCTGTTTATAAGGATTTTCTCGAGAACCTTAACAGGAAATTCAATGTGGCAAATTACAATTCAATAAAAGCCATTGTTCCTTCAGAAGATTTCGTTACAATAAAACTTCAGATTTTCAAATAAAAGCCTTCATCAAAAGGAAAATTCCAAAACCAACAAGAAATATCGAGCAGCAAATGGTAATAATTCTGAAAACAAAAGGCGTTATTTTTGCCATACTTTTTCCTATGGAAAAAGAGACTGCGCTGTACCAGGCAAAATCTGCTGAAATATGGCCGATAAAAAAAGCAATTATACCGGCCAAACCATAAGGCAAAGCAATTGAAAGATACGCAAGCCCTATTGTTATCCACCATATTGTCCAGTATGGATTTGAAACGCTGACAATAATTCCGCTAAAAATAGAAGAAATCGGCATTGCGTCGACCTTCAGTGAACTCAAATCAAGTTCTTTTTTTTTCAACATTGAAATGGCTATTAATAAAAGCATACAACCGCCGACAATGCTTAACAATTTCGAAAACGCTGGCTGTTTTAGAAATGAGCCAAAACCTGCTATTAGAAAAACAACCATCACAAGTTCAAGAATCGAGTGGCCAAAAATCAAAAGTGGTCCCTGTTTTGCTCCATATTTTAGAGATCGTGTCACAGTAATTGCAAGCAGAGGACCTGGACTTAGCGCTCCTGATAGAGCGATGGCAAAGGAACTTAATGCAATCGCGAAAAGACTCATCTTGAAAGATATGTTTTTAGTACCTTTATATCATGCGGGAGAACCACATCAGGTTCCCAGGCCTTTATATACTCTCCGGAAAGATACCCCTGATAGTTTATCTGTTCCAGCAGTGTGAGAGCTTCTTTGTATGGTATTTCGCCCTCGCCCATCAACACAAGTTTCACATTTCTTTCAGCATCATAAACTCCATCATGGATGTGGCAGTGCTCAACAAAATCCTTCACACAATCAAATGCTTCTTTTATTTCCATGCCTTTTGTGTAGGGATGCATAATATCCCAGTTAATCCTTACATAGGGGTTATCAGCAATCTTTACTGTTTGTGATACAACATCTGCTCGCGAAAAAAAGTCGTGAGTTTCAAGACATAAAAAGATTTTATTTTTTTCTGCATATTCTCCTGCAATTCCAAGGCATTCTCCCACAATTTTTATCGCATCTTCCACGCTCATTTCCTTATCAGGAATACCGCCAAAAACTCTTATTCTCTTTGTTCCGATATCAAGGGCAAGGTCAATAAACGCTTTTGTGGTTTCAATTGCTTCTTTTCTTTTTGTCGGGTCAGTAAAACAGTATCTTAATGAAGTAGCAAGGCAAGCGCATTCAATACCGCTGTCTTCAAAAATTCTTTTTATTTCATTCCTTTTTTTTGGACTTGCTTCAAGTTCAATACCGTGGTTGTGTTGCGCCTGAGAACGCGGCTCCACTCCATTATAACCATATTTTTTTGCGTACTCCAGCATTTTGGGCAGGTCTGCTTCAGGACAGGAAAAACTCATAAATGAAAAATTCATCGTTTCCTCCTTTTTTTTAATGTAGAATTATATCGCTTTACCGAAAAATTGTAAATGGTATTTTGGTATTTACAGCGTTTGTTTTTTCTGGTAATATATTTCTGCCTGTCCCGTGCGCGGGCGGAGTGGGAAACTTTGAGCCAACACCAAAAAAAAGGGAGCCAAGTCTGACATTCAAGACAGGCCGGAAACGGAAGTCGCGGTGTTCAGCGCGGCGCCCACCTTTTAATAAGGGTCTCAAAAGTTGCACCGCTTACGGCGGGACGGGTGCTAAAATTTCTGGGTAGGTGGCCGAGTGGAAATGGCAGCAGACTGTAAATCTGCCGGCGTTAGCCTACGGAGGTTCGAATCCTCCCCTGCCCACTTTGAAAATTAGGGAATTAGGGGAGGATTCGAATTGGAGCGAAGACGTATAAGTCCGAGCAAGCGCGAGGACTTGTGCGGCTGGCCGACCTGAGCCGTAGTGGGAGGCGAAGGCGCCGAATCCTCCCCTGCCCACTTTGAAAATTTGGGAACTAGAGGAGGATTCGAATTGGAGCGAAGACGTATAAGTCCGAGCAAGCGCGAGGACTTGTGCGGCTGGCCGACCCGAGCCGTAGTGGGAGGCGAAGGCGCCGAATCCTTTTCTGCCCACTAGGAGAGTTTGGGGACCGGAGGAGGATGGGGG
>JAMWBU010000042.1 GCA_023819255.1 Candidatus Omnitrophota bacterium
TATAAAATCAGCAAAATTCTGCCACCATGGCGGACCGACCCTCCATTGCAACCTCGCGGTAATCTTTCTGTCAAGCCAGCCGCTCATAATCCCAATGATTGAAAAAGATATAAAACCCATCACAAAAAGAGAAAATATTCTCAAAATTTCCATATCTATTTTTTCAGTTCGTAAATCTCAAGCCAGTCACCAGTTTTTACAAAAATATTTTCGCCAATTCTATGAACATTCTTTTCTTCCACGACCTGGTCATGATCAACGATTCTCAACGCGCCATAAGGACAGCTTTTAACACAAATAAATCTTTCATTCTCATCAATCCTTGCGCCGGCGCATACATCGCACATAGAAGTCAAATAATCAAGCCAATCGAGCTCTATTGTTCCAAATGGACAGGCAAGAGCACAACTTTTACAGGAGATACACAGAAAATTTGATCTTTTTATAATTGAGTCTTTTCTTTCCAGAGCATTGTTCGGACAGGCATTTACACAGGGATAATCATCGCATCTCCTGCAGACAAAGAAAAATGCTATCAGTTCTCTTAAAGATGTGATACCATTGTTTTCAGGATGAAATATATAGCTACACCTTATCACGCATCTTTCGCATCTGCTACAAATATCATAATCCACAAATAGTTTTTTCATTATGCCCACAATCCTGGCTGATCTTTTATCATGTCATAAGTAAAAACAGGCCCGTCCTTACAGACAAAATAAGGCCCTATGAGGCAATGCCTGCAATGCCCAACAGCGCAATACATTTTCCTCTCCATAGAAAGGTATATATCTTTATCCTGAAAACCAATGTCAATAAGTTTGAGCGTTACAAATTTCATCATAACCGGCGGACCGCAAACAATTGCAATGCTATTTGAAAAATTCATATCAAGATTATCAAGCGTCTTTGTAACAAGCCCTTCACCAAACTTCCAATTCTCATTTTTTCTGTCAACAGTAATTCTGAATGAAAGCGGCAATTTTTCACACAAGCTGTGCCATTTATCTAAAATACACTCTTTATAAATATAGTCATCCGGCGTTTTTGCACCGCTGCAGAAGACAATTTTTTTATATTTTTTCACGTTCTCGATAAGAGCATAAAATACGGCGCGAACCGGCGCAAGACCCACACCACCTCCAACAAGCAAGATTTCCTTACCTTCAAACATTTCAAGAGGATATGGCCTGCCATAAGGCCCTCTTATGCCAACAATATCTCCTTTTTTAAGTTTATGAATTGCATCTGTCACAGTACCTGTTCGCATAACAGTAATTTCCATTTTTTTTCTTTCGGAAGGAGATGAAGAAGGTGTAAAAGGCGCTTCTCCCACACCAGGAACAGTAAATGACACAAATTGTCCTGCCTGAAAATTGAACTCTCTTTCAGGTATCAAAACAACTGTCTTGATTGTCTGGGATTCTTCAATCACTTTTTCAACAGTACATCTTAAGGGTTCATAAATATTTGACTGATTCATACCTTACATCCTCAATCTTTGACGAAAAAACACAAGAAAGGACCTTTCTTTTATCAATTTTCCCTGGACACCCGGCAATACACCTTCCACAACCAGTACAACCAATCATGCCAAAATTCTCAACCATGTACATATACTTGCACGCAAGACGGTTTTTGTATCTTTCAGAAAGCAGCGGTCTGGGAGAAACGCCCGAAGCCATTCTCGCATAACCCGGGAAAAGACAGGAATCCCATATCTTTGCCTTTGAAAAATTATCATTTCTGCTTATATCTTCAAGGAAAAAGCAGACGCAGGAAGGACAAATATTTGTACAGCTTCCACACTGAACGCAATTTTTCCAGATCTCGTCCCATTCCTTTGCAGGAAAAATAGTCTTAAAGGAATCGGCAATTTTTTCCTGTATGTTAAATTTTTCATTATATTTTTTTACAAGCAAGCTTGAATTATTTCTCAATTCATTTCTTTTTTCAAAATCGAGCTCCTGAGCCTGCCTGAAAGAATTTTTATCTCCCAACAATTCCTTTCCTGCCTGCGACCCAACTTCGATAAGAAACCCATTTCCGACACTCGTAAGATTGAGGTCATATCCTTCATCCACAAAGGGTTTGATTCCAACCTTTTCACAAAAACACACTGAAAGCGGTCGCGCGCAATCAATGGAAACAATAATCGTGTTTTTTCTCCTTTTTTCGTAATTTGGGTCCTTATAATCACCTTCCATAAACACCCTGTCAAGTATTTTTAGACCGGCCAGGTCGCAATTAGCCGGTCCTATCACAATAGTTTTCTTTAAATCTTGAACCTCGGGCACAACTCTTTCCTGAAACGGATGAACGAAAAATTTTAGCGGCTGTACAGGTCTTACGACGCCAAAAATTGCGTCTTCAATGTTGAGTTCTGTAACCTTTTGATAAAACAGGTTATTGCCAGAAGAAAACGGTGCAAAAACATCATAAATCGATAACCAGCTTGTAACAAGTTCTTTCCATCTGTTGTTCTCAATAATATAAGCGGCCATCTTATCCAACTTTGTGAAAAAATTCACTAATATGGCTAAAAAAATTAAATTTCAGATAATTTAACACAGAAAAAATTTTTGTCAAGCACCCTGTATAAAAAGTCGCTAATTAAAAATTTTCAATGGTTGTCCAAGTTTCAAATAACAGGGATTTGCATGCCCTAAACAATCACAACCTGCCGCGCCAATTTTAGGTTTATTGAACAGTTTATTGTATATATTACTCAGTCCAAAACCTAAAAGTCCCCAAAAACTTTTACTTAAACCTTATTGAATACAAATCAGCATCCTTCATTGTGAATTTCAATCTCACGGGTTTTCCCTTTATTTTACTTAAATCTTGCCCTGTTTTCCACTCAACTACTTGTTCTGTCGAATCTCCATAAAGCTCTGCTGTGTATGGCTCTATTAGTTTGCCCTCCATATCCATCACCTCTATCTTTACCAGCCCTGCTGCTGATGTCGAATAGTTAACAATTAATCTATCTCCATCAAATACTATCGGATGCGTGACAAAATATCCTGTATCACCTTTAGCATTTACAGAAACAAATCCATCCAACCTTATCGTAAATCTCCTCAACCTGGTTCCAGGTATGTAATATGCCTCTATCGAATAAAGAGATATCTCTTTTTGATTAGGATTAAGCTTTGAGCTTGTCTCTATCATACCCCAGGCAAGAGCATTGTTCCTGTTAATCCATCTCTCCGGCTGAAGTCCAGGCCGTATAAATGCCTCATTGTATCTCTTCCATAACTTCCCATCCCTGCTTACCATAAAAACTACATCTGATACACCTCCATAAGGATGATCGCCTTTTTTCCTTTCCTCCACAAACCTCTTCGGAAATCCAATAAATATATGCGGGGCTCGATAATATGGCATTACTCCATTGGTGTATAGATGCTCAAGTGGAGAATCTTCAAAATCAATAAATTCAGGGTCTGTCCAGTTCTCAAAGTCCTCTGAAGTCGATATCATTATCGCGCGGTATTTTTTATCTTTTTCATCAATAATAAAATCCCTGTGATATTCAAAATACTTTTTCCTCAAATTATCATAAAAGGCAAGATTTTGACTATCAAATGCTCCTTTTGTAATGATTGGTTCTTCTTTCCACTGCTTCCAATTTATCCCATCTTTAGAAACAAAAGCAAAAAGAACCGGCTTGTTTTTTAACATACCTGATCCAACAGCCTTATATCTTTCTTCTGGCTTTACCGAAGGATTTGTGTCAATAAATGGAGTGAAATTGTGTGTGCCAACCCCTTGCCAGATAATATTGTTCTTCTTTGAGCCATTAAACTGGTAAAGATTCAATTCTGGCTTTGTCCAGTTTATTCCATCAACGCTTTCCGCATAACAGGTAAATGACTCATGGGGGCTGGATTCTGTTTTAATATCAAAGTCCGAACCCCGATAGTACATCCGGAAAATCTCTCCATCCTTGAAAACAGTCAGATAATAACAGGTGCTTCCTTCCCAATCTTTATTAAATTCAATCACAACTTCTTCTGGCTGCGGATTATGAAGCTTAAAATTAAGTTTCTCCATCTTCTCAATAAGCCACTGATCAAAAAACAATTCCAATCTAC
This sequence comes from Candidatus Omnitrophota bacterium, assembly GCA_023819255.1. Classification (GTDB taxonomy): domain Bacteria; phylum Ratteibacteria; class UBA8468; order B48-G9; family DTJG01; genus DTJG01. Next base: position 4,101 of record JAMWBU010000042.1, read on the forward strand.
TGGCCATATTTTTTATTTCTTTCATCTTATCTTCCTCCTTTCTTTAACTTGCCTTTAACTTGACACACATTTTATATTTTTTCATTGAGAAACTCAAATACTGACTCAGGTGCCTGTTTCTGAAAACAGGGTCTTTCCAGTTTGAAATCAGATACTGTTGATCCTTCTCCTTTACCGGTATTTCAAAAAATTTTTTACTATCGCACTTTCCGTTAAAAACATTTTTATACGCCTTTCTCAAAATGCTTGCGCAGTCAATTGCAAAAACTCCTGTCAGATCATTTACAAGAGCCCATCTTTTTGAAGCAAGATTGAAATCAAAATTCATATCTATCTTTTTTTTGTACGGGTTCACAACAGGAATTGGACACTGCTGATAAATGTGCGGCTTTATGCTCAACCTGTTTAAGGAGTATTTTTCTGGTCCACCCTGGCTTCCTTTAGGAAACATCCAGAGCTTCTGGCACTGGTCTGAAAGAAGAAACTCCATAAAAATTCTGGCATTATCAAGATTTGGCGCTCCTTTCAGTATACCGGCGCAATCCGGATTAATCACTGTTTCTTTTTCGGGCAAAACAAAACACATATTTTCAGCCCCATTAACCTCTATTTGAGCAAGAGCGTACGAGTCAATGGAAAGAGAAACAGCAGTCTGTCCGATCGCTGTGTCCTTTGCTGACTGAGACGCGCTTGCAGGAATACTTGTTGTATTAGCAAGAATTCCAAGTATTGTTTTCCATCCTTTTTCCCATCCGTTTGCCTGAAGAATTATCTCAAACATCATATGCATACTTCCACTGTGACGGGGATCTGACGCGCCAACCCATCCATGATAAACTGGTTTTGCAATATCACTCCATCTTTGGGGAACAGGCGCATTGATAAATTCGAGAACTTTTTTGTTGCATAAAATCCCGAAACTTGATAGCACAATACCGTACCAGGTATAGTCTTTATCATAATTTGGTATTCCGCCGCATTTTTCAGGTATGTCTTTCAAAATCGCATCGGCCATCTTCCATGGGACAAGCAATCTATGCTCTTTTAATCTTAAATATGGGTCGAGCCCACCACCAAAAAAAACATCGATTCCGGTTGTTTGTGGATTTTTTTTAAAAAGTGATTCAACATATTTTAGGTCATCCGAACTTCCCCCTTGATCAAGCCATTCAATTTTAATGTCTCTGTTTTTGATTTTTTTATAGTAATTAACAAATGCCCTTTCAATCTCAATTTTTACTCCCTCCCAGTGTGGACTTATCACAACAAGTTTTTCCGTGCCATAGCATGGAATTGAAAAAATCGCAATTAGAACCATAAAGTATTTTTGCGCTTTCATTATTGTTCCATTAAAGCAAGTTCGGCCATATACGAGCTTCTGCAAAAAACCCCGGAGAAAACCTTTTTAAAACCCATATTTTCACCGATAACCCTATACTCATCAAAGACCCCTGGCCTTATAAACTCCTTGACATCAGCGCATTCAGATGATGGCTTCAGATACTGGCCAATCACAAAAAAGTCGCAACCTACCTGACGCAGGTCTCTCATTGTCTCAATCACCTGATTTTTTGTTTCTCCAAGTCCGAGCATTAAAGCGGATTTTGTCAGAAAATTGCGTCTTTTTGCATGCTCAAGTATTTTTAATGAACGGCGGTAATCTGCCTGAGGCCTGACTTCGGCATAAAGAGATTGTACTGTCTCAATATTATGAGAAAGAACATCTGGCATTGCATCAAGAATTATGTCAAGATGCTGAATGTTTCCTTTAAGATCAGGAATTAAGAGCTCTATTTTTGTTTCAGGATTTAATTTTCTAATTGTCCTGATGCAGTTTGAAAAATGTTCTGCTCCGCCATCAGAAAGATCATCTCTTGTTACTGAAGTTATGACAACATACCTCAACCCAAGCTCTCTTATTGCCATTGCAATTTTCTCCGGCTCATTCGGGTCAACAAACGTTGGTTTATTTTGATGATTGACACTACAGAATTTGCAGGCTCTGGTGCAAACATCCCCAAGTATCATAAATGTCGCATAATTTTTTTCAAAGCACTCATAGATATTAGGGCATCTCGCGTTAGCGCAAACAGTGTTGAGCATATATTTTTTAATGATTGCGTCGGTAAGTCGATATTTTTCGCTGATTACAATTCTCTTTCTGATCCATTCAGGAAATTTATTCATCTTTTTGGTATATGCAGAGGTTTACCTTCGGCAACAAATAAAGCTTCCATCAGAATCTCTGAAAATGTTGGATGACTCCAGTAAGCATCAGTCATTTCTTTTAATTTCATTCCCTTTGACATCGCGATAGATGCAATGTGGACTATCTCTGACGCCTGGTCTCCCACGATATGAACTCCGGCAAGTTTGTCTGACTCCTGGTCAATTATAACTTTTGCAATGCCAGTAGTACTTCCTGCAGCGTGCGCCTTTCCGAGCGCCATATAAGGGAATCTACTTATTTTCACCTTCTTTTGCTGTTTTTGAGCATCCTGCTCTGTAATACCGACAGCGCCTATCTCGGGTATTGTAAAGATGGTTTCAGGGATATTTTGGTATGAAATTGACTGATTTTTACCGGCGCAGTTTGCCGCTGCGATCTCACCCTGTTTTGTTGCTACATATGCAAGCTGCCACTTTCCTGTGACGTCGCCGGCCGCATAGATGTCAGGTAAGTTTGTATTCATTGTCAGATCAACCTCCACTCCTGATTGGGACACTTTTATTCCGGTATCTTTTGCCATTTCAACAATCGGCTTTCTTCCGGTTGCCCATAAAATTTTTTCTTCGGAAATATCATCGCTGCAATTTATTTTTATTCCTTTTTTCACCTGAATTCCCTTTTTTGAAAATTCCTTTTCAATGGTACCAACAATTTCTGCATCCCTGCCGGCAAGTATTGTATCAAGCATTTCATAGATTGTAATTTTAACTCCAAAACAGGAAAGGATTGAAGCAAATTCGCATCCAACAGGACCAGCGCCAACAATCGCAAGAGTTTCTGGAAGTTTTTCTAAATTCCAGATGGTATCTGTTGTAATAATCCTTGGGTCATTGCAGAAAATTTCTGGGATTGCGGGTCTTGCGCCTGTTGCAATGACAATCTTTTTTACGCTTAATTCTTTCTCGTTTACAATTACAGCGCCTGGTTCTTTAATCAGGCCTTCTCCTTCAATATATTCAACTCCATTTGCCTTCAGAAGCATTGAAATACCTGATTTTAATCTTGAAACCACACTGACCTTCACATGCTTCAAAACCCTTTCCCAATCAAAAGAGGTGGAAATACTGATACCATCAATGCCAGGATTTTTTAACAATTTTGCGATACTGAAAAGAGTCTTGGTAGGGATGCAACCTGTGTTAAGACAACAACCTCCAAGCTGCGATTTTTCAATTAAAACTGTTTTCAAGCCATATTGACTGCATCTTATTGCGCAGGGATATCCTGCTGGTCCTCCGCCAATAATTGCCACATCGTATCTTTCCATTTGACCTCCAGTATTTTCCTGCTGAAACTTTTTTACAAAATTTCTTTATTTTTAAAATCCCCCTCAGTCCCCCTTTTACAAAGGGGGGAGAAGGACAAAAGCTAAAGTAGTTTTACGCGCTTGGTGGGAGTCGGCGCCCTCGCCTCCCACTACGGCTCGGGTCGACCCGGCCCGCCTCACCGCCTCGGCGGGCTTGCCATACAGCGCTCTTTATTCATCGCGCCGGCAACCACCCGCACAAGTCCTCGCACTTGCTCGGACTTATACGTCTTCGCTCCATTCGACTCCCTCTAAAGTAGTTTTACGCGCTTGGTGGGAGTCGAACCCACAGCCTTTAGCTCCGGAGGCTAACGCTCTATCCTGTTGAGCTACAAGCGCAAAAAACTTCTTAAAATTTCTTTATCTTTGTATAATGCCGCAATCTGCATCTATCTGCTATTGCTGAGTCGTGTATTTCGCAATTACATTCAATATGAACATCCCTTCCAATGATACTGTTTTCAATCAAACAATTTTTGCCAATTTTAACATTTTCAAAAAGTATGGAATCTTTTAAAACCGTGTTTTTCCCGATGTGACAACCATCGCCAATAATTACTGCGCCCCTTGCTTCAACATCTTTTTCAAAAACAACATTTTCCCCGGTAAGTAATTTCCCTGTATTGGTTACATTTAGGCCAATTTTCAATTTTCCCTCCATGATGTCAAAGTTTGCAATTCTATATTTATCCAGTGTACCCACATCCATCCAGTATCCGTCGTGAATACAGGCAGAAACCTTTTTGCCACTGCGTATTAAATAAGGAAATGTTTCTTTTTCAACAGAAACTTCTCTGCCTGAAGGAATCTCATCAAGTATTTCAGGTTGAAAAATGTAGATGCCTGCATTAATAAGATTTGAAACTGGCACTTCTGGCTTTTCTATAAACTGTCTTATTCTTTTTTCCTCATCAATAACCAGCACTCCAAAATCTTTTGGATTTTCAACCTTTACTACTGCGATACTCACATCCGAGCGACTGCTTTTGTGAAATGCCAGCATCTTTTCAAGATTACAGTCGCTGATAATGTCTCCGTTAAAAACAAAAAATGGTTCGTCTCCTTTCAAGTATCTGAAAGCATTCTTTATTCCACCACCTGTGCCAAGCGGGTATTTCTCGCAGGAAAGAGAAAGTTTTATTCCAAGATTCTTTGCAATATTAAGAAAATCCCTGTATTTCTTGCAATGCGGACTTATCGCAAGAATAACATTGTCTACTTTATACTTTGCAAGAAGCATTAGCTGATAGTGTATCATCGGAACATTCGCCACAGGCAAAAATGACTTTGGCCTTGAAAGTGTAAACGGCCTCAACCTTGTGCCCTGACCGCCAAGAAGTATCAATGCCTTAATATCGTTCTCCCTGTTTTTTCAAGTTTAATTATACCTGCTTAAAACTCAAGGGCAAACCATTCTCACATATTGCACCAACCTCACAATCAGGAACCAGAACATAGTTTTTCAAATGGCCGCATTGACCCATTGCCCCTGTCCCGAGAAACACTATTTTCACTTTTTCTTTCATACCATTTTTATTTTACCAGATAACAAGTTTCACCGCAGCAATAACTGTCAGGACCTTGATAATCAATTCAAATACTCTCTGCGGAATGATCTTCATAAGATAAACGCCTGAAAGAGAACCTGCAATAATTGCTGGCGCAACCTTGAAATTCAACATAAGAGAATCAGGATTGATAAGACCTAAGCTTGCGCTGAATGGAACCTTAAACCAGTTCAAAATAAAAAAATACCAGGCACCTGTGCCAATGAACTCCTGCTTTGGAAGCCGCATCGCAAGAAGATAAATAATCATTATTGAACCTGCTGCGTTTGCAATCATTGTTGTAAAGCCAGCGCTGAGTCCGATTATAGCTGCAAACCACCCTCTTGCCGGGATATTCCAGTTATCCAGTATGTCTGCCTCATTAAGCCCGAGTATCAAAAGAACAATAAAACCAATGATAGGCCTGAGCTGCTGGTCATCCATTCTACCGAGGGCAAAAAAACCTGCAATAATTCCAATTGCTGCCCAAGGCATCAGCCTCAATAGAATCTTCCATTGCGCGTGCCTTCTGTAATAGGCAACCGCAAATATGTCTCCGAGTATGAGCATTGGCAATATCACGCCTGTGGACAATCTTGCTGGAATAACAAGCGCTGTTATTGTAATTGAAAGCATCCCCAGCCCGGGAATACCTGTCTTTGAAACCCCGATAAAAAAGCCGGCCAGAACAAGAATAAGCCAGTTGTAAAAACTTAAATTATAGTCAAACATACACTTTCCTGTTCATCCAATGTCCTTAGAATTTTCAACCTTTCTCCCTTAAAAAGGAGCGATTTTTCAGTTCTCTCGATTCCCGGAATCCCATTTTTCCAACCTGCGCCTTTGCCAGTCAGACTGAAAAAACGCCATTATATAGTTTGAGTATTATACGCCTTTTAAAGAAAATGTGCATTTTGACTTGATTGGATTTTTGATAAAATATGACAAAATTTCTTCAGGAGGGAAAATGTATAAACAGATTCTTTCAGAAATTGAAAAAAACATCGATGAGGCTATCGCATCAGTGAAAAAAACTCTCTGGTTGAGAACATGGGAATTCCAGCAAAATAAGAATGAAAATTACGATGAATCACAATGGGAAAAGGTGAAAGACCCTTCCTGGGCGCCTGCTGAAGGCAATGCATTTTTAAGGCACAGTTTCATTGTGCCACAGGAGATAGAAAAAATACCTGTTGCTGGCTCTGACATCGGCATTGAATTCATTTTTCCTTCCGGCATTGAACTTTTTATAGACGGAACAATGATCTACAAGCAAAAATACTGGGCAGACGCAAGAACAGAACCTATGATCATCATAAAGAATGCCCAACCTGGCGCAACCCATACTTTATTGTTTAAGGTCCCTGAAGGTGACGGCCATAGCGGAATTTACGCCATTTTGCGCATTGAAAAGGTTGAAGATGCGCTTTTTGAACTTTCAGCAATAAGATATCAAATTGCGTATGCAGTGGCTATCGCGAAAGAGAAAAAAAGCAGGGCGCTTGAACAAACAATTCATTCAGCCATTTCAGCAATCAATCCCTCAGACATTGCCGGAAGAAACTGGAAAAGCGTTTTTGAGCAGATAAGAAAAGCAGAAACCATCCTTGAACCATTCAGAAAACACGCAAAAAGAATAAATGTCCACCTTATCGGACATGCCCATATTGATATGAACTGGCTCTGGAACTATGAAAACACAAAAGATGTCTGCGTTAGAGACTTCACATCCGTGATAGCGCTTATGAGAAAGTTCCCTGACCTTACATTTTCTCAAAGCCAGGCGTGCGTGTATAAGATTGTTGAACAGGAAAATAAAGAGTTATTTCAGAATGTTGTCCAGAGGATAAAAGAAAAAAGGTGGGAGGTCACCGCGACTGCGTGGAGTGAAAATGACTTAAATATGTCTCACGGCGAAAGCATTGCAAGACATATTATCTATTCAAAAAAATACACCAGAGAAAAACTGGGAAAATTATCGAGTGTGATGTGGTGTCCGGACACATTCGGCCATCCAGCAACAATGCCAGCGATTTGCGCTGACGCCGGCATCAAATACTACTTCCATATGAGATGCGGCAAGGACTATCCCCTTTATGTATGGGAAGGACCTGATGGTAAAAAAGTTATTTCCTGTAAGGCAGTTTACAACAACTGGATAAGCCCTGAAAGAATTATTCCGCCATTGTTGAAATTCAAAGAATACCTTCCAGTTGTGACAGAAGTAATGTTTCCCTATGGAGTTGGCGACCACGGTGGAGGCCCCACAAAGAAAGACTACAGAATGAAGAAAAAAATGGAACAGAAACCTGTGATGCCGAGCCTTGTTTTTTCCACTGTTGAAAAATATTTCCACTCTGTGGAAAAATTTAAAAAGTATCTTCCGGTTGTCAAAGGCGAACTCAACACAATATTTGAAGGTTGCTACACAACACATTCAGACATCAAAACCACCAACAGACACTGCGAGGACATCCTTTTAACCCTTGAAAGCGCAATGGCTCTCGGGCTTATTAATAATATTCTTGAAGAGAAAGACAAACATAAACTTGAACAATTCTGGCAACACACCCTCTTCAACCAGTTTCATGACATACTCTGCGGTTCTGCGATTAAATCATCATATCAGTATTCTGTTGAGCTCGGTGGTCGTGTAATTTCTGAATCAAAAAAAATGCTTGAAGATTATGTTAAAAAAATTCCACCAGCAGGCGAAAAAGCCCTTGTGATATTCAATCCCTGTGGATGGGAAAGAGAAGCCCTGATAAACCATAATTCAGGAAGTTTCATACAAAAAATCCCGGCCTTTGGAATTATGGCGGAGAGCAAAGAATTTATTCCAGAGAGTTCAAAGCGCAATATCAAACAAAAAAGTGAAGACGAATGGGAAACCGATTTTTATCACATTTCCATTGACAAAAATACTGGCACCATACGAACACTCTTCGATAAAAAAAGCAAAAGATATGTACTTTCGATTGCCTCTCCTGCAATCGCTGAAGACCCGAGTTCCTGGTGGGCAGAAACATCAAGCAACCTTTTTTCTGTTAACTATGAACAACCGCACCGTATGAGCGCATGGATTATCGGCAACATCCTGCGAACTGATTACTTATATGAAATTGCTGAAAAACAGGTGATTTCAGAGCCATTCAGAACAATTATATCCGTGGTGAGAAAATACAAAAACTCTCTCATCACACAGAAAACAATACTTTATCCCGATTTCCCATTCATTGACTTTGATTTATCCATTGACTGGAATGAAATCGGCGGCTCAAAAGAAGGCGTGCCAATGCTCAGAACAAACTTCTCCTTTGCTATGGAAAATCCAGCTGTATTTTATGAAATCCCGTTTGGCTCCATATCAAGGCCCGCCTGCGGCAAGGAGTACCCTGCGTTAAGATGGGCTGCGATGAAAGAAAAAGGGTTCTGCGCAGGCATTTTGACAAAAAACAGGCATGGCTTTAATTCTTCTGGCAAAAGATTATCGATAACACTTTTGCGAAATGCATATGAGCCGGATTCACAATCAGACACAGGAAAACACGAAATTTCATACAGACTGGTCTGGGGCAAACTTAATGAGATTAAAATGACAAAACTTGCAAATGAATTCACAATGCCGGTTGTTGCCATAGACACACAAGCAAAAAAGAGATACTCCTTCAGCCCGTTTGAAATTGAAGGAAATGTTTTGCCTTCTGCGTTAAAACCCTCAATTGATTGTAAATCTGTCGTTTTGAGAGTTATTGAAATGCTCGGGAAAAAACAAAATTTCACAATAAAATTCAAAAAAAAGCCATCCCGGATTTGTCTATCAAACATCGCAGAAGAATGTGTTTCAAAAATACCTGTGAAGGAAGAAGTAAAAATGGCACTCCCTGCTTACGGCATAATCACAATAAAAATCAATTATTGAAGCCTGCGGAACAAAAATTTTCACCGATTTTCCCTCGCGATGATATAAAAATTAAGGGACTTTTTTCACCCTCGCTTTATTTTCTACTCTTTAAAGTGGAGCTCAAAAAGATTCTAGAGGTCCAGATAGATTTTGAAAATTTAGGAATCCAAAAATTTTAAGAAAACCGTAAAAATTCCCAACCCTTTATATCCCACATGGTTCAGATAAAACTACATCTATCACCTCCTCTCGTATACGTTTCCTCCCTTTATATCCCACATGGTTCAGATAAAACTACTCGCCCTCCACAACATCCCAAACTCGATATACCCCTTTATATCCCACATGGTTCAGATAAAACAACAGCGAGTATTTCAGAATATGAACCACTTGCGCCCTTTATATCCCACATGGTTCAGATAAAACTTTTCGGGTCTTGGGTCGTTCAGGAAAATAAAAGCACTTTATATCCCACATGGTTCAGATAAAACTGAGTGGTATAACTCGTATCAGATTTTTCAAGATTTCTTTATATCCCACATGGTTCAGATAAAACTTTGCTTCAGCTGTTTCGACAATCCAAGATAAAATACTTTATATCCCACATGGTTCAGATAAAACTTGTTTAGTTGGGGGTCTTGACAAAAAAAAATACTGCTTTATATCCCACATGGTTCAGATAAAACGCGGAAAATGCGGAGACGCAAGCGAGCGTCAGCGAGCTTTATATCCCACATGGTTCAGATAAAACGATTATTGCATATTTATGTTCTATCTCTATACCTATCTTTATATCCCACATGGTTCAGATAAAACTCGAGACCCACACCGACAACAAGAATGCTCGCCAAAATCTTTATATCCCACATGGTTCAGATAAAACGTTTCCGCAATCCAGGATAAAATCGAAGGCTATATCTTTATATCCCACATGGTTCAGATAAAACTTTTAAGTTGTATGACAAGTATTATAAGATTTTCAACTTTATATCCCACATGGTTCAGATAAAACGCCATACGATGAGAGATGACCTGACCCTTCCCATCCTTTATATCCCACATGGTTCAGATAAAACGGGTGATATTGCGTCGATTGAGGTTGGTGGGGAGTTTCTTTATATCCCACATGGTTCAGATAAAACGCGAATATTGCGGTGCTGGACGAGTGTGCCGATTTCACTTTATATCCCACATGGTTCAGATAAAACCATAACTATAACGAACAATCTTTTGTTGTTTGTCTTCTTTATATCCCACATGGTTCAGATAAAACAAAAGATGGTGATGTTGTAAAAAAGAGTACTGCTGCTTTATATCCCACATGGTTCAGATAAAACTTTTAAGTTGTATGACAAGTATTATAAGATTTTCAACTTTATATCCCACATGGTTCAGATAAAACCCATTTCCCTATCCATAACAGTTGAAGAGTAGATTAACTTTATATCCCACATGGTTCAGATAAAACACAAATCCTGCCTTGATATTAAACCCTTCAAATATCCCTTTATATCCCACATGGTTCAGATAAAACCTACTTCTTTTCTTCCGCACCATTAGAGCCCCCCCCCTTTATATCCCACATGGTTCAGATAAAACCGTGGGCGAAATGCTCACGAGTTTCTCTCTCGGGACTTTATATCCCACATGGTTCAGATAAAACGATTATTGCATATTTATGTTCTATCTCTATACCTATCTTTATATCCCACATGGTTCAGATAAAACGCGTACAAGAACTATGTTTGCAATAAAATACCAGAACTTTATATCCCACATGGTTCAGATAAAACGTGGTAAACTTTTAAGACAATGATACGCATATATTCCTTTATATCCCACATGGTTCAGATAAAACCATACTCGCTGTGATGATGTCTGATATCTTCGCTGTTCTTTATATCCCACATGGTTCAGATAAAACTACGCGCGGTCTGCGGTTGCTGTGTTCATTGCATTTCTTTATATCCCACATGGTTCAGATAAAACGGAAAGGGTTGGAATATTCATATGCATATTCTTTATGCTTTATATCCCACATGGTTCAGATAAAACCCGTATCACACGACCATCGTCAAGAACCGCCTTATATCTTTATATCCCACATGGTTCAGATAAAACCAGAGAGTATTTCAGAATATGAACCACTTGCGCCACTTTATATCCCACATGGTTCAGATAAAACGGTAGGTGCGCTTATCAAAAAGCACACCTACAAACACCTTTATATCCCACATGGTTCAGATAAAACTTGATATTCGACGCATTCCAATCCACAAGCTCTTCCTTTATATCCCACATGGTTCAGATAAAACCGAAGGGCCGTATATTGATGTTTATCGTCTCTCTCCTTTATATCCCACATGGTTCATATAAAACGAGAGGATGGTTTTTCTTAACAGAGGAGGATAGAACGTTATATCCCACATGGTTCAGATAAAACATATCCAGGCAGGATTTGTTGTCTGTGTTAAATTGCCTTTATATCCCACATGGTTCAGATAAAACTTCAATTATCAAAAACAGTGCCCCCATCTTCTCATACTTTATATCCCACATGGTTCAGATAAAACGTATATTCCTGAATACCTGGATATAAGTCGTTGAATACTTTATATCCCACATGGTTCAGATAAAACTTTAAGTGATTATAAAGGGTATCTGGTAGATTTCTTCTTTATATCCCACATGGTTCAGATAAAACTTGCGTCTGATGGCCTTGAAAATCTTTGTTGGACGACTTTATATCCCACATGGTTCAGATAAAACCCGTTTTCATAATTTCCCGATGCAGATAAGTAATACCTTTATATCCCACATGGTTCAGATAAAACCGGTGCTTGACGGTGCGGTGTGGCATCAAATTTATGACTTTATATCCCACATGGTTCAGATAAAACCTATTGTCCAGTTATCTGTTCTTAATTCAAACCCTTTCTTTATATCCCACATGGTTCAGATAAAACCAACACTTTCAAATCTAAATCCGTTCTTTCCAAAGACTTTATATCCCACATGGTTCAGATAAAACAGGATGCCTTTCGCCTGCGCTTCTGTAATTTTCCTCTTTATATCCCACATGGTTCAGATAAAACGTGGCGGTGGTAATGAAGGAGGAGAAGGTGAAACAACTTTATATCCCACATGGTTCAGATAAAACTGACAG
>JAMWBU010000010.1 GCA_023819255.1 Candidatus Omnitrophota bacterium
GGTGTCTTTTGTTGTATCGTGCGCAGATGAAAAGCTGTATCCGGTTGAAAAGGAAATTCTTGAATCAAAAAAGCTTGACTGGCCAATATGGGTTGGCTCTGCGCATGCGATTGCAGGGCGCTCGCACGTCGCCCTTGCGGCAAGCGGTACAATGAATCTGGAGCTTGCCCTTCTTGGCATTCCGATGATTGTATTTTACAGAATGGCAGGGATAAATTACTTTATCGCGAGAATTATAGTACAATTGAATTATGTAAGTCCTGTGAACATTGTATGCGGAAGAAAGGTTGTTGAAGAATTTATCCAGGATGTTAACTGGTATAAATTTCAAAGGGTTTTTTCAGAACTTTTTGAAGAATCAAGCGAGAAAAGAAAGGTTCAAATTGAAGAATTCAAGAATATGAAACAGCAACTTGGCGGCGAAAAAGTAAGCGAAAAAATTGCCAGTTTCATCTCGCAAAAAATATAAGATGAAAATTCTTAAAGAATATCTTAAACTGAGAAAGTTTATCAAAATCCAGTACAGGAATTTCTGGCTGGGACTGATAACAAGCGTTTTTTCCACATTTTTTAACGGCGCTTCAATAGGAGCGATTGTTCCTCTCGTAGACAGGGTTTTTGCGCATAAACCGATAATTCTACCTGAAAAAATTCCAGATATTCCAGCGCTGAAAAATCTTGTTATGAAAATGAACTCGATGGAACCAATTCTTCTTTTGAAACTTGCTATTGTTTTTTTGATTCTTATGGTCATTGGAAAAGGAGCCACTTTTTATCTTCAGAATTATTTGTTGAGAAGTTTCGGAGCCAGAATTCTCACCAGCATAAGGCAAAGAATTTATGAAAAAATTCAGTGGCTTTCAATGGAGTTTTTTTCAAGAAAAAAAACAGGAGAACTCACATCAAGGATTGTTGTGGATGTCAGCATGCTGGACCATGTGCTTTCAAGAGAATTGCCGGTTATGATATTGAGTGTGTGTCAGGCAATTGTTTTTCTTATTCTTGTGCTTCTGATTGACTGGAAACTGACGCTTGTGGCGCTTGTGATATTTCCTGTTATGTTGCTTCCTATACTTAACCTTGGGAAAAAACTTAGAAAGATATCAAGGACACTGCAGACAAACTGGGCAAATTTAGGAAACATCATACATGAAAGCATCTACGGGCAGGCGATTATCAAAGCATACAATCAAGAACAGGAATTGATAGAAAGGTTTTCAAAAGAAAATGAAGCAATATTTCGCTCAAATCTTTCCATCATTAAAAGGACATCCCTTGTAAGTCCATTTTCAGAGCTTCTCACCACGCTTGGAGGTTCTCTTGTGATAGTGATTGGCGTAAGCAAGGTTCTGAACAATGAATTTTCTTCAGGATTTCTGTTTATGTTTATCGCCGGTCTGGTTTCTCTGATTAACCCGCTTAAATCCATAACAAGCGCCATCACCTATGTTTATATGGCAAGCGCGGCGCTTCCAAGAATTTACAGCATTTTTGAAGAAAAACAAACTGTTTTGGACTCTGGAAAAAAAGAATGCCCTGAATTGAAGTCAAAAATTACCTTTGACAATGTCTCTTTTAAGTACGAAGATTCTGTTGTGTTAAGAAATATCACATTTGAGATAAAAGCAGGGGAAAAAATTGGAGTCGTGGGACCGATTGGCGCTGGCAAGAGTTCATTGATAGGGCTTTTGATAAGGCTTTATGAACCCTGTGAAGGAAGAATCCTTTTTGACGGAACCGACATAAGAGAATTTACCCTGCGAAGTTTAAGAAGCAGGATAGCCGTGGTAAGTCAGGAACCGATTATATTTTCCGACACCATCAGAAACAATATTTGTTTTGGCAGCGAAAAGGTTTCAGAAAAGGATTTTATCAGAGCGGTTGAGATAGCAAGAGTGGCTGAGTTTGCTGGGAAGTTGAAAGACGGATATGAAACTATTGTCGGAGAAAGAGGCCATACCCTCTCTGGAGGACAAAAACAACTGATATGCCTTGCAAGGGCGATATTGAAAAACCCCCAGATACTTTTATTTGATGAAATCACTGCTTCCCTTGACAGTCAGTCAGAAAGAATACTTCATCAGGCAATTGAAGATGTTATGAGGAATCGCACTGTTGTTTTTGTTGCTCACAGGCTTGCGACAGTGAGAAATCTGGACAGGATAGTAGTTGTTAAGGACGGTATCATTGAAGAAACAGGAACCCACGGCCAGCTTATAGAAAAAAAGGGATTCTATGCAAGTCTGTGGGAGTATCAACATCAAAAATAACTATTTCTGTCCATAGCCCTTTCCATGATATCTTTCATACCACTTTTTTATTTCGGATTCTGGCAGACCCTTTATTTTTTTCCCTGCGCTGTTGCCAAGGATTATCGCAAGAAGATTTATTTTTGCAAAATACTCTGCCATATGCGCGGCAAAAACCGCCTTTTCAGGCGTTGAGTCAAAGGCAAATAGTCCGTGCTTTCCAGCGATCACAGCAGGACATCCTGGTTTTATATGTTTCAAAATCATCTTTCCGATATTATCTGATTGGTTGTCAGCATATTCTGTAACCGGTATTTCTCCGCCAAAAACATCTGCCTGTCCAGTGGTAAAACACGGCACAGGAATCCCACAGGCTGCAAATGCGGTTGCATAAATACTATGAGTGTGAACAACACCGCCGATTTCAGGAATATTCCTGTACAGGAAAACATGATGGACCCAGTCAACGGAAGGTTTAAGTTTACCTTCTATCACATTTCCTTCAAAATCTATTCCAACGATATCAGAAATCTTCATTTTTTCATACGGGACCCCGCTTGGCTTGATATATATGATTTTTCTTTCTTTATCAAGTCCGCTAACATTTCCCTGGGTGCCTGCGACAAGTCCGCAGGAAAAAAGCTTCAGGTTTGCTTCATAAACCCTTCTCTTCAGGTCATTTTTCTTTTCCATACTGGTTCAAAAACAATCGTGTTTATCCAGTAAACAACTGGCTCTTTACTTGATATTAGAAGCTGGTATCCTTCAATCTCCTCATTATCATATGGGCACTGAATTTCAATTTGCTTCCAGTTATTATCGGCTGTGAATGTTTTTGTGAAGACAGGCATCGCAGATTTATCAGTTGCTTGATTTCTGAACAATCTTGCAATGGTTGAATTTGAATCAGGTAGCTCCACACCCTTTACTACAATATCGAATTCTGTGGCCTTTTCAGCCTTGATCCAAAGCTTGAGAATATGTGAATGCAGGGGTACATGGTGGAGCTTAAAACTGATCTGGTTTTTTTTTGCTTTTGATGGTTCAACCCTGATAGACGGCATATTGTCCTTTTTAACATCAGAATCGAAAACCAATGCCGTCATCCCACTTCTTTCACAATTTTTCTTTGTTTCCTGGTCAAGGCTTTTCCACTGGAAAAGATTAAATTTTGTTGAGCAGTTTGCCTTCCTTATTCCATAGTCGATTGCTTTTACCTGTACAGGTACAGTTGAGGTGATAAATCCATTTTCATCAACAATATTTCCATAAACAAGCATTTCTATGTCCGGCTCAACAACAGGTATTTCAGCAACCGCGCTATTTTTGCTAATTTTCGCTGCAAAGGCCAGATGGTTCCTGTAAATCCACCATCTCCATGGATATATTTTTCCGTAGCTTACAACAAGTTCTGCTTTTTTTACTTTATTTTCTCCACTGAAATTCCAGCGGGCAAAAAGCCTGTTGCTTTTTTTTTCAATCGCTAATTCTGAAACCCTGTTATATGGTTTTTTTGTTTCCTTAAGGTAAATGTCAAACCAGGAAAAAAGTTGTTCATCAATCTCTTCCGGGAAACCATGTTCCCACATCGGCACGATGGCTATTCTTTTATCACCTGTGGAATCCTGGTATGTTCTGACAACAGATGGCAGATAAAACCAGTTGTCGTTAGCCGCCGCAGCCCAGAAAAATGGCACATTTCTGTATTTTAACCTCAACGCGGGATCAATTGTTCTGTTCCATATTTCAACATCATCAGGTGTCTGAAGTTTAGTAAACTGCGGAAGATGGGTTCCGAGAGCCATGTTGCCGCCCGCAAAAAATGACATTCCGCATTTAATTCTTGGATCTGCTCCGGCAATTAAAGTTGAGAAAAATCCGCCATAGGAAGACCCGCCTATCCCTATTTTTTCCGGGTTAACCTGTGGCATTCTGGACAGGTAAGTAATCGCTCTCATCTGGGCTATGGCAAAATGCGTCATATTTGCATCAGACGGGTTTTTGATATCAAATGCTGTCCATGGGTTCCAGACAGAATGCGGAAGGGTAACACACATGCACACATAGCCCCTTTTTGCAAAAAGCTCTGGCATTGCAATGTTTGCTGGCGCCATACCACCCTGACTCCAGAATATTGCGGGAAGATTTTTTGCGCCATCAGGAAAAGCGACAATTCCATAAATTCTGACTGGTTTTCCCTGAGATTGTTCAGATGTAAATTCTACTTCTTGAATGATAATGTTGTCTTTTTGTTTTACATTCAAGATTTTTTCCTCAAGCGGCTCGTTGATAATTTTTTCTAAATCAAAGATGGGTTCTTTGAATCTGGCCTGGCCGAATGCCATACTGCCTGTCAGGAAGAGAAAAAAAATACATTTTTTCATGCGTTTACCCAGTAATTGTGATATTTTTCAAAAGCGTCAATGACAGCGCCGATATTTTCAACTGGAGTTCCAGGATAAGCGCCAAACTTCATCAATAACCCGCCTTTTTTTGAACCCAGTCTTTTTACACAGTTGAAAATATGCTGATCAATTTCTTCAGGTCTGCCGAAATATGTTATGTGCTGTCTGTCAATGTCAAGATCAATACAGATTTTACCTTTCAAAATTTTTTCAATGTTTTCGATGCCATTGACCATATCCTGCGGATTGAGAACACTTACCCCGCATTCAATCAAGTCCTCCATAATGGAAACAATCCAACCGTCTGTATGAAGATAAACATGAACGCCATTTTCCCTGCACAGAGAAAAAAACTTTTTGTAAGACGGTTTTATATAACTGCGCCAGGCTTCTGGACTGATGGGAAGAGAAGTTTGAAGTCCAAGATCATCTCCAAAGCCAATCATATCAACACCAAGTCCAATCCACTTTTTTATTACAGCCATCCAGTAGTCTTCAATAATTTCTATCAATTTAAACAGATTCTCATTTGCTTCGGCAAAGTCAATCATTGCGTTTTCGAAACCTCTCAGGTATGTGATAAGGAGGAAAAAAAAGCCATGGTCGACCCCGCATGAAATAAAGTTCCCCCTTTTTTTTGCCTCCATAATATCTTTCTTTGCTTTTTCCCAATCAGTGTAGTTTTCAGGATCAGGAGGTGTGTAGTTTTTCAGGTTTTCCCAATTACTCAAAGGGTGCTCAATGACCTGCCCATCGAGATAATCGTGCGGATATATCCAGAGACAACCCCACTTATCCCTGATTTTGTTTCCAGCTTTTCTTGTTTTATCCCTGGCAGCTCCGATTGAAACATGGGGACATCTTTTGACCTTTTCTTCAAAATATTCTTTGTTGCTGTCCCATACTGTGCCAATTATTGAAACACTTGAAAAAATCTCTCCATCGCCTTTAAGTTCAATACAATTGATCAGTTTTTCCCGTTCTCTCATAGTTATACCCTCCTTTAGCTTAAAATATTCTATCATATGACACCAGAATTAATAATGGATAGGGCAGAACCTTTTCAAGCATTTGCGAAAAACTGGTTATCCCGAGCAGCTTTAGCGTTTAAAAAAATATAAGGAATTTTCAGAAACCGATTTCAGGGGTAAAATATAAAAATGGAAAATAAAATTTTATCAGCGCCAGAAATAAAAAAAATCCTTGATAAACTTTCTGACCTTGCTATAAAAGAACTCGGAAAAGACATTGCAGTTATCGGCATAAAAAGAAGGGGGGCCATTTTAGCCGAAAGAATAAAAAAAATAATTGATAGAAAAAATGCTGTAAACATTGATTATGGATCTCTCGACATCACCCTTTACAGGGACGATTTCAGCGACATAGGAAGCGGACCGATTGTTTCAGGTTCAGAGTTGTTATTTGATCCTGAAGACAAAAAAATTCTTCTTGTTGACGATGTTCTTTACACAGGAAGGACAGTCCGCGCTGCGGTTGACCAGATCATTGATTATGGCAGGCCAAAAATAATACGACTTTTTGTTCTCGTGGATAGACCTAACTGCAGGGAGCTGCCTATACAGGCAGATTATCTCGGAATAAAGATAATCGCAGGCAAAAAGCAAATTGTTGACGTGAGATTGAAAGAGGTTGACAGGGTTGAAGAAGTTGTCGTGAAGGAAAAAACATGAACTGGAAAAGAAAGGATTTGCTGGGATTGCAGGATCTTTCCCGCGAAGATATAGAATATATTCTTGACACGGCTGTGTCATTCAAGGAGGTCAGCGCAAGGCCTGTCAAAAAGGTTCCTGCACTAAGAGGAAAAACTCTTGTGAATCTTTTCTTTGAGCCAAGCACAAGAACCAAGACGTCTTTTGAACTGGCGGGAAAGCGTCTTTCTGCCGATGTGTTGAATTTCGAGGTCGGTACCTCAAGTGTGTCAAAAGGCGAAACAATAGTGGACACTGCCAGAAATATAGAAGCGATGAAGGTGGATTGTTTTATTGTAAGACATTCTGTTTCAGGCGCGCCTTTTCTTATTAGCAATTCTGTGAAGGCAGCGGTAATCAATGCCGGAGATGGCTGTCATGAACATCCCACTCAGGCGCTTCTTGATCTTTTTACAGTTAGAGAAGTTTTTGGAAAGATATCAGGATTGAGAATAGCGATTATTGGAGATATTTTCCATAGCAGGGTGGCAAGGTCGAATATCTGGGGTTTTACAAAATTGGGAGCAAAGGTTATTGTATGCGGACCCCCGACTCTTATTCCTGCTGGAATCGAAAAAATAGGGGTTTCTGTATGTTATTGTTTGGTTGAAGCGATAAAAAATGCGGATATTGTTTATTTACTTCGGCTGCAAAAAGAAAGACAGCAGGAAAACTTTTTTCCGTCTCAGTCTGAATACAGGGATTTTTTCGGATTTGATATGGAAAAATTCAATTTAGCAAAGAATAAATTTTTCTTGATGCATCCCGGTCCTATGAACAGGGGGCTTGAAATATCAACTGAAACCGCGGAGAAAGAAAACTCGCTCATTCTTCAGCAGGTTACAAATGGAATTGCCGTGAGGATGGCAGTTTTGTATCTTACGGTTAGAAACATACAATGAATACCAGACAGCATCTTGAATCTATCTCTGGAATTGAATACGACAGGGTGTTGAATGTCGAACAGCTAAAGGTTGTTAAGGATGCCGAGGGTCCCTGCCTTGTGCTTGCTGGCGCTGGTTCAGGCAAGACAAGGGTTCTTATTTACAGAACAATGTATCTTCTTCAACAGGGAGTTCCTCCTTCAAGCATATGCCTTCTGACATTTACAAACAAAGCAGCAAGAGAAATGACAACAAGGATAGAGAAACATCTTGGTTCTGTTCCTGAAGGGTTGATTGCTGGAACATTCCACCATGTTGCCAACCTTTTTTTGAGGAGATACTCGCATTTTGTTTCTTTGCCGGCAAACTATGTCATAATTGATCGGGAGGATTCTCTTTCTATATTGAGGACGATTTCAAAAACAGTATTTCCAGAAAAGGAAATTTCTCCTGAAGTGATTCAGGAGCTTTTAGGCCTTTCGGCGAACACCTCTGAAACCTTGAAAAATCTTATAACGACAAGATACCAGCATTTTTCTTCCCTGATTGCGCGAATGGAAACAATTCAGGATGCTTATAACAAACGAAAAAGAGAACTCGGTGTTGTTGACTATGACGATTTGCTATCATTCTGGCTGAAACTTCTTTCAATGCAGGTCCCAGGAGAAAAAATTTCAAAGAAACTTCTGTACATACTTGTTGACGAATATCAGGATACCAGTAGAGTTCAGGCTTTGATTCTTTACCAGCTGGCAAGGGTGAACAAAAATATTGTGGTCGTTGGAGATGATGCCCAGAGTATATACAGTTTCCGCGGCGCTACAGTTCAGAATATTCTTGAATTTCCAAAGATCTATCCTGACGCAAAGATATTTTACCTGCAAACAAATTACAGAAGCACGCCTGATATTCTGAATCTTGCAAATAGTGTCATTTCGCACAACAGGTATCAGTTTCCGAAGATACTTAAAAGCATAAAGACTTCTGGCGTAAAACCGGTTGTTGTTGAATGTTATGATAAGCACAGCGAATGCGCGTTTGTTATCAAAAGGATTAAGGAATTGTTAAAAGAGGTAAAACCTTCCGATATTGGAATCCTTTTCAGATCGAGATATCAATCTGCAGAGATCGAAATTGAATTGAACAAACTTAAAATTCCCTATGTTGTAAGAGGCGGGCTGAGGTTTTTTGAAATGGCGCACATAAAAGATATTATCGCTTTTTTCAGGGTATATCAAAATCCAAAGGACACGCTATCCTGGGTCAGAATTCTCAATCTCACCAGCGGGATAGGGAAATCGTCTATTGATAAAATTATCAATTTTGCAAATGAAAAAGGCAACATTGATGAAATCTTGGGTGCAAACGAAATAAAACTGTTTGCGTCTGCGCGGAAGGGATGGGAGCATTTGAAAGGCATTCTGAAAGGCTTGAAAGAGGAGCAAAAAATATCCGGACAGATAGACATAGTAATGAACACTTTTTATAAAGCCTACCTTGAAGCAAGATATCTTGATGCAGCCCAACGCATCGCGGACATAGAAGGCTTAAAGGAAATCTCTGTAGCGTGGAAAAATGCCGAAGAATTTGTGAGTCAGACAAGTTTGCAGGAACATTTCAGGGGCGAAATAAAACAGCAGGATAATCCATTGATATTATCAACCATACACCAGGCAAAGGGTCTTGAATGGAAGATTGTTTTTGTAATAGGCGTGTGCGCTTATCATTTCCCGCACAATTTATCATGCAACGATTTTTCCGGTATCGAGGAGGAGAGGAGAATTTTTTATGTTGCCATCACAAGGGCAAAGGAAGATCTTTACATTACCCATTATCTGTCTGACCCCAGAAATTTTTCGTATCGCAAATCGATTTTCATTCAAGAAATTTCTGATAATTGCGTTGAACAGTGGAAATTTGATTGAATCTTTTTTCACAGGAGGAAAGAATGATTAAGGTAAAACGCGCATTGATAAGCGTTTCTGATAAAACAGGACTTATTGATCTTGCCAGGGTTCTTGCGAAAAATAATGTTGAAATCATATCAACAGGCGGAACCGCAAGGGCTATAAGAGAAGCAGGAATTGATGTAAAGGAAATTTCCGAGTTTACAGGATTTCCTGAGATTCTTGATGGAAGGGTAAAGACACTTCACCCTTTCATATACGGTGGAATACTTTACAAAAGAGATAATCCATCACATCTTCAACAGGTTTCACAACACAACATCTGTCAGATTGACCTTGTTGTTGTCAACCTGTATCCTTTTGAAAAGGTTTTCTTTTCCGATGGCGCAACCGATGAGGAATTAATTGAAAATATAGACATTGGCGGACCATCAATGATAAGGGCTTCAGCAAAGAACTGGAAGTTTGTATGTGTAGTTGTAAATCCAGATTTTTATCCTGTTATTATCGAAGAAATTGAAAAAAATGGCGGAATTTCAGAGACAACCTCGAGAAAATGCGCTGCGGAAGTGTTTCATAAGACAGGCTATTATGACTGGTTGATCAGCAGGTATTTTGACAGGGACCGGCAAGTTGACTTTTCAGAAACAGTCGGTTTTTATTACAAAAAGATCGACCAGCTTCGTTATGGAGAAAATCCCCATCAGAAAGCAGCATGGTACAGGCGCGCTGACAAAAAGATACAATGGAAACAATTGCAGGGGAAACAACTTTCTTTCAACAACATTCTTGACATGGAAAGCGCTTACAGAATTGCCCATGAATTTGAACAGCCCGCCTGCTGTATTATTAAACATAACAATCCGTGCGGCGCCGCAACAGGCAGAAGTGTAAAGACTGCGTTTGAAAAAGCCCTAAAAACCGACCCATTGAGCGCTTTTGGAGGAATCATAGGTATCAACCGACAGCTTGACTCAGAGACCGCCGACATTATAAAAGAAATATTTTTTGAAGTAATCATCGCTCCTTCTTTCTCAAAGGAGGCAGTGGATATTTTATCGAAGAAGGAAAACTTAAGATTGATTGAGATGCCTTGTATTGAAATTGGCGAATTTGAAATTAAGGGTACAGCAGGCGGTATACTTCTTCAAAGCTATGATACTTCAAACTGGGACAGTCTTGAAGTAAAAACAAAAAGACAACCTACAGAAGAAGAACTTGAGGCGCTAAAGTTTTCAATGATTATATGCAAGCATGTAAGGTCAAATGCAATAGTTTTAGGAACAACAGATCAGGTGGTTGGAATTGGCGCAGGACAGATGTCAAGATTTGACTCCACGCGTGTAGCCGTTATGAAAATGAAAGACAACTTTAAGGAGAAAATAACCCCGCTTGTGATGGCTTCTGACGCTTTTTTCCCATTTCCTGATAGCATAGAGGTTGCCGCAGAGGCAGGTGTAAGCGCAATCATTCAGCCAGGCGGGTCCTTGAAAGACAGAGAAGTGATAGAAGTATGTGATAAGAAAGGCATCTCAATGGTATTTTCTGGAATAAGACACTTCAGACATTGATAGGTTCAATGATAAATCGTCTTGTGGTTATTGGCGCTGGAGCCGCAGGGATAATGGCATCGATATCCGCCTCAAATAGCGGCAAAAAAGTTTTGTGTTTGGATGGAAACAGTGGGATCGGACATAAACTTTTTCTGGCAGGCGCTGGAAGGTGCAATCTCACAAGCGATATTCCTCTGGAAGAATTCTTCCAAAACTATCACAATGGCGATTTTTTGCGAAATTCTTTTGCCCAATTTTCAAATACAGACCTGATGCGGTTTTTTGAAGAAAATGGAATAACCCTTGATGTTGAGAGGGGAAACAGGGTATTTCCTGCCACTAAATCTTCGCAGGACATAGTGGCATTTTTCAGAAATATGCTTGAAAAATGCAGGGTCCAGTTATGGCTGCGAAACAGGGTTATGAAAATTGAAAAATTAGATGACGGAATATTCAAAATCATCGCAAAAAAAGCTGAGATTTTTTCAAAAAGCGTGATTCTTGCAACCGGAGGAAAAAGCTATCCACAAACAGGTTCCAGAGGCGATGGATATAAAATTGCGCGTTTACTCGGACACACCATAATAAAACCTGTTCCTGTGCTGTGCGGAATGAACCTGAAAGAGGACTGGATCAAACAGTGGCAGGGTATTTCATTAAAAAATGTCGAAATTAAAGCAGTAAAGGGCAAAAATGTTATCGGAAGAGAGTTTGGCGAGGCGTTATTTACTCATTATGGCATTTCAGGTCCCTGCGTGTTGAATTTATCACGCGTCATTGCTGAAATAAGAAATGCTGATGGCATTAAGATTTCCATCGATTTCAAGCCCGCTCTTGAAGAAAAGATGCTTGAAAAAAGATTGATCAGCGAATTTCAAAAAAACAGCAACAAATCCCTGAAAAATATCATGAAAACCCTTTTGCCGCAAAACATCATTGATGAATTTTTACTTATGGCTGCTTTATCCGGCGAGATCAGAGGAAATCAAATTACAACCCAACAAAGAAGTGTGCTTGTGTCGCTTCTGAAGGATTTTCAATTGACCTTTGATTCACTGAGGGGTTTTGACCAGGCCATTGTTACGCGTGGAGGAGTGAGTGTTAAGGAAATAAATCCAAAAACAATGGAGTCAAAGATTGTGCCTGGCTTGTTTTTTGCAGGAGAAATAATTGATGTTGATGGTAAAACAGGTGGATTTAATCTTCAGGCAGCGTTTTCAACCGGTTTTGTCGCCGGCAAATACGCCTGAGAAAAAATCTGGACAGGAAAGATCTCGGGGTGATAAAATAACAATTAAAGAGGTTTTTGTAAAATGGAAGTGAAGATTAACTTTTTTTGTGGAACAGATCGCACAGGAAAGTCCGGAGAATTGGTTTTTGCTGATGATAAATTCGGTGTGTGGATTTATCAATATGATTGCACCGCGTTTATGGATAGGTTGATCCAAAAAAATCCGCATGGACTTTTTGATGTTATATTTGCTGATCCACCATATTTCTTATCAAATGGAGGTATCACGTGCCGTGCCGGGAAAATGGTAACGGTGGATAAAGGAAGATGGGATAAATCCAGAGGGGTTGAAGAAAATCATACTTTCAATCTCGAATGGCTTTCAAGATGTCAGAAATTATTAAAACCCGATGGCACAATATGGGTATCCGGGACGCACCACGTTATTTATTCAGTCGGATTTGCTATGCAGCAACTGGGGATGAAGATACTTAATGATATTACATGGGAGAAGCCCAATCCACCGCCAAATCTTTCTTGTCGGTATTTCACGCATTCAACTGAAACAATCATATGGGCTGCAAAGAATAATAAGTCAAAACACATCTTCCATTATGAAACCATGAGAGAATTGAGTGGTGGAAAACAAATGAAAACTGTATGGAGAATACCTGCTCCTGATAGAAAGGAAAAGCGATTTGGTAAACATCCCACACAAAAACCCCTGAAGCTGCTGGAAAGGATATTGCTTGCCAGCACCAACCAGGGGGATCTGGTATTTGACCCATTTATGGGAAGCGGAACAACCGCAGTTGCTGCTATAAGATTGAAAAGGCGATTTGTTGGTTGTGAACTTGAACCGCTATTTATTGAAATTTCAATAAAACGCGTCGAAGAAGTCATTCAAGAATCCATGCTTTTAGAGTAAATTTGTGATGAAAAAGGGTGGAGAAGGCGGAAATAAGACTATTACAGGATTATATTTCGAAAAAGATGTTGATTTTCAACGTTTACTATCACGCATACCCGGATATGAATTAAAAAAAATTCCGAGCAAAGCTGGAATTGGTGTATTTTTTGAAGGCAAATTAGTTGCAAAATGTTTTAGAAAGTATGAATTCTATAAATTTTTGGAGGAAAACAATATCAGCTGGAAGAACTTGATATCAAAGAAACTTCTTCCGGATGATGCCTTGCTTGTGATAATAAGAGAAACACTGTTCATAATCGAAGTTAAATATCAGCAGGTATCTGGTTCTGTTGATGAAAAACTGCAGACCTGCGATTTTAAGAGAAAGCAATATATGAAACTTGTAAGCCCGCTAAATTTGAAAGTTGGGTATATTTATGTTCTTAATGATTGGTTCAAGAAGAAAGAATACAAAGATGTTCTTGACTATATTAAAAGTGTTGGCTGCCACTACTGTTTTAATGAACTGCCTATTTCCTGGATTGGCTTACCTGTTAAAAAATGATGGATTAAAATTACAGTTGGCAGACAGGAGGATACTATGAGGTTTGTTGCAGAAAGGCCGGTAACAATACACAGCGTAAGGCATGACACAAGATGGTTTCCATTTGTTTTCAAACACACTGATGGCAGTTTACTTCTTTATGTCGAGTGCGGTTACGACGCGCATTTTTCTCCATTTTTCAGGTTAAGGTCAATGGATGGCGGGAAGACCTGGGGGGACCCTGTAGCAAATGTTCCGCGTGTTTCTGTTGCGCACAGCTTTAAAGATGGTCAACTTCTTGAGCTTGATACATACGGAGTTTTGAGTTTGAGAGAAAAGGGCGCATATTTTTTATATGGGGCGTGGAGTTATCCATCGATGCCGGAAGAAAAAGTTGAAAAAGATTTTGTCAGGGTTTATGCGCCATCCTTCATGCCATTAAATTTCCAGACATACATAAGGTATGGTGCATATCCCACATACCCGTGGTGGGAATTATTCAATTTTGCCGCAGGCAAACAAGCAAGTGCATCTGACGTTTTTCTTGGAGGAGCATACTTTACCAGCGTAATTGAGTTAGAAGACAATACCCTTATTGCGCTTGGCTACTGGTATCTGAAAAAAGACCAGCATTCAGACAAATATGCTACCGGCTGTTTTGAATCAAAAGACCGGGGAAAAACGTGGATGGAAAAATCCATTGTTGCATATGACCCTGATTTTCCTGAAGGTTATTGCGAGCCTACCCTTGTTCAGCTGAAGGATGGTAGACTGTACACAGTTATGAGAACTGGCAGTTTTCTTTATCATACATGGTCAGAAGACCTTGGAGAATCATGGAAAAAGCCCGAGCAATTGAAACTGGTTGATTCAGATATTTTACCGGAAAGAGTGTGGCCGGTTTGCAAAAAGTTAAACGATGGAACACTTGTAATGGTTTATGGAAGACCGGGAAAAGATATTATCTTTGATCCTTCTGGAACAGGAACACAGTGGCAGGGCCATTTTGACCTTCACGATTGGGAAATAGAAACACAGAAAATTATGGGAGTGCCAGAGGAACTTCGTCTCATTCAAGGTGTAAGATTCCGTGATTCAGGCCATTATCTTGGTCTCGTTATCACAGGCGAAAATGAAATGCTTGTTTTCTACGATGTTCAGAATTTTGTTGAGAACTGGAACGCCTATCCGATTTCAGGCGTCAGAATGGTGAAATTGAAACTGGAATAGAAAATTATTGAATCTTCAATCTTTTTAATGACTCATATAATTTTTTTCTTAATTCATCAAGTGGAAAAAGTGGCTCTGTGAAATTTCCGATCGGACTGACATTTCCCTCATCATCAATCATATCGACTGGACCATAGATTGCTGGTTTTCTTGATTTCGACAGATAACTGGCAAAAGCGTCTCCCTGGCTGTAATGCCAGAATTCAAAAGGATACGCATAAAATCCGTTTTTCTGCATAATCTGGTTGAACCTGTGTCTGTATTCTTTTGCCTTCTTGCTAATAAATATTGAGTTCATAAATGTTTTTTCATTCATTGCGAGATATTTCTCACCTCTGTCTATTTCTTTGCCTGTTTTCATTGACAATATTGTGATGTCAATCGCGCTTCCTGACATATGAGTGCCGATTTTTGGGATTGTGGCAATCAGGACAGATATTCTTTTGAAGATAAAATCTGGTTCAGGGATTTTTCCATTGCATTCCCACAGGATAATCTTCATAATCGCATCAAAAACCTTTTCAGGTCTGTTGAGTGGATTTTGCATCTGTCTTGTCCTGAAAGCGTCCTCTACTTTTATCAAAAACCCATTTTTATTCATTTTTTCTGCTGCTGCCAGAAAACTATCAACAATCCCTTCCCTTATTCTGAAAATAGGTTTTGAGACAGTTGACCTTGCGACAGATGAAAATTTCACATAAACTCCTGATTTTTTTACTGCCTGTTGCAGGTCCACAAGTTTTTCCATATTTTCCTTGACAGGATAGCACATAATTTTTTGCATAAATCTGTATCCTTTTTCCATCTGCTTTGTCCAGTACTCTCTTTTTTTGCTGTTTCTTTTCATTTCAGCTCATCAAATAGTCAAGCGTCTTTCTGAGGGAAAGCGCATGATCTTTTTCAGCAGGCATATATTCAAGTCCGAAGCATCCTTTGTATCCCAATCTATCAATCAGCTTTATAATAAATTGGTAATTTAATTCGCCATTATAAAGCTCGTGGCGGCCGGGTACGCCTGCTGAATGAAAGTGTCCAATAATATCAATGTTTCTTTCAATGAAATCGCATATGTTTCCTTCCATAATCTGCATGTGGTAGATATCGTATAAAAGCCTCACATTTTGACTGTTAATGTTTCTAATAATTTCTGCCGCCAGTTTTGCGGAATCAAGAAAGTAGTTTTTATGGTCTCTGAAAGAATTCAGGGGTTCAAGAACAAGTGTAAAAGAATTTTCTTTTAGAATTTCAGTTGCTGAACTGAGTGTCCTAATGATGTTATCAATCATCCTGGTTTTTGTAAGATTTTCAACTGAATTTCCCGTGCAGGTAATTGCCATATTGCAATTCATTTTCTTTGCGATTTTTATTGTGTATGCCAGTCTATTCATATAGGTTTCAATGTCGCTTTCTTTGACCAGAAATCCACCCCTTGAGCCATCAGGCGAATTTACAACCAGGTCGTTCAATCTCACGCCATAAATTTTTAGGGCAGATGCTATTTCATCGATATTTTTATTGTCAGGAAACCATATCTCAGCGCAATTATATCCAATCTCTTTAATTTTTGAAATTTTCTCTTCTGGTTTGAGTTCCGGAAAAACTGTTTCAATGCAAGCATCAATCTTTACCATTTCTTCTCCTTGTAAATTTTGAAATTATCGTTTATAATTCTACCATCAGTAAGTTATTCTTTCCATAAACAGGAGGATAGTATGTCAGCAATAACGGTCAGTTTTGTCGACAAATGCGTATTTGAAGCAAAGGTAAGAGATCACGCCATAAAGATTGACCTTCCCGCAAATTTACAGGGCACAGACACGGGTCCAATGCCGCCAGAGTTGTTTGTTTTAAGTCTGGCTTCCTGTATGGGTTATTATGCTCTTTTTCATTGCAGGAAAAACAAAATAAATTTTAATGGAATAAAGATTGAGGCTGACTATGAAAAGGCAACAAATCCTGACAGGGTTTCAAAAATTTCTATTAAAATTCTAATTCCAGGGCTTGCTGAGGAGCACAAAAAAGGAGTAATGGAAGCTGCAAAAGGATGTCTTGTTCATCAATCTTTGATTCAGCAACCAGAGATTTCTGTTTCGATAGAGTGATTTTATATAAACCTTTTTAGATACTGAATGCTTTTTTCAGCAATAACCTTTGGACCTGGCGAAAAATCAAAGACCTCAACTGAAAGATAGCGATCATACGATATCTTTTTAAGAGCATCTATTATTGGAGCAAAATCAATATTTCCAAAGCCAGGACCAAGCAGGTTTTCATCGTTGGCATGGAAATGACATAGATACTCTTTCCCTTCTTCTATAATCTCCTGATAAGGCCTTTTTTCATCTGTCATTGCCTTGACATCAAGAATAAGCTTTAGATTGGGATGGTTTATCTCTTGTATTATTGAGATTGCTTCTGTTGCTGTATTGACAAAGTTTGTTTCTTTTCTTGCGAGGGGCTCAAGACATATTGTGATGTTTTTTTCTTTCGCAATTTCAAGCGGTTCTTTTATGACTTCCTTGAAATAATCAATGACCTGTTGCCTTGTTTGATTTTGGCCGATGGACCTTTGTTTGGGTGAACCTAAAACCATAATCTTTCCGCCTGTATCAGATGTGAATTTTACGAGTTCGACAAAATATTGAGATGTCTTTTTTCTCAGTTCGTGGTCAGGAGAAGAGATTGAAAGGCCTTCTGGTTTTACAAGAAGCCAGTGTGTGCCGATGATTTCAAGATTATGCTTTTCCGCGATATTTTTAATCCTTTTTCGTTCTTCATCCGGAATATCCAGCACTGAATTCGCAAGTGTAAATGGCGCTATTTCCAATCCGTCATAACCGATGCTTTTGACATACTTTATGGTTTCCTCAATCGACCAGCCAGAAAAGATTTCGTTACATATTCCTGTTTTCATTGTTCTTTCTCCTCATGCTCGGTGGTGTTTCAAGATCTTCAGCCGGATAATCTCTGTCAAATATTTCTCCGTTTTTTTCCGATGAGTCTCTTGTTTGTTCCTGATGGCGCCAGGAAGGCGGAGTATCCAGATCCCCAACATTTTCAAAAAAGCCAGTTTCTTCTTTACTTTTCTGGGTTATTTTTCTTGTTGTTTCCTTTCCTGGTTCAATTCCTGTTGCTATCAAGGTGACTTTCACTTCGTCATTCATTTTTTCGTCAATGCTCAAACCAAAGGCAACCTGCTGTATCTGGGCAACTTCATTGATATGGTTCATTGCTTCCACAACATCCTGAAGCGAGAGGTCAGGGCTTCCGATGATACTGACAAGAATGTTTTTTGCTTCCTGTATGCCTTTTTCTCCCAGAAGAGGATCATCAAGAGCGGCTTTTAATGCCTTGACAGTTTTTTTCTCGCCTTTTGAAACGCCTGTTCCCACAATACCCATACCTCCATTCTGTAAGACCCTTTTTATGTCAGTAAAATCCAGGTCCATTATATGGGATGGTTTGTTTATGAGGTCAGCCACAGCAAATATTGATCTGTTGACAACCTCATCAACTTTAGCAAAGGCCTCTTTGATGGGAGTGTCTCTTTCAACAATTTCATTGAGCCGTTCATTGCTTATTGCAATCAAAGTGTCAACATTTGCCTTAAGACTTGCAAGTCCAATTTCCGCCTGTTTCTCACGTTTTTCCCATTTGAATGGCAGGGTCACTGTGGCGATGACTAGAGCGCCCATATCTCTTGCAATTTTGGCAACAACAGGCGAAGCGCCTGTGCCGGTGCCGCCGCCAAGCCCGGCGACTATGAAAACAATATGCGTATTTTTCAAAATATCCTTGATTTTTTCCTGATCTTCATTTGCGGCATACTTGCCTTTTTCAGGGTCAGAACCAGCTCCGCCGATGCCCTGGGTTATTTTTTCGCCAATCTGAACCTTAAATGAAACAGGACAGTGTTGAAGCGCCTGGACATCTGTATCTATTGCAACAGTATCAATGCTTTGAAAACTTGGAGCGATTCTTCCAACAATTTTACCACCGCCCCCGCCCACTCCAACAGCCTTAATTCTTATCGGAATGATCTTGGTTTCTTCCAGGATAAAGTTAGTCATATTTTACCATCCTCCCCATATTTTTTTCCAGACATTTTCTACCTTTTTCTTTGATGTCATCAACTTTTTTTTCCATTCAGGATTTTTGTATTTTTTATCCATTTCTTTTTTCCTCAAAAGCAAAGTTCCAACAACCGCAGAAAAACAAGGATACTGATATGAAGCGGGTAGGCCAAGGATTCCTTTCGGCGCTCCGATTCTTGCAGGTTTGGCAAAGATGCGGGAAACATAGTCAACAAGTCCTTTCAGCTGCGATGAACCGCCAGTCAGTACAATGCCTGCTCCTATATGAAGTTTCGTTTTAAGGTCGGTTTCAATTTTTTTCTTCACCATTTTTCTGATGATATCGTCTGTCCTTTCATAAACAATCTTCGATATTTTGTCTGCATTTACATAGATCTTCGCGCCTGTACCAACCATTCTGAGTTCAACCTGTTTTTCAAGTTCAGCAGATTTTTGTTCAATCAATACTGGATAATTGCACCAGCCGTATTGCTTCTTAATTTCACAGGAGGATTCAGCGGAAATGTTTAATATGCGGGAAAGATCCTTATCAATGTATTCACCGCCGCATCTCATTGAATAGGTGCCGTAAAGATTTCCGTCCAGATAAATAAGAAAATCTGTTGTGCCTTTTCCAAAATCAATAACTATGACCCCTGATTTTTTTTCTTCATCAGAAAGAAGCGCTTCAGCCGCCGACCATGAATGCGGGTACACCTGGTCAACTTCAGATCCTGCGTTTTTTATGCACTGGAATATGTTTTCGAGCGGATTGTCAAGAACAAAGCAAATGTGAACAAGAGCGCCCAGAGAACTTCCAAACATGCCTTTCGGATTCTTTTTCACTTTTGTCTCGTCATCAATGATATATTCCTGAGGAAGAATCTTAAAGATGTGGGAACCGGGTGGAACATTACTAACATTCTTGATACTTCTTAACAGGTTGTCTATATCCAGTTCTGTGATTCTTCTTCGAGTCGTTTCAATGGCAATTTTGTGCGAAGAACTCAATCCCCTTAAAAACCCTCCTCCAATACTGATATTGACCAGCGGCAATCCAATATTTGTTTGTTGTTCCAGTTCCGAAAGCACATTCTTTATATATTTTGTGCAATTTTCAATATCTACAACTCTTCCCTGTTGCACGATTTCTTCTTCGTATTCTATATATTCTGCGCCAATAATCTCAAGAATGTCATCGTTTACAGTGGCTACCATTCCGGCTATTTTTTGCGAACCAATGTCAAGGGAAACAATTGTTTCGTTTGTCATTGTTTTTGAGATTCCTTTTCTTTTACATATGGATCTTTGAATCTTACATCTATATATTCAAAAGGCAGATTATTTTTTTTGCAACCAGAAAGCACATCTTTTGCCATTGCTAATTGTTTATCAATTTCTGTGCCGCGAATGTAGATACTTTTATCCTCTGATGTCAATTCAATCCTGTCAAAATCAAAAATTGAAACTGTTTCTATTTTAAATAAATTTGCAATTCCATAATAATTATACCATTGTTCGATTTCTTTTAAAACCGCCAATTTTTCCTGTTCTTCTGACCTGTTGCCTGCACTTTCAGGTTTAATTCCTTCCACAACCCATCCTTTGAAATCTTCAACCAGGGGAAGAAAATAGCCGTTTCTATCCATCATTGCGGCAGATTTTTCATCTGCGACAACAACCCACGGAGTTCTTATCTTTAATCTTATAATCAGCGCATCAGGAAGATGTTTTTCAATGACGCAATCCTCAACAAAATAGATTTTTTTTATTTTCGAATAAATCTCAGCCATATCTATTGAAAAAATGCTGATTTTTTCAGGCAAAGAGATGTAATCTTTGATAAAAGAAGAATAATCTGCGGGCTCTATTGCAATATTTTTTAAAGAAAAAACCGAAAGATTCTTAAAATAAGATGGAATGAAAAATCTGGCAAACAAAATCGAACCGAAAATTGCAACTGTAAGAAATATGTAAAACCACCTTTTTATCTTTTTTTTTCTCTGCTCGATTAATTTTTCGCGCATCTTTCAAGTCCAAGTGCAATAAGTTTTTCGCAAAGTTCATCAAATGAAATACCAGCGTGCGCTGCGGCATCAGGCAAAAGGCTTACAGGTGTAAAACCAGGTATGGTGTTAACATCGAGAATGAACATTTCTCCATTATCCTGAACAATAATTTCCATTCTTGCGCAACCCGAACAACCAAGAATTTTATAGGTCTTGAATGCATAGTCAGACGCTTTATCAAGAAGACTTTTGTCAATTTCTGGCGGAATAATATGAGCGCTTGCTCCTTTTGTGTATTTTGCTGTATAGTCATAGAGTTTTCTTTCTGTCCTTATCTCAATGGGAGGGAGAACCTGCGGATTTTGATTACCAATAAGGCCTATCGTTATCTCTTTCCCTTTGACAAAGTTTTCGACAAAAACATCGCTATCAAGTTTGAAAGTTTTTCGCACCGCCCTTTTCATTTCAGAAACATTTTTGACAATCGATATGCCGATTGTTGAGCCAAGATTTGCTGGTTTTACCACGCATGGATAACCGAAGAATAGATCTGGAATGTTGTTTCTTTCCACCACAACAAAATCAGGGGTTGGAATTTCATGAAACATAAGAATTTTTTTTGTAATTATTTTGTTCATACAAATAGCACTGGTGCGAACACCTGAACCAGTATAGGGAATATTTAAGATTTCAAGGAATCCCTGAATTGTGCCATTTTCTCCTTTTCCGCCGTGCAGCGCAATAAATACACAATCAGGCTTAATCTTTTCAATTTTTTTCAGAAAATTCGTTTGCGCAGGATCAAGTTTAAAGACCCTGTGCCTTTTTGACAATGCCCTTGCCACTGCGTCTCCGGAAACAAGAGACACCTCTCGTTCCGGGCTATCGCCGCCACACAAAACCACTATTTTCAGGTGAACCTCCCGATAAGTTCAATTTCTGGTTTGAGCAATATATTATACCTGCTATTCACTTTTTTCTGAATGTATCTTATCAGATTCCAGACATCCGATGAACTTGCATTTCCAGTATTGATAATAAAGTTTGCATGTTTTTCTGAAACCATTGCGCCACCTATTCTGAATCCCTTTAATCCTGCTTCTTCTATGAGTTTGCCCGCGAAAAAACCAGGCGGATTTTTGAAAACAGAACCAGCAGATGGATATTCAAGCGGTTGTTTTTCCTTTCTCTGTTTTAGAATTGCAGATATTTTTTTTTTGACCTCTTCTTTTGACTTTTTTTCAGCTCTCAAAAAACAGGATAAAACGAAAAATGCTTTTCCTTTAAGCTGGGAATACCTGTAATCCCAGGAAATTTCTGGTTTATTTGCAACCGTCCAGTGACCGCTTTTATCCATGTACTGAATTATGTAAACAATATCTGAGATACTTGTTTCTTTTATTCCGGCATTGTTGACAAGAGCGCCACCGAGTGTTCCAGGGATTCCGGAAAGAAATTCCAGGCCTCCGAGAGAGTGTTTTATACAGAATCCCATAAGAAATGAGATCTTTGCACCACAGTATCCTGATATAAAATTTTCAGATAAACTTATGCCTGATATCTTTTCAGTCACGGCAATGACTCCATCAAATCCGCAGTCGCTTATCAAAAGGTTGGAACCGCAACCAATAAATTTCACATCTGTCCCTTTTTTTTCAAGCTCGAAAAGAAACTCTATTTCCTCTTTTTTTGATGGAAAAACAACCGCTGATAATAGTCCGCCTGTTTTGAATGTTGTAAAATCTTTTGCAGAAGCATCAAAAACAACCCTCTTCCCAAACGCATCTACAAGCATTTTTTTGACTGAATCATTCATAAATTACATCTCTTAAGTAAAGTCCGTATGCTGGAGCAGTTGGTGAAGCTAATCGTCTGTCTTTTGATGCGATTATTTTTTTGATCTTTTCAGGTTCAATCCTTTTTCTTCCTGCATCCACCAGCGTTCCAACAATATTGCGCGCCATTTTGTAAAGAAAACCAGTTCCACAGATTTCAATGGAAATGATATTTACATCAGGATCAAAACAGAAGTACTCCTTTTTTATTTTAATGTATTCGATTGTTCTCACAGTATTTTTAGCCTTTCTTCCTGATGCCTGAAAGCATGAAAAATCTTGAGTGCCGGCGATAAAAGAAGCTGCCTCTTTCATTCTTGAGATGCAAATTTTTTCTGGAATATACCAGGCTCTATCAAGCAGGAAAGGAGAGTTGAAACCAGTCAACAGATACCTGTATATTTTTTTCTTCGCGTCAAAACGAGGATGGAAACTTTCACTGGCTATTGATACATTTTTAACTCTGATATGCTTATCGAGCAATGCGTTCATTGCTTTACGAATTTGTTCGGGTCTCATATCTGTTTCAAGGGCGAAAGAAATGACGTGTTTTGTCGCGTGGACGCCTGAGTCCGTTCTTCCTGAGGATTGAATCTTTATTCTTTTCTGAAAAATTCTCGAAAGAACCTTTTCAATCTCTTCCTGTATTGTTTTTTTACCTGGTTGTATCTGCCATCCTGAAAAATCAGAGCCGTCATAAGTTATAACTGCCTTAAATTTCAGAAGTGCTTGTTTCACGACAGGAGCGTAAATGTTGTGTTGATATTTTTATTTTTCATTTCCAGCCAGAGGTCTTTTGTGATTTCTTCTATTTCATCGATTTTTTCTTTTGGTATTTCAGTGTATATTGTGTATGTTAAACCTGTTTGAGAAATCCCTGTTAAACAGCATCTGCAAAAGACACTGTGTTTTTGAAAAACCGATTTTACGATATCTTTTATATCAACTGCTTCATGATTTACCACCAGCTGCAGCACCACTGTGTTTTTGCCATCCCTTGTTGAATTGTAAATTACCTGTCCCCAGGCGCTTCGATTTGGTACGAGGACTTTTTTATTATCTTTTGCCCTCAATTCAATATTGACCGGACTTATATTAACAATCTCGCCTTCCACGCCTCCGATTTTGACGAAATCTCCTATTTTGAAAGGTCTGTACATAAATATCATCAGGCCGCTGGCAAAGTCAGCCACTGTTTCTCTAACGCCAAATCCAATGATAAGACCGCCGGCGCCAATTCCCGCGATAAAAGGGGAAATATTTAATCCAAGAGTGGAAAGGGCAATTATTATTGAGAAAACAAGCATTGCCATAAAGATTAATCTTCCGATATATTTCCTTGCGAGCGGATCAATTTTTGAATTTCTTGATATCCTCTGGTAAAAACGATTCCACGCCTTTCCAAGAAACCATCCTGCGAGAATAATCAACAGAGCCAGAGGAATTCTTGGAAGATAAAGAAGAAGTTTATTAAGATAGTCAGTGGCTATTTTTTCCATAGATTAAATAATAATCTCAATGGATACCAAAGTCAACCAGTATATTTATATTTTCAAAAGGCCTGTGTTCCTGATATAATATTACGGCAGGATTTCGGAGGGTTAGCCTAACGGTAAGGCAGTGGACTTGAAATCCACCGTCCCTCGCGGGACATGGGGGTTCAAATCCCTCACCCTCCGCTTAAGATCTTTGATAAGGGATTTGAACTGGAGCGAAGTTAAGGAATTGCGAGCAAGCGCAGCAATTCCAGCGGTGGCCGACCCGAGCCGCAGTGGGAGGCGAGGGCGCTCAAATCCCTCACCCTCCGCTTAAGATCTTTGATAAGGGATTTGAATGGAGCGAAGTTAAGACAATGCGAGCAAGCGCAGCATTGTCAGCGGTGGTTGCCAATGCGATGAAGAAAGAGCATTGTCTGGCAAGCCCGCCGAGACGGTGAGGCGGGCCGGGTCGACCCGAGCCGCAGTGGGAGGCGAGGGCGCTCAAATCCCTCACCCTTTGTTTTTGTTTTCATAAGTTGATTCAACCCCAATTCTGATATCTATGAAAATTTTTCCTGAAAACTGGCGACTTGCTTTTGTCAGAACAGCCTCTG
This sequence comes from Candidatus Omnitrophota bacterium, assembly GCA_023819255.1. Lineage (GTDB taxonomy): Bacteria > Ratteibacteria > UBA8468 > B48-G9 > DTJG01 > DTJG01. The sequence goes on from JAMWBU010000010.1 coordinate 24,632, forward strand.
TTATCCTTGTTTTAATCGTCTTAAGGGTGTTTTTTATTCAGTGGTTCCGGACATTTGGAATGAGCATGGAGCCGACAATACGTGATGGTTCAATTGTTTTTGCAAATAAAATTGCCTACAAAATAAACGAACCCGAAAGGTTTGATATTGTCATTTTCAGAACATCAAACAGACCCTATGTGTACTTTGTCAAAAGAATCATTGCTTTTTCCGGTGAGACAGTCGAGTTCAAAAATGGATATCTTTTTATCAACGGGAAAATGCTTGAAGAACCATATCTTGAAGAAAAAGGCGAATGGAATGTTAAGCCCTTTGTTGTGAAAAGCGGTAAAATATTTGTGTGTGGCGATAATAGATTAACCAGATGGGAAAATCATTTTCATCCTCAAATTTCCATTAGAAATATCACCGGCAGAGTTATGGGGCACAGATGATAAGAAAAAAGAAATCGATTCTTAAGTTTCTTGTTTTTCTTATTATCGCAGCAGGTATTTCTTATGGCGTTAAGATTGTTTTTTTTCCTGATGAGGATGCAAGGATTCGAAAGGCTATTTCAATGGCTGTAGATGAGATTGAGAGGAAGGATGTATCAAGTTTTATCCGTCACTTCACGCTTGATTACAGGGATTGTTTCGACAACACCTATGGAACTCTTTATATTTTTTTGAGGAACAATATTGATGTGTTCAAACGGATAAATATCAGTATAAGCCAGATGGAAACTGAAATTGAAAAAAAAGAAGCGACTGTAAAATTTTTAGCCACAGCAAGCATAGTAAGTGCGGATGGCGAGATTTACAGAGAAGCAGGTCGTTTTATTTTGAAAATGAGAAAAGAGGATTTCAAATGGAAAATTTACAGGCTTGATGAGATGGGATATGATTTTGAATGATACTGACTTATAATATGAAAACATTTGTAACAGTTTTTTGATGCTTGGGATTTTCAATTTTCTAACAGGTGAACAAATAATGTGGCTCGATAAGTTGAAAAAAGAAAGACCACGTCTGATTTTAAATCAGGAAACTTTGAATGATGTTAGAAATTTGCTGAAAAGCAATCCACAGGCGCAGGATTTTTACAAAAAAATTAAAGAAAAAGCAGAAAAAATCTGTGAAGAAAGTGTTTCAAGATATGAAATTCCTGATGGAAAAAGATTGCTTTTTGTCTCAAGAAAGGTTCTTGAAAGGGTGTATTTTCTTGCTTTTGTTTATAACATTGAAAAGGACAAAAAGTATCTGGAAAGATTATGGCAGGAACTGAACGCTGCGGCAAACTTTCCTGACTGGAATCCACCACACTTTCTCAACACAGCGGAAATGGCGCACGCATTTGCCATCGGCTATGACTGGTGTTACAAAGATTGGAGCCCGGAACAGAGAAAAACAATTAAGCAGGCACTAATATCTTTCGCTTTGAATCCTGCTGTAAATACATATCGCGGAAATTCAATATATGGCCGGTGGCACAGGGTAAGAACAAACTGGAATCAGGTGTGCAATGGCGGCATAAAATGGCGGCGATCGCATTGCTTGATGAAGAACCAGAAATATGCGTTGAAATTCTTGATAATATTATGAAATCCCTTCCTCTGGCTATGAAGGAATTTGCTCCTGACGGAGGATGGGGGGAGGGCCCTGGATACTGGGCTTATGCCACCCAGTATAACTTCATCTTTCTGGCGGCGCTTGAAAGCTCAATAAGACACGATTTTAATTTTCTTGAAATGGAAGGTGTTTCTGAAACTGGTTTTTTTCCGATTTATATCACAGGACCTATTGATAAAACATTTAATTTTGCTGATAGTTCAGATAGAGTTGTGAGCGCTCCACAGATGTTTTATCTCTCTAAAAAATTTAAGAACAAGACTTTTGCCTGGTACGCGTTCAAATATGCTTTTTTTTCATCCCCTTGACCTTATCTGGTTCCAGTCGCCTGTGGAGCCTGCGAAGGCGAATATGCCCTGTGACAGGTATTTCAGGAACATTGAAGTTGTTACAATGAGATCTGACTGGGAAGACAGAGATGCGATATTTGTGGGTTTCAAAGCAGGGAAAAATAGTTTCAGTCATTCGCATCTTGATATCGGGAGTTTTGTAATGGACGCTCTCGGTCATAGATGGATTATAGACCTGGGATACGACAATTACAATCTTTTGGGTTATTTTGGAAAAGAAAGATGGAATTACTATAGATTGAGGGCTGAAGGGCAGAACAAAAATTCAGGCATCAAAAAGATTGCGATAAATATCAATGAAACAACTGAATCAGTCATAAAAGTGGTTCTTATCCCCTGTTCAAACAGTAAAGAAACCCCGACCATTTCAGACACAAAAATCCTTGATGAATGGAAGTGATTTGTTTCTTTTTAATTCAGGAAGTAAGAGGTTTCCTTTCTCTGTGCAAGGGTCTTGACAAACAAAATGTAGTATATTAAAATCAGATTGAACACAATATATTGCGATGAAATGTCCATACTGCGGTTTCCTCGAAGATAAAGTTATTGATTCCAGAGAAAGCGAGGATGGTTTGCAAATCAGGAGAAGAAGGGAGTGTCTTCGTTGCGAAAAAAGATATACCACTTACGAAGAAATTGAAGAAAAACCTTTGATTGTTGTCAAGAAAGATGGAAGAAGAGAAAGGTTCATGAGAGAAAAGATATTTTCTGGCATTCAGAAAGCGTGTGAAAAAAGGCCGGTGAGCACCCGGCAGATTTCAATAGTTGTTGATGAAATAGAACAGGAATTCAAACAAAGACTTGAAAAGGAAGTCCCTTCAGAAGACATTGGCAATCTTATTGTTGAGAAGCTTCGCAATCTCGACCAGGTCGCTTATGTCAGATTCGCGTCTGTTTACAGACAATTCAAGGATGTGTCAGAATTTCAGAAAGAAGTTGAAAAGATAAAGGGAGAAATCGATGGAAGACAAAATCAACAGTAAGAAAATAGAATTTATTCGCAAGCGGGATGGTAGAATAGTACCCTTTGAAAAAATTAAGATAGCGGACGCTATTTTTAAGGCGGCGCAAAGTGTTGGCGGTCAGGATAGATATCTTGCTGAAGATCTTGCAGAGGCAGTGACAATGTATCTTAACAAAGAATTTCTCGGTAAAATCCCGACAGTAGAAGAGATTCAGGATATTGTAGAAAAGGTCCTTATAAAAACCGGGCACGCGAAAACAGCCAAGGCATATATATTGTACAGAGAAAAAAGAGCAAGAATAAGGCAGATTACCAGGGGTATCATTGAGAAAGACATTATTGAAGAACACCAGGAAATTGCCAGAATCAAAGAATCCACAGACCTGAGCCTTTTCGTGAGAACAAGCGGAGAAGATATTGTATTATGGGATGTTGAAAGAATCGTGGATTCGCTGGTAAAAGAAACCGGGATGGAACAAAATATAGCAAGGTTTATAGCAACAGAGGTAGAAAAAGAAATTATTGCGGCGAAGGTAAAAAAACTCACAGCGCCCCTTATCAGAGAGCTTGTCAACGCAAAGCTTATAGAGTTTGGAATGGAGGACGCCAGAAGAAAATACACCCGGCTTGGATTGCCGCGTTATGATGTCAGAAATATAATATTTAACCCCAACAAAGAAAACGCTAACATACCACACAATCCCGAAGCGACAAATCTGACTCTTGCGGAACAGATAAAAAAGGAGTTCGCGCTTCTGGAGGTTTTTTCGCCAGAGATTTCAGACGCGCATCTTCGTGGGGATATACACCTGCACGACCTCGGTTTCATTGATAGGCCTTATTGTTCAGGGCAGTCTCTTGAATATGTTAAAAAATTTGGGCTCCATCTGCCAAACGCTCTTTCAATCGCAAAACCGGCGAAACATCCGGAAACATTGCTTGCGCACATGGTTAAGTTTTCTGCGGCACTGCAGGGACATTTTAATGGCGCGATTGGTTGGGATGCCGTCAATATATTTTTTGCGCCTTTTCTTGAAGGTCTTTCAGACAATGAGATCAAACAGCTTGCTCAGATGCTGATATATGAATACAGTCAGCAGGCGGTCGCGAGAGGCGGACAGGCAATTTTCAGCGATATCAATATCTACTGGGAAATACCTGATCACTTTTTAAATGTGGAGGCAATAGGTCCAGGTGGAGAAGAAACCGGTAGAAAATACGGGGAATATCAAGAAACTGCTCAGAGATTTGCGAAATCTCTTTTTGAGGTTTATGTTGAGGGCGATGGAATCGGAAGGCCATTTTTCTTTCCAAAGCCGCTTCTTCATATAACAAACAGGCTTTTTGAAACTCCGGGCTGGGAAGATTTTATGGAACTTGTCTGTTTTGTTGCTGTTGAAAAGGGCAATCCGTACTTTGTTTTTGACAGGGATAACACGGCAAGAATCAGCGAATGTTGCAGATTGTCTTTTAAACTGGAAGCCTCGGATATCAGAGATGCTCAAACACCGTGGAAGATGAGGTTTTCTGCGTTGCAAAATGTTACGCTTAATCTTCCAAGAGTCGCTTATTATGCTGAACATGACGATCAGAAACTTTTTCAAAACCTTGAAAATTTGATGAATCTCGCAGTGAAGGCGCATATTGAAAAACGCCGTTTCATCGAGGGAATCCTTTCTTATGGACAGAATGGACCTCTGGCGCTTTTGACCATGACCCTTGACGGAGAACCATACCTGAGAATGCACAGGGTTACACATCTGATAGGGCTTCTTGGACTGAATGAAATGGTGCAGTACCACACAGGAAAACAGTTGCATGAATCAGATGAGGCATTCAGATTTGGATTAAAGGTGATTTCTTACCTGAAGATTCTTTGCGACAGAAAAGCAAAAGAAACAGGTTATAGATTTGTGCTGGAACAGACGCCCGCAGAATCAACAGCTTATCGACTTGCAAGGCTTGACCTGGAGCATTTTCCTTCAAAAAGTGATGGAATTTTGAAAGGTACTGCACCTGATAAGGTTTATTACACAAACTCAACATACCTGAATATATCAGAAGCTATTTCGCCAATAGAAAGGGTTAAAAAAGAGGGTATTTTTCACCCGCTAATCGAAGCAGGAGCACTGACTCATATATGGCTTGGAGAAAGTAAGCCAGACCCAAAATCTCTGGCAAACTTTGTTTTAAAGGTTTTCAGACACACAAAAAACGCGCAGATTGCATTTAGCCCTGAATTTACATCCTGTCTTGACTGCGGAAGAATCTACAGAGGCATTTCCAGAGAATGCCCGTGGTGTTCCAGAACAGAAAAAGGCGTAATAAGAGTGAGACCAGAAATGTCAACTGAACAATTGAAAATTTAACCGGGGAGGAAGCATGGATAGAAGTAGATTTATAGAGCACCTGAAGAATTATCCGCATCTTTATGAATTTGAGGAGAAAAATGACAATGGTTTTTCAGGGATACTGGTGAAGGATAAAGAATACAGCACCATCACATTTTTCACTGAACAGGTTATTCAGGAAAAGGAACTTGTTGAACTGCTTAAACAAACCCATCATGGAAAAAATGTGGAGTGGATAAGCAGGGTGACAGGATATTTTTCAAAGATTAACTCGTGGAATAAAGGAAAAAAGGAAGAATTTAAAGACAGATACAGGGTGAGTGAGGTTGACACAGGTATCACAGGATAAATAAGAGGCCTGTCGCGGCGATAATTCCAAGTGTTCCGGCAAAGCCAAAAGCAACCGACGGATTGAACGTCTGCCACAGAAATCCAGTTATGATGGAAGCTGGCAAGAGTCCGATGCCAGCAAGGGTTGAGTGTAAACCAAGCATTGAAGCCCTGGTGTTTTCAGGCGCGAGTTGACTTACAAGTGATTTTTCAACACCTTCTGTAAGAGCGCTGTATAATCCATAAAGCCCGAGGCAAAAAATGTAAAAATGCGCGCCTCCCTTTAACGCAAAAAGCCAGTAAACAATTCCATAGATGAGATAACCGACTATTAAAACAATCTTCTGCCCAACAATGTCGGAAATCTTACCAAATGGAATAGACATAACTGCATACACAAGATTGAAAACCATATATGCCAGCATTACAGTAAGAAGAGAACCAGTTTCCCTTTGAATTCTGAGAAGCAGAAACTGGTTTGATGAATTGCCAAGAGCAAATATAAAGGTGAATATCAAAAACATCTTCAGTTTCTTCGGAAGTTTTTTGAAAGACATCTCGAATTTTTGGCCCTTTGAAATGGTTGCAGGTCTGTCTTTCACGGCAAACAGCAGTAGCCAGCCAATGAGCGCAGGTATCATTGAAATTAGAAAAATGTTTCTGTAAAAAGCGGCGCCATAATTGTGGTTTGTCGTTTTTGTAATAATGAATATCACAACAAGGACTCCTGTGAGAGCGCCGAAAGTATCCATTGCTCTGTGTATGCCATAAGCCAGACCTCTTTTTTCCCTGTCTGAATAGTCCGCAATGAGAGCGTCTCTGGGCGCTGTTCTTATTCCTTTGCCTATTCTGTCGAGAAACCTTCCGGCAAATACATATTGCCATGAGTTTGCAAAAACAAAAAAGAGCTTGCAGGGCCAGGAAAAACCGTATCCAAAAAGCGCAAGGATTTTTCTTTTTCCAATCCTGTCGGAAATATATCCGGAGAAAACTTTAAGGAGGCTGGCAGCGCTTTCTGCGATACCTTCTATCAGGCCAAGGACTGCGGTATTTGCGCCGATGATTGTTGTCAAAAAAACAGGAATAACTGGATATATCATCTCGCTGCTTATATCCACAAAGAAACTTACAAAGCCGAGAATGAAGATTTGATTCAACTTATGGTCTCGCTGTATTTTGAATAGATTTCGTACACGAGTTGCTTGTTTTTGATGAATGCTTCAGCAATCTGAGGATCAAAGTCTTTTCCCGCAAGTTCTTCAATTCTTTTTATTGATTGGTCAAAGGTTTCTGCCTGTTTGTAAACCCTGCTTGAACTCAGGGCATCAAAAACATCGGCGAGGGAGGCAATACGGCCATAAAGCGGAATTGCATTGCCCTTTAATCCATATGGATAACCTGTGCCATCGTATTTTTCGTGGTGGTAAAGCGCGATTAGATACGCTGCCTGAAGAATAAAAGAATCAGAACCCTCAAGCATCTTTGCGCCAACAATCGTATGCGTCCTTATTATTTCCTTTTCTTTTTCAGTCAATGCCGATGGTTTCAAAAGAACATTATCGGGAATGGCGATTTTTCCAAGATCGTGAAGCGGAACAGCAGCTTTTATTAGTTCAACCTCTACCCTGGGAAGGGATATTTTATCGGCTATCAATGCGCAATATTCGCTTACCCGTGTGATGTGCATGCCTGTTTCTCTGTCGCGATATTCGATAGCCGCGGCAAGCCTCATAATTGTCTCAAGCTGAGACTTTTTAAGGGCGTCGTTCAGTTGCGTGTTAAAAAGTGCAACAACAGTTTGAAGACAGAAAGAAGCAATCCACTGATAATCGTTTTTTGTAAAATATCTTATTGAGGATACAGGACCTGCGCGCTTATTTACAAATAATCCATAGATGTTCATAAATGGTTCTTCCAGAATTCGCAATATCAGAAAATTTGAAACTGAAAATTCTTTGAAATCGTCGGGAAGGCGCCTGTTGTAAATTTTTACTCTGTTAGAATCAATTGTTTTCAACGCGATGGAAATGAGTTCTGTTTTTATGCTTGAATTTTCCTTGCTTACAAGGATGTTAATTTTTCCACTGCTTTTGTCCAAGCTAAAAATAACACCATCAGAAATTCCAAGAAGCGAATTTATCGTTTGCAGGGTAATCTGGGGAGTTTTGAAAAAAAATGTGTCATGAATTGCTGGAAGATAGACGCGTTTATTCATACCAGGCATTTCGTGAGGTTTAATGACAGCGGCAATTTCTCTCTGGGTGGATTCAAGGACAGAAAGAAGTTCCTCCCCTTTTGAGATTTCTTTTCTCGCCTCAATAAAATTCATTGTAAGAAAAGCGATATAGGAAAAACTTGACGCAAAAAACACCGGGACAGGGTCAAAGAAAAAATTATGGTATTTGAAGAGGAAAAAAGAAGTATAAAACAATGCTATGAGTACGACAATAAAAAGTCGCGTACCTCTCCAGAAAGAAGATGAAAACACAAAAAGTAACAAAAACATGGCAAAGGCCATTATGACAAGCATACTTTTTCGTCCCATTTTCCATATATAGGTGCCGCTGATGATAGTGTATAATGATTGCATCTGCACAATCGCGCCGTATTGCATTCCGAAAGGCGTCGGAATGAGGTCTGCGTTCTTTGTGCCCATTATTGTGTGACCGATAATCACAATCTTACCTCTAAATACATCCGGCCTGACTTTGCCTGAAAGCACATCTTCCATAGTGTAGATCATTTCTGCAAGGGCTTGTGGTTTGAGGTATCCCACCAGAAAACAACCGTCGTCATCGACAGGTATTATTCCATCTACTTTTTTGAATCCTGTGAATTTCTTAACCACGACTGGTTGGTGGTTCCGGTATATGCTTAATGCCTTGAGCGCAATATGTGGAAAATAGGTTTGGCCGAAGGCAATAAATGCCGGACATTTTCGAACTATTGTGTCAGAATCTGGGAAAACATTGATGTGTCCCAGGTGTTTAACCGCTGATTGAAAATAAGGATGATTTTCGATTAGAGAGTCAACCCTGTAGCCTGTCTCGTTTATCTTATTTTTCAGTTTATACGGCGTAAAAACAGGAAGAATGATTTTTTCACTTCTTTCATTAAAAGAGTTTCTAAGTATTCTGTCTGCCTCTTCTGACTGTGTGGATGAAAAAAAAATATCAGAAACAATGATTCTGGATTCACTCAGAAGCTTAACCAGATTCGCGTAGTTCTTTCTGTTTGGTTCATGACCGATCTGGCGGCTGAAATTTTCAGTGGCTGTGACAAGCGAAACAGGAATATTTCTTTCAGGTTTGTCAGCCCTGATTCTCAAAAGTATGTCATAAGCGATATTGCTTAAACGGTCAAGAAAAAGTGAATAATAAAAAAAAGAGAAAATAACAAAAATAAAAATTATTACTGGCGAAAGCCATTTCTTCTCTGGCATAATTTCAAATTAGCACGCTCAAAACTTCCAAACTTTAATTTTTTTAAGGGGCTTTCTGGGTATGCTTCTTGTCTTCTTGGTGTCAACTGACGATTCGGGTTTCTGACACTCAACTATTGCAGAAATGTTTTCGTTCTGGTTAACAGTAAGTTTGGTGCCATCTGTTCTGTCTTCGCAAATTACTTTGCCATCTGTCACAGAGACCGTTGTTTTAGATTGATTGTTTGAATTATCATAGGCATTGCTTACAGTAAAACTTGTACCGCTGACACCGGCAATAAGGGCTGGCGCCACAACTTCAAACCTTGAATCACCCTGATGGTCGACGGTAAGAGAACCGCTTGAATCCTCAGGAATAAATATGATGCTGTAATGTTTGTCATCAGGCGCGATGAAAGAACCGACCAGTCCGACCTTCAAATTCGGATCTGCTGTAACTACTGTTCCATCTGCGAAATTAAATGTGCCGCCGGTATATACTTCCCCTGGCATAATACTGGCGCCATTTCTCGTAACTTTATTGGTCTGCATAACATTTGCTGAATAAGATAGGAATGCTCCGGTCGCTTTTGTTCCATTGAAATGCCTCGGACAATAAAGATAAAGCTTCTGGACATCTTCGTCGTTGAAAGAACGATTAACATAGAAATTTCCGTAACTATTGACCTCGGGAAGATTTGAACTGGTAACCAGCTTATCTTCAGGACATTTGAAGGAATATTTGTCCTTAATGTAGCTTGGATACAAAGCATAAAGCTGATTCGGGCTGGACTTCCAGTCGGCCTGGTATGCCTCAATAGCCAGTGAAATCTGTCTAAGATTATTAAGACAGACCATTGATTTCGAAAGCGACTTCGATCTGAAAATAATTCCAAACACCATTGCTGTCAGAGATACAATTATAAATGAAATAATCAATACCTCAATAAGACTAAATCCCTTCTTCATTGGTACCTCCTTTTTCAGTTTTTTCTATGGTCTGTTTATCCTTGGATTTTTCTTCGAAACATTCTTCAAGTTCTCTGAGCGCCACATTTAAACTGATATCCTGAACCTGGGTTCTATTCCATATCTCAAGAACTCTCTTGCTGGCATTAACCAGATTAGTATGCGTCGCTCCAAAAGTTTTTATTTCTTCCATTAAATTGCTAAGCGTATCCCCTTTTCTTAAAATGAAAGAAGGGTTCTTTCCTTCCCGCAGGTCTTTCACAACCTGGATTATACGATAGACAGGTCCTGCTATGCGGTGTGAAACAAGGAGCATTCCCAGTCCTGCGAGAATTGCAAGAAATATTGTAATGAACGTAATGCGCAGGGCAAATGTTTTAAATGTAATTGCAAAAATATCTGTCAGATTTTTTTCATTGGCAGAAACAAGATGGTTTACAAGAATGGACCAGACACTGTTGAATGTTATAAGGCTTATAAAAATACTGGTAAGCACCATAAAAATCAACGCATATATTACCACCTTGAATTGTATTTCCCTGTCGATCAGTATTTTCCTTCTACCCATATTCTCCTCAAGGCGATTATACCCCCTGCGTTTTATTCTGTCAACTGTCCTTTGATTTTCTCGAGAAGACCTGCTTTGCCAGCAGCGCCTATAATTTTGTCCCTGGGCTTTCCATCTTTGAAAAGTATGAAGGTGGGTATCGAAAAAATTTGAAATCTTGCCGCTATTTCAGGGTTTTCATCAACATTAAGTTTTGCGACAACAACCTTCCCTTCAAGTTCTTTAGCGATCTCCTCAACAACAGGAGCCATCATTCTGCATGGTCCGCACCAGTCAGCGTAAAAATCCACAAAAACCAGAGGACTTTCCCCAATAACAGCGTCGAAATTTTCGCTATTTAAAACTTTCATCTTTCCTCCTTGTTATGTTCCTTTTAGATGTTGCAATCAGTAAAAAGGTTCAAATCCTGCATCAAGAAGGCACAATGGGTCCTGGGCAAGATAATCGCCTGATACGCAAAACGCGAGAGCCCTGCAACCATAGCAGTTTCTTATCTCGCATATGCCGCAAAGTCCTTTGAGCATCTTTCTTTTGATGTTTCTGCAGGGATTTTGTTTCCATATTTCTTCAAATTTTTCCTTAACTGCATTTCCAGTATTCAGAACAAACCTTCTGCAGGGAAAAACAGAACCATCCGGCATAATTGCGCATCCATTTTTCCCCACAATGCAAACAGCGCCGAAAATTTTCCAGTTATTTTTCTTCCTTAAAACTTTAAATCCTCTGTATTGCGCGACAGGTCGAAGGTCATTCTCAATTTCGCAAAGAACAAGAAGTTTTCTTACTGAATCTGCCCATGTTTCTTTTGAAACGACAAAATTTTTAAACTGTTTTCCTGTGCCAAGCGGGAAAAATCTTTCAACGATAAAACCATCAAGGTTATATCGATTGACCATTTCAAAAAGCAAAGGAATTTGCGTTGTATTAATCTGCGTTATTGTAAACATCAAAAGTTTTTCTCCGCTGAACAGAGAAAGCTTCTCCAGCGAATTAAGGAATTTCTCATAAGGCAACCTTCTTATAAACTGGTATGATTCTTTTTCAACTCCCTCGCAAGAAATCTTAATTGTTTTCAGCTTTGTAATTGAACACAGTTTTTTTATCGTTTTTATATCTAACAATGTTCCGTTTGTTATGACGCCAATGCTTTCAACGAAATCAGAATATTCGAGCAAATTAAGAATTTTCCAGAAATTCGGGTGAAGAAACGGTTCGCCACCTGTTACATCCACAGTCAAACGCAGGCGATTTTTTTTAAGGAAATAACTCAAATTTTCAAAAAGTTTTTGGGTTTGCAGAAACGATATATCTTCTGAGGCGTCAAATGCATCCTGATAGCAATGCCTGCATCTGAGATTGCAAAGATTTGTTATATGCCATTGAATATGGAATGTTTTCACCCTGAAATTTTACCATATAATTATTTTTTTCTTCCATCCGTGATTTTACTTTTTAGTATGCCTTTGTTAAAATACACTAAAAAATTTCAGAGAAACGGAGTTGACTGTGAGGAAATATGTTGCCGGGCTTGATTTCGGGACAAACTCAATGAGGCTATTGCTTGTCAATCTTTCTACAGGAAGAGAGGTTATTGAGATAGTTGAGAAATACCCATCAGGCAGGGATGGGGTTATTGTGGATTCGAAAAACCCGCATCTTGCGCGGCAGAATCCCGCGGATTACATTGTGTGTCTAACAAGAGCAGGAAAAAAGCTTTCAAGAAAGATGAGATTTAAAGCGATAAAAAGCGAAGAAGTTGTCGGAATAGGAGTCGATACCACAGGAAGCACTCCAATTCCTGTGGATAAAAATCTTATGCCTCTTTCCTTCAGGAGAGAATTCAGAAACAACAAAAATGCAATGGCGTGGCTATGGAAGGACCACACTTCTTCTGATGAAGCCGAAGAAATAACAAATCTCGCAAGAAAAATCAGACCACAGTACCTTTCAAAAATTGGAGGAGTGTATTCGTCAGAGTGGTTTTTTTCAAAGATCCTTCATCTAGCCAGGTGCGACAGGAAGGTTTTTGAGGAAAGCGCAAGCTTTGTTGAACTTTGCGATTTTATTCCAGCGTTGCTTACCGGATGTAATAATCCTGCAAAAGTTTTGAGAAGCATATGCGCGGCAGGTCATAAAGCAATGTACAATGAAGATTGGGGAGGTCTTCCTGACGAAGATTTTCTTGAAGCGCTCGATCCTGGCTTTAAGAACTTGAGAAGTAAACTTTACGAAAGGGCATATCCTGCTGGAACAAAAGCCGGCACTCTTACAAAATACTGGGCTAAAAAACTGGGTCTTGCAGAAGGAACACCTGTAAGCGTGGGTGCGTTTGATGCTCATATGGGAGCAGTGGGCGCAGGAATAAAAGAAAATGTTCTGGTTAAAATAATGGGAACCTCAACCTGCGACATTATGATCTTTCCAGAAGACAAAAATCTACCTGATATTCCAGGTCTTTGCGGGATAGTACAGGATTCAGTTGTACCAGGATTTATCGGGCTTGAGGCAGGCCAATCCGCGGTTGGAGATATATTCTACTGGTTCCTGAAAACTTTTCTTCCGGAAAAAAGAAAGGATGTTTTTAACTACTATACACGTCTTGCCAGAAATGTCAGACCTGGTACTTCTGGTCTTATCTGCCTTGACTGGCACAATGGAAACAGGACAGTGCTGGTGGATCAGAAATTGACAGGGCTTATCGCCGGGTTAACACTCAACACCAGAGCTGAAGAGTTTTACAGGGCGCTCGTTGAAGCGACGGGCTTTGGAGCAAGGGTAATTATCGAACGATTGAGTGAGTATGGAGTACAGGTGGACTCTATTATCGCCTGCGGCGGGCTTGCTGAGAAAAATTCCCTGTTGATGCAGGTATATGCTGACATTACTGGAAAGGAATTTAAGATTGCTTTTTCAAAACAAACATGCGCGCTGGGAGCAGCAATGTTTGGCGCTGTTGCCGCCGGAAAAGAAAAATCAGGGTTTGAAAATGTCCAGCAGGTTCAGGAGAAAATTTGCCGCTTCAAGCCACAGACCTATAAACCGAACCAATCTAATTATTTGATTTATGACAGGATTTACCAGAACTATAAAAAGCTTCACGATATGTTCGGGATTCCGACATATACAGGAAATCTCTACAATGTAATGAAGGATATGCTCAGGATTCAGGCAGACACGATAAAGCGATAACACGTTCTTGTTTCTAATATCCGGAGGGATTATGGAAATCATTTCTTTTGATGAATTCAAGAAGATGGACATCAGGGTCGGGAAAATTATGGATGTTCAGGAGCATCCGGATGCAGACAGGTTATATATTCTGACTGTTGATACTGGAGATGAAACGAGAAAAATAGTTGCCGGCATCAGGCCTTATTATAAGAAAGAAGAACTTACAGGAAAACTCATTATTATCCTTGCCAATCTTCAACCCCGCACAATCCGCGGAGTTGAAAGCCATGGAATGCTTCTTGCCGGACTTGACGGAAGTACGCTTGGTGTCCTTACCATTGATAGAGATTTGAAACCAGGAACAAAAATAAGCTAATTGATTGTTTCACGGATTTTCAATTCTGCGGCCTGTTTTGAAAACCGAGAAAAATCCGTGGTCGGTTTTTTCCCAGAAATGAGGTCTTGTAAAAATCTGGAAAAATCCTTTCCATGCTCCAAGGCTTATCAGGACCCAGTAAACAGGCGTTATAATTGTCTCAGGTATAAGATATCTGTATGAGCGACGTAAACATCCCATTACATTAAGCAAGACAAAAATTCCATTGCTGACAAGAAGCACCCATGTGATCAAATCTGCGCCTGGATAAAAAAACCCTGATAAGAATTTTTCCTCTGCTCTGATAAGCCATGAAATTGTTATGACCCAGTAGATCGGATTAAATAGTAGAGTAATAAAAAGTCCTGCCACTGTTAGCTGGAAACTAAAAAAATTTATCATTCCCATCTGTCTGCAAAGGAGGCCTGGTTTGCGCATATGAACAAACCATGTCTGAATATATCCTTTAACCCATCGCGATCGTTGCCTCAACCAGTTTTTGAGTCTGCTATTTGCCTCTTCCCATGTTGTGCTGTCAAGGACTCTTGTTCTGTATCCTTCCCTGAAAAGTCGTATTCCGAGATCACAATCTTCGGCCACATTGTATGGGTCCCAGCCTCCGATTTTTTTGAGAACATCAGTTTTGAAATGATTTGATGTTCCGCCAAGCGGAATAGGCGCGTTCAGCGCGTCAAGACCGGGCAAATACAGGTCAAACCACATTGAATATTCTGAGGTGAACCATCTGGTGAGAAGATTCTGACGGGGATTATAGTAGTTGAGTTTTGCCTGAAGGCAAACGACAGAGGGATCGTTTATTTTTCTGAAGGCGATAACGCTTTTTTTCAACTGGTCGGCATCAGGGATATCTTCTGCGTCATAAATCACAAGGAACTCGCCTTTTGCCTTAGAAAGGCCAATGTTGCACGCTTTCGGTTTTGTCCTTGGGAATGAATCCGGCACAATGACTATTTCAAAAAAATCAGGCAGCTTTGTTTTTTTTAATGCCTCCTGCATCACATTATCTGTTTCTTCCACGAGAAGTTTCACATCGCACCTGTCAGAAGGATAATCCAGCTGAGAAATTCCTGTAATCAGCTGCGGCAATATGTTTGTTTCTCTGTAGACAGGCAGAAGAATTGTATAGATAGGAAGAGAATCTTCAGATAGATTTTTTATTTCATATTCGCTGATTGTGATTTCCTGTTTCTGGATAAAGCCAATAAGAACAAGAAAAAACTTGTACAGTATTGTCACAAGATAAAATGCGCTTATAGAAAAATTGGCAGCAATAAAAAATGTTCTGCCATAATAAAAACCACAGAAAAGAAAAAAAACAAGCAGAATAGCTGCCGTGTTTTTTTGCCTCGTATCCAGTACGATTTTAGCGTCTTCCATCATTATATTGAAATTTTCTTCTTATGATAACACAGATTGCGAAAATTAGACGCAAGAAAACTTTTCAGGATTATGATTTATGAAAAACCAGCGCGAATTTATCAGAAAATTGACTGTTATTTAATAAAATGATATAATGCAGAGAAATAGAGACAGTGCCTTTTTCTCAAAAAAGGATGAAAAATGCGCACCATAATGATGTTCCTGATTATATCAATGGGTGCCTGCAACGCAGCTTCCTTGATCCAGAATCTCTCAGAAATTCCTGTAAAAAAGCCATCGTGTATTTCAAGAACAACAGAAAAAACAACTGTTGTCTCAATTAATGTTTATCTCGACAGGTACATATATACCAGCAACGATAGAGACGGGCAGGGTCTCATTGTAATCAACCCGCCTGAATTATTGTTTGATGGGAAACTGAAGAATCACACAGTGCAACTCAGGGTCGAAAATAATGGAAAAATAATGCAACAGGAAGAAATAAAAATTAGCAAATCAGACCATATTGGATTTGACATCAATATTGGTCTGTTTCCCGAAGGAGAGTTTCCAATAAGCGCAGGGCTTTTTGATAGCAAAAGAAATAAAATTGCAGAAGGAAACGCAAAAATTATTAAAAAAACTGCTGATGCAAAGGTTTTTGATAAAGAGATAAAACTGATTCTAACAGAAACCGGCGAAATAGGAGATGACAGGAATGTGCCTATCTCAACAGGCGTTCCATTGCCTGATGGTTTGCTTGATAGTGTTGAAAATGTGCAATTATTTGAAAATGGAAAACAGGTTCCTGTTCAGGCATCAGTGCGAAGTAAATGGAGCAAAAATGGTTCGATAAAATGGATGGGACTCGATTTTCTGGCAAATTACAACCAGGGTTGCGCAAGCAATTATGTGGTCAAGATTGGAGGAAAAAGCGAAGGAGTTTTTTCAAATCCGGTAAAGATAAATGAAAGCGATCAAACAATTGAAGTGGAAAACGGAATTTTAAAGATAAACATTTCAAAAAAGAGCTTCCATCTTTTTAATCAGGTTTTTGTGGACAGAAACAGAGACAGCAGGTTTGATGAAACAGAATTATTTATGCAGGCATCTGCGCAGGACGGACCTTACTGGGTGGCAGAAAATGGAAAGATATTCAGGATGTGTTTTGACAGAGAGGCAAAAGTTTATGTGGAAGAAAAGGGTCCTTTGAAAACAAGCATCAGGGCTGACGGTTGGGCTGTATCAGAAGATGGAGAAAAAGCTGGAAAATTTGTTATTCGCCTCATAGTTTATAGCGGGCAATCTGAAGTTCAGGTAAACAGCACTTTTATTGTAACCTGGGACACAATGCAACAGGGTATGAGAATAAGAGACCTTGGAATAAAATCTTCTTATAAGAATATCGGTGCCACGCCAGTAACAATTCCCCATGAATGGTGGAAAAATGGTTTTGAAATCCCGCAGGACAGTTCCTTATTTTTTCTTGCTGACAGATGGAATAGTTTTTACATAAAAGACAGCAGAGATGAAAAGGTTATTCAGAGTTATTTTGGAACATTTGGCTATGCTGAAAGCATTTATGGCAAAAATTATTTTAACTGGTTTGGAATAATGGGAGAAAATTTTGGAATTGGGATTGTGCAGAGACATCTTTTTCAATTGTTTCCAAAAGAAATTGAGGTAAGCAGAGATTCAATTATCTGGCATGCCTGGCCGTCTCATTCAACCGAAAACATAAAGAGCGGACTTGATATAGCCGATTATGTAAATCTAAGATGGTTGCATCAGGGAAAATTGCTGGATTTTCAGATTCCAGAGGAATATTTTGATGCGATGAAAAAATTTAAGGAACTAACGCCTGACCATAAATGGAGATGGGGTGGGGAAAAAAGAAAAGGATACGGCACAGGAGTTGCTATAACAGGAGAACTTTTGTATGTTTTTGACATAGATTCAAAGGAAAAAAAGCAGTTCAGCATGAATATGAACGCAAGGGCTCGGATTTTTGAACATTATGTCCATGCAATTGCTGATCCTGAGTGGGTGAGAAAAACAGAGGTGCTGGAGTCAGTTGTAAGCGGAATTTCTCCTGAATACAAACAGATTGAAGAGGGCTTATCGACTATGTTTGACAGGGTTGTCAGCATAATTTCTGACAACAAGGAATACGGTCATTTCATCTGGCCTGACGCTCATTCATACTATACTCCTGGCGGAAGCCCTCCTGCGCTTCACAGGGCAAAAACAGGTTATCATCATGGTTCCAATCTTGCGGTTTTATATCTTTATTTAAGATCCGGTGAATGGAAATACTGGAATTTTTATGAGAGTTTCTCAAGACATCTGCTTGACCATGTTTCAGTAAATTATGATCCATGGAATCCAGACTCAGACACAGCTCCTGTGTTTCACTGGCCAGGCGCAGTTTATCACTGCGACGGATATGTTCCATGGGGATCATATGATGAACTCTGGGGGCATATGGGAGCCCAGTACAGTTATCTAATCCACTATTACCTTACCGGGGATACCAGATCTCTTGATCTTGCAAAAGAGTGGACAGAATCAGTGCTTAAAAAGTTTCGCATTCCTGAAGATTATGATTTTTCAGGAATGATAGACAGAAACCCTGCTGGCGGGTGGATGGTGGCAACAAATTACTATGCTGACCTGCACGATGCCCGGTTGCTGAGATTAATATGGGAATTCAGAAATCGGCTTTTCGCTCAACCAATGAAATATATGTCTCAGGCTCCTCCGCCAGCGCAATCAGGAAGATACTGGATGTGGACATATACAAGATACTGGAGAGATCCACTTCCATTAAAACTTGTTTCAGAATGGGTTGAGGAGTTCACAAGAGGAGGACCTTTGACCCCTGGATACAGATGGCCTGTGAAAGCCACTGATAAGGATGGAAAACAGATGAAGGCGATATGGTCTCATGATGGCTCTTCAAGCGAAGTAGAACTGACAATAGCAGGTCCAATGTACGGCAATTACAGCCCGTATTTTATGGATGCATCAATGTTTATAAATAATGACGCCTACATAAGATACTACTGGTTTGAAAACGTTGGACTTGCTTCGATAAGACAGTGGGCGCATGGAAATCCTTCGCCATTTTTCTCTCTTCAGTGGACAAGCGATGAGATTTTAAGAATGCTGCCGGCTATCTCGGCAATGAAGGAGTTGAAACTTCCAGAAGTTCCCTGCTTTTTTCCTTTTTCTGCTGATTCCAGAGAAAGGGTTTTCGCTGTTATGAAAGAAGATAAGGACAGAAAATTTACTTTGAATTTCTGGGGATATGTGCCTGAAAAAATAGCCGAACCTCTAAAATTTCAAATTTTTGACCCTGACGGAAAGAGTATTTATGAAGGCGAAATACCGAAAGGGCCGATACTTCCTGATAAGCCATATACTGTAAATATTCCACAGGATAATAAAACAGGCGAGTATATTCTTAAATTTTTGGGCAAAGGATATGAGAAAATTATGATTAACTGCCCGGTAAGCGACCTTCCAGAGGTTTATGTGATTCCGCCAGAAACACAGATAATGGCGGCTACAAGGTATTTCTGGAAGCCAGAAAAAAATCAGAAAAATCACTCTTTTACTCTTTCAGGCAATACCCTTTTTCGTCTTGAAACACCGAAGGGAGATAAGATTTTAACAGAATACAGGCAGAAAAAATTTGTTTTTCCTGTTGAATATGATTCTTACAGGATGAGTTTCTGTCAGAAAGGGGTCTCATCAAGTGGGCCTGGAGTATTTACAAACTCCAGAGATTACAGTATGGTTCTTTCAGCAGATGAATCTCTCTGGTTTTACCCTGAATTATTGAAAGAAAAAACAAGATAAAGGGGGTGAGAAAAATGAGAAAGGGGTTCACGCTGATTGAGCTTCTTGTTGTAGTTGCAACCATAGCCATCCTTGGAGCGATGCTGCTTCCCGTTTTTTCAAGGGCGAGAGAAAACGCCAGGCGCACAGTGTGTTTGAATAACCTCAAACAGATAGGGCTTGCCACGCATATGTACGCTCAGGACTTTGACGGATATCTTCCTCCTGGAACAGGAATAGTCAACAACGGAGATGGAAGTGGAACCTCTACTCCTATATGGGAATGGAGGACCAGCGATCATCCAACATTTGTGAAGTCAATTGGTGGATACAGGGGCCCTGGTTATTTTCTCAAGGGCTACAGGGCAACAGGCAGGGGACAGTATCTTCCAAACATTGAAGTTTTTATTTGCCCCAGCTCAAAAAGATGCAGGAATGCAATTGTGGGAACCAAAAGTTATCTTGTTAGCCAATTTGAAAACACATCCGGAGATTTATCGTGTTTAACTGTTTATGCCTGGAATCACAGCACAGACATCTATACGCACTCCTGGAATCCCACATCAAGGGCATACGGAAAATTGGATAAGGCGATAAAGCTGGGCGCAATATGGGTGACAGATGCCTACGAACCATATTCATGGCCTCCTGCACCAGGAACAGGCGCTCCCTGGCACGGAAATCATCTTGATAAAGACGGACTTCCAACAGGATTTAATATTTTATTTTTTGATGGAAGTGTGAAGTGGGTGCCAGGGTATAAGATATTTACAGTTTTGCGGGGATATGGGACAGGAGGAAACTACAATGAGGGATGCAATTTCTGGACCAAATTGAACTGGAATAATCTGTCATATTAAAGACTTTCGATTAAGTTGATTCAGGAGAGACGAATGAGAAAGATTGGACCATTAGTTCTGTTGTGTTTGACGGTATCTTTTTGTTTTGCTGAAGAATTTCACATATCAAGCAAGGGAATTTATTTTTTTGAAGAAAAAGACGTGGAGTGGCATATAAATTTCAATGGCAAAATTCCTACTTCTTGCGGTTTTTATTTTATTCTTTTTGACGCAAACGGAAAAGCCCTTTACTGTGACGCGATACCTTCAGGCGACTATTCTGAAAATCCGTATACCATAACCATTCCAAGGGACAACATCACCGGATGTTATAAAGGCGTAATAGTTGGCAAAGAATCAGTTTCCGACGCTTTGAGCCTTCCTCTTAGCGATCTTAAATACGAGGTCTATGGCGGCGATTATTTCGCCGCAAGTTATAAAGGAAAGATGTACTTTCAGGTGAGAAAAGAGGATACATATGTTCTGGGAGCATATAAAGGGCATTTGAAGGTACTGAATGAAAAAGGAGAAACAATCGCAGACACCAGGGAAACAAAGAAACAGGAAAAATACGATAACCTGACAGAATTTTCGGGACAGAGAGGAATTAACTATATTCTTCAAATAGATTGCAGATACTTCAGGGTGAAAAATAATAACCCGATTTTTTTAAGCAATATTGCTGAAAAGTTGTTTATTCCGGACGAAAAGATAGACAGTATAGAATGGTGGAAAATTCCTCTGTCAACAAAGGAAGATAGATGAAAAAAATAGTCATAACAATCTTGCTTTTTTCCGGATTCATTCTCAATGGAGCCATTATCAATCCTCGTATCCATTATGTGGAATGGGAACAACTGAGCAATGACTTAAAGTTCAATGTTGCATTGGAAAAAGAGGAATTTTCAAACCTTGACAGGGAAGCAAGGATAGTTTTTGCTGCAGAAAAAGGAAAAGCGATAAAATCTCTGGATGAAATAAGTATAAAATGCAGGATTTCTTCAATGGAAACATCGAGCGCCATATTTGAGAAAGAAATGCCTGCGGAAAAAGGTATCATTGTTTTCGACTTTGAACTGGAAGACCTGAGCCCTGGCAATTATAAGGTGTCAGGAGAAGTTAAACACGCCGGTAAGATATTGAAAACAGAAGAAAAAATTTTCAGATATGTCAAAGAAGACCCTCCTGCAAACAGGGGAAAGATTCCATTGTTTTTTTCTGCCGGAGTGCCATTGAAAGAACCTTTCCCTGTTTCTTTCGGGATTCCTTTTCCAAAAGGAGCTTTATGGGATGAAAAGAATGTCAGGATTGTAGACAGAAAAGGCAATGAAATTCCGTGTCAGAAGACAGTCAGATCGCGATGGGGCTATTCCAGCAAGTCAAGTATCAGGTGGCTTGGCATTGACTTTCAACCTCAGGAATTGAAACCTGACTGGATGAATAAAACTCAAACAAACTATTTTGTGGAGTTTGGTCCGCAAATAAAACCTGCCTCTTTCAGCGGAATAAAGATAGAAGAAACTCCTGAATTTTATAATGTTGACACTGGAAAAGCAAAATTTGTAATCAGAAAGAAGGCGTGGAATCTTATTGATAGCGTGTCTTTAAAAGGAAACGAAGTTTTCAAAAACAGTCCTGACCAGGGCTTCTATTTGATTGACCATCAGGGAGGCATTTACAGGGCTTGCAATGACAGGGAAGTAAAGGTTGAAATAGAAGAAAAAGGGCCGCTTAAAACAGTGTTCAGAGTAGAAGGATGGTATGTGAAGGATGATACAGAAGGAAACACAATAAGCTATCGTCTGCCCACTGATAAACTATGCAAGTTTATAACAAGAATTGAGGTTTATTCAGGCAAACCATATGTCAGGATTTTGCACACAATTGTTTTTACATTTGATTCTTATGCAGTCAGGTTGAAAGATATCGCACTCAGTTTATTTTCTTCTGCTGGAAAAAACATTTTCTTCGGGATAGAAAATGAGTCGCCTTTCAAAACTGACTTACAAAAGGATGGTTCAGTATATCTTATTCAGCACCTTCCTGACAGATTTTCAATAGAATCTTCTGATGGAAAGATCATCAGGGAGGGCAAACACAGTCAGGGCTGGTTTGCGCTTGAAAAAATGGATAACACAATTATAGGAATTAACCACAGAGAAACATGGCAAAGATTTCCAAAAGAGTTTGAAGTTACATCTGACAGCATAAAACTTCATATCTGGCCCTTACATGGAAAAAACCATCCAGAAATAAACGAGATTGAACCGCAGGAAATTTATAAGCTATGGTTTGCGCATCGTGGAAGAGAATTAAATCTGGCTATGCCATGGAAATATTTTTTTAAGGCAGCAGAGATGTACAATGGGCCGCAGACAGGAGTTTATACAGCGCCAGGGCTTGTTCTGGCAGGAATTCACTCAAGCATCCTTGGAGCAGCGCTAACAAGCGATATCCTGATAAGTTTTTCAGACAAAAACGAAGGAATAGAAAAACAGAAGGAACTGTCCGACTGCTTCCAGGTTCTTCCACACTGTCTTCCTGACCCTCAATGGACCTGCGATAGTTTGGCTGTTGGTTATATCTCGCCATATTCTCCGGATAGGTTCAAACAGATTGAAGATTGCATCGAAAAACTGGTCAAGGGTTACAGGGAACTTCAGGATTACACAGGCCAGTACGGTATGTGGATATACAGGACCTGGCACCATACATCCTATAAAGGAGACAGGACATTTGACCTTTACCGGTTTTTCAATGCCACACATCATTATGAAGCATTTATGCCCTGGCTGCTGTATGTGAGGTCAGGAGATCCTTTTTACCTGGAACAGGCGCGAGCAAATACAAGGTTGTTTTCTGATCTGAACATCATACACTATGATGATGCTTCCTGCGAACGCCGCGAATTGCATTTTAATCAGAAGAATATTACTGGCTCAACAAGGCACACAAATGGCTTCTGTCCATGGGGAGGGGATCACGCGCTTCTTGGTCATTTAACCTGTTATAACGCGCTGATGCTTGCGCATTATCTAACAGGAGACCTGCGGTTGAAAGAAATAATTACTGACGAGTGGCAGAAAACAATTGTGTCTGACAGAAAAAATCCAGAGTTTCAGGGAGCGGTACGGCTTGAGCCAGGAAGGGACAACAACAATGCCCTTGGTGAATTGATAGATCTTTATCAAATGACATATAATCCCGCGCTACTGGTATACATTGATGATTGCCTGAAAAAATTTCTTACAAATATGTATCACTGGGGTCAGCCCCTTCATAATGTTTTGCTGTTTTATAAGAGCCAGCAGGCAAAAAGGCAGCTTATGGATGGCATGGCTGACCCGAAATCAGATAAGCTAAATCTGTGGTATACCCACAGTTCGCATGAAAACTATGCTCTTGCGGCAATTTATGAAACAGATAGGAACAAACAAATAGAATACGCGTCAAAGGCGTTTTTCAGTTCAGACATCTATGCATGGAGTAGCAAGGCGGACAGATTAAAAAATAAGGAAAGCTTTGGCGCTTTCTGCGCTGTTTCTGACTTTGTCCTTTATATGCCAAGGGTAATACTTGCTCTTTCAAAAGCAAATGTGGAAGATCCGACTCAGGGAAGTTATTCGCAATCGCTGCCTGGTTGTCCGGGCGCGACATATTGTATTGTGAAAGAGGAAAAAGACAGGGATTTTAATATCTTTATTCGCGGAGAAATCGGTAAAAAGGAAAGCGGAGGTTTTCCAATGGTTGTTATGGACCCTGATAAAAAAACCATTCTTGAAGTAGTAGTTGATAAGCCATATTCAAAATTTACGATTCCAAAAGACGGGAAAACAGGAGAGTATGTGATAACTCTTGCTATGAGAGACGGGAAGGATGATCTCTATGCTCCATTGACAGATCTTGAAAAAGAGGTGTACTATGTTAACTACTGGTTCCAGTGCACAGAAACAAGATTTTTCACCAGGCCGACAACAGACACAGGGGAAACAATTGGAATTCAACCCCATGTTTCTTCTGCATATATCATATCAAACAAAACAAACCAGTTGATTGCCTCAACAGAAAAAGGGGAGAAAATAGAAATTGAGATGCCTCCTGAAGGAGTCTGGATTAATTCAAAGGCAAGATATATGCATCTTAAACAGCCATTGATTCTTTCAAATGATGAGAATCACTGGTTTTTGCCTGAAAGTATAAAAGGATTAGAATTTAAGGTAAAATGGAAGTGGTAGATTTCAATAAAAAACAAAGGAGGTGAGAAAAATGAGAAAAGGGTTCACGCTGATTGAGCTTCTTGTTGTAGTTGCAATCATAGCCATCCTTGGAGCGATGCTGCTTCCTGTTTTTTCAAGGGCGAGAGAAAACGCCAGGCGCACAGTGTGTTTGAATAACCTCAAACAGATAGGGCTTGGTACGCATATGTACGCTCAGGACTTTGAGGGATATCTTCCGCCGCAGGGATGGCGTACTATGGACCACGAAAGCGATTACACCTGGCAGATATGGACATACAATTCCGGGCTTGGAAGGGGCGGATATATTGGTCCTGGTTACCTTCTTGAGGGATATAAAAGCGATGGAAGCGGCAAGGGCAGGTATGTTTCAAGCATTGAGTTTTTTTACTGTCCAAGCTGCACAAAGTGTGATTACTACTCAGGTCATCTGAAGCTTTCCATTATGAAATCCCGATGGGAATCCACCAACACTGATGGTTGTAGAATCCCATATGCCTTTAATCACACTCAATCAATCTATAAGCATTCTTGGGACTCATATTCGCCTGGCTATGGCAAGATTGACAGAGCTGCAAAACTTGGTTATGTCTGGATGGCAGATGCTTACTGGCCTTCTTTTACACCTGTGGGTCCTGGAGTTAGAGCGTATCTTGGAAACCATCTGGATAATACTATGCCGGTACCGATGGGTTTTAATTGCTTATTTTTTGATGGCTCGGTAAAGTGGATTCCTGATGGTGACCATACAATTGCAAACTCAGGTGGAAACTACAGGACAGACCCGACTTATTGCAAATTCTGGGCAATGGTGAGACAGTGATGGAAATAGTTGTGCCATTACTTACGCCCTTTGACGAAACCCATCGGGTTGACGAGACAGGGCTGAGAAATCTTATCGATTTTGTGCTGAAGGGCAGAGTTAATGCCATCTTTGTACTCGGCACAACAGGCGAGTTTCAGTTTATAAAAGAAAAGAAAAGGATTATTGGGATTGCGGTTGAACAGGTTGCTGGAAGATGCAGGGTTTTTGCAGGTGTCACTGAATTCAGCGTGGAGGAAACAGTATTTAGAACAATAGAGGCGCAAAATACTCAAAGTACACCCGATTTTCTTGTTATTGCGCCTCTTGTCTATCACAGCAACAGAAAACTCTTTCGTCACTTTGAAAGAATTGAAAAATTTTTGCGAATTCCAGTGTATCTTTATAACAATATCGGTATTGTAACAAGGAAACTGAAAAGAAAGGACATTATCCCGGGCATTCTGAAAGAGTTAAGTGGGTTGGAAAAGATAAAAGGAATAAAGGACTCTTCTGGAAATCCAAAATACTTCAAAGAGATACTTGGTTTCAGGGATGAAAACTTCAAAGTACTCCAGGGAGATGAGGGGCTGATAATGGATAGTTTTTTATTAAATGCAGATGGAATAGTTCCAAGCATGGCAAATGTGTTTCCTGAAATTTTCATCAACCTGATTGACTGTTTGAAAAACAATAAAATTGAAAAAGCAAGACACATCCAGAAAAAAATAATAGAGATACGTTCTATTTACAATAGATACGGCGTTGCTCCTGCGGTTCTAAAGGAAATTCTAAAGAGGAAAGGAATAATAAGAAATAGCGCGAGCTTTTACAGTTTTAATAAACTCAGGGAGCTGGTAGATGAAACAGAAAAAAAGATTGAACAGACAAAAAAGGAGATTGAAGATGCAAAAGTTTAAGATGTTGATTTTTTGTTTATTGTTGTCTGGAATTTTTTTAGCAAGGACAGCGTCGGGATGGGTTGTTGATAAAGACCTTTTTCCTGTGCGGCTTGATTTTGGAGATAGCAAAATAAATCCTGTTGATGGTTTTTTAAGGATCGGCCAGGATACAATTTACGATGATAAGACAGGTTATGGGTGGGAGAAAAAGTATAAAAGTATCTATCCTGTTTCAACAAAGGACCTTACCTCAAAGCCAAACCAGACAGGCTTGGTTGGCACAGAAGAAGCGACTCTTATAGTTGCTAATGTGAAAAATGGCATCTACAAAGGCATTATCACGCCAGCGGTTGCTGGAAAAGATATCACAAGATTGTATCGCTATTCGCTTGTGGGAAACAACGAAATTCTTTTAGATAAGGTTGATGTTCCAGAAAGGACATTCACAGTCAAAATTACTGACGGAAAACTGAGATTAACCTTCAGGACAGAAGAAAATGGCTGGACTGTCCACAGCATTGTTTTAATGCCTGTGGAAAGGTTTATGGAACATCCAGAAGAATTTGAAAAAGCGAAACGGCTTTTAATTATTGGCGACGATGAGAAAACAGAAAATTTGCAGATTCCTGAATTAAGGTACAGAGAAACACCTTTACCGGCTTTTATGAAACAGGATGTTATTTTCTTCAAAAAATCCATTACAGACAGAATCGTTCCCACATACAGGCCTGAGCCGGAAGAACTGATAAACAAAATTGAATTGACAGCAGCAGGCGATGAATATGAATCGTATCAACTTGGCATTTTATCAAAGAAAGCAATTCCGCAGTTGAAGTTCAGTATTTCAGACCTGAAAGGAAAAACAGTAATTCCATCTCAGAACATCACCATAAGAACGCAGTACTATTTTACTTATAAAACCTACCTTGCGCCAAAGACGCTCGATTTAAGACAGGAGATTGAAATTTTTCCGCATTATGCCCAGGGATTATGGCTGACAGCATACATACCGCCTGATACTCCAGAAGGTGTTTACAATGGAACAATAACATTTTACCCGCTCAACACCAAGGAGATAAAGATACCGGTTGAAATAAAAGTTTTGCCTTTCAACCTGCCAAAGTTAAAAAATCATTTTTATAATATTATGTGGCTTGGAACATACGACACAAATCCTTCCTCACACGCTCAACAGATATGCAAAATGGCAATCCTTGACCAGAAGGCGCATGGAATAAACGCCTTTGGTTGCGAACTTCGTTTTCCTGCCTGCAACATTTATAAAGAAGGAGATGAAATTAAGTTTGATTTAAAGCCACTTGAATACAGGATGAATTTTTATAAATCTCTGGGCATAGAACTGGGTCCGCAGGACAAATTTATATGGCGCATCGGAATTCATCCTGAAAAACTTCTTGCAGAGCTTACAGGCACAGACACAAGGATTCTTGACAAATATGTGGTTGAGCCATTGTCTTTTACAGATAAATTCCTTGATGTTTACGCGCAGATTGTTAAGGCAGTTGAAGAATACTCAAAGAAAAATAATCTGCCTGAAATGTATCTTTTCAACATTGACGAACCATATGGCGTATACAAAAACAGAGTGGCTTTGCAGCTTGTGAAGGCGACAAAGAAAGGTGGTGGGCATCCATGGATCACTGTAAATGACACCTACTATGAACCATTGAAAGAATATCTGGATGTGCCTGTTTTCGCAAACGGGTATGCCTCCTACAAGACCTACGAAGAACATAAAAAAGCAGGAAAAAAATTCTGGTTTTACAGCGCTGCTCCAAGGTCTTTGCGGGCTGTGTATGCGAGATATGAAACAGGAATATATCTTTATAAGGTTGGGTTTGAAGGAGCATCATGGTTTGTGTATGCCTGGAGCCTCGGAAACGCATATAATGGACTTGTGACCATGTGGAACGCTGTTCATCCTGGATTCTGGGAATTTGTTCCGACAATATCCTGGGAATGCACAAGGGAAGGCATAGATGATGTAAGATATATGGAGTTTCTTGAAGAACTTTTGAAAAAGAATCCAGACAACGCAATTGCGTCTTCTTTCAAAGGGCTTCTTGAAATAGTGGATCCCGACATAAACAACTTCCAGCATATCGACCCTGTGACTGATGTCCTTGTGGGAAAGGACGCAAGCACCTGGAAAAGCAGGGACCTTGATCTGATGAGGACATTTTTGCAACAGTCCTGCACACAGATGGTGAAAAAAGCGAATAAAGAGGTTAAGCAGAAAAAAGTTGCATTGAAGGACATAAAAGTGAATTTTGAAAAATTAACAAAGATTGAGCCAAAAACAAGAGATGTTGAATTCTACAACAGCAGATATGTCTTTCACGCGCCGGAAGTCAGTAATGCTTCAATAAAGATTGATGGAGAAATGGAACAGATATGGAGCCAGGCGACAAGGATTGAGGATTTTGTGAAATTAACCTATGCAACCGCAGATGTTCCGACACCGGCTGAAGATAAGACGATTGTTTATGTTTTGAAGGACTCAGAACATCTTTATCTGTTTTTCGATTGTTTCACTAAAGATATGGGTAAATTGAAGGCAACAATTTCTGGTGAGAAAAAGGATATAAAGGAAATCTGGAGAGAAGATGGCATAGAAATCTTCATTGACCCTGGTCCTGGATATATGACTTTCTATCAGCTGATGATAAATGCTAATGGAGCATTGACTGATATGAAGGTTGACATCACTGGAGAGAAAAGAGATGATCTTGACTGGAACAGCAACGCAGAAGTACGCACAAAAAAACTGAAGGACAGATGGACAGCAGAAATTAAAATTCCGCTGAAAGCCCTTGGCGGTCAGGAGATACTGGGCATTAATTTCTGCAGGAACAACTCACAGGAAAAAGCAATATACACACTGTGGAGCCCGACCGTAAAACCTTCACTCGGAAACAAGGGATTCGGAGTTCCTGAAAAGTTTGGGAAAATGGTGCCTGTTAAGTATTTTGATCTTTACAGGTCAATCAAAGGCATAAATGCAGTTATGGCTTTTCAACCCATTGGCATCGAAAGCAAGCTGGCAATTGATGTTGACAAAACTCTGATTGGCAGAAAAATGAGTATATCCATTCTTGATGAAAAAAATCAAAAAATTTTTGAAAAAGATGTATCCATAACAGGTGAAAGAATTGAGATACCGTTTTTGATTTACCAGAGTAATGAAGACCCGATTTATTACCTGAAAATCGCCTGCGGTGGACTGGAATTGAAAATGCCATTCAAATTTTTGACAAAAGACATCAACTTTTTCGCTTTTCCGGTGGATGCCTGCCTGATTTACCCCTCAACAGAATCTCAGGCGATTTTGCGTGGAAACATTGAAATTCTGGAAGAAATGTTGAGAAATGACAAAATAAATATGACACTGGTTCTGAAAGAACTATCAACAGATACAGAAGTTTTCAGCAAGAAAACAGGTGTTTCTTCAAATAGATTCAGTGTTGTTTTGCCTCTGAAGGAATTGCCTCCATCAGCATATGTTATGGAGATATCCATTGAAGTAAAGCCTGAATTTGTTTTGAAAAGTCAATACAAATTTTTCAAGTTCTGAGGAAAAAACAATGGGAGAAAAAATCAAAAGTGAAAATTTTGCGGTTTACAGAAAAGAAGATGAATTTTCTGCCTGGCCAAGAAACTGCGGGGTCTACAAATACAGCGGGAATGAGATTGTCGTAAATTTTTTCACAAGAACCTGCCACTATAAGACAAAGGAAGAGGTCGGCCATGGATATGCGCCGCCTGACAATTCTTCAAGAATTGTCAGAATCAGGTCAAAAGACGGTTGCAAAACATGGAGCCAGCCGGAAACAATTATGTCATCTGTGAACCTGGGCTATGCTACGCCAGAGCAGGCGAATTTTCTGGAACCAAAAGAATTTGATTTCAAGAATCCTGATTTTATGCTGATCGCGATTAAGAATAAGCTATTTTTCTCTCAGGATAGAGGCAACAGCATCTACGGTCCGTGCAGGTTGCCTGGTTTTGGGTATGATGCAATCTGGCCGAGACCGGATTATGTTGTGAGAGAAGATGGAGCCCTTATTCTTTTTGGCACAGTAAATCGCTCTGATGGAAGAGAAGGAAAACCAGTTGTCATTGTCTCAAAAAACAATGGTATCTCGTGGGAACTTTTCTCTTACATATCAGAAGAAAAAACAGATTATATGCAGATTATGCCTTCTGGAGTGATACTTCCATCGGGAAAAATTGTCTGCGCTGTCAGATGTCAGAGATACAAGCACGGCTATAGTTTCTGGTCAGAGTGTTATGTTTCTGAAGACAATGGAAGAACCTGGCGCTTTATGTCAAGAATTAATGACCTTGGAAGTCCCTGCCACCTGCTTTTACTTGAAGACGGAAGGATTCTTGCAACCTATGGCTACCGTTCATATCCTTTTGGCATAAGAATATCCATCAGCGAAGACGAAGGCAGGACATGGAAAAATGAATATATTCTCAGGGATGATGGTGGTTCTTGGGATCTTGGATATCCTGTAAGTGTTCAGCTTGACAGCGGCGAAATATTTTCTGTTTATTATTTCAATGACAGAAATGACAGGTTACAGCAGGACGGCGGAGTAAGATACATTGCAGGTTCAATTTACAGGGTTTAACTGGCTCCGAAATTATGACATTTCCTGGAATTCAGAAGGCACTTTGTATCCGGCAGATACCAGTGTCTTTATAAGTTCTTTTTTCCTATCATTGAATCTACCAGAAAATATCTCAGCGCAGGCAAGAATACTTTTTTGTTCTTCGACAAGTTTTACGGCAAAAGCCATGCATGTTGGTTCACCACACTTTTTACAATTTGTTCTGGGAAGAAGTTTGAATATATCAAGAGGGGTAAGCTTTTTTCTCCTTTCAATGTTTGGCTTAATTGAATCACGGTTTTCATAACACTGGTTCACAATCGCCTTGAACCATTTGATCAGTTCTTCTGCATCTTTTAAGTCAATAATCTTGGAGCCTGAAACCTGTTTTCCAACAACAGATATCAGTTTATCCCCTTTTTTCAGCGTGATGTAAGGGCCATTGTGATTGTATATGGCATCCTCAAAAACCGCGTTTAGATAAGGCATAACCTCAGATATATCTTTATCCATTTCAGCGATAAATCTTATTCTTTCCGGCATTGCCAGGCATGGAAGTATTTTTATGATTCTCACCTCATTGA
>JAMWBU010000011.1 GCA_023819255.1 Candidatus Omnitrophota bacterium
ATTTGAAATAGCAGGATTTGAATGGAGCGAAGTTAAGACAATGCGAGCAAGCGCAGCATTGTCAGCGGTGGTTGCCAGTGCGATGAAGAAAGAGCATTGTCTGGCAAGCCCGCCGAGACGGTGAGGCGGGCCGGGTCGATCCGAGCCGTAGCGGAAAACACAGATCTGAATAGACACTGGTAGTTTTATTGAAAAAGAACGCGCGCCTCGAATTTAATATCAAATTTCATTGAAAAATCCCAATTTTGAAAGCGAGTATGACAGTGTGGCAAGAAAAAAGCAGTTTCCTCCTTTGTAAAGGGGGATTTTAAGATTGAGGGATTTTGGAAAATCTCCCCGACCCATCTTTGCGAAAGAGGGGAGAAAAAATAAAGAGGAGATAAAAATTACTCCTGCCATTATCTTAAGCGCGAAGTGAAAATATCATTGAAACCATTGAAAAAATGAAAAAGAAAAAAAATAGAAGTCCATTCGCGGAAGCTCTTGAATCTGTTATCAAACCAATTGAAGCTGTTGTGAATCCTGTTGTCATAAAGCCGGTTGAGTTTCTTGCCGACAGATTCAATCTCCTTGTAAAGGATCTTGAACAAAGAACATCAACTAAAGAAAAAATTTCAGAGGTTGACAGCTTCGTTGATGGCCTTCTTGAAAATATGAAAACCGTCGAAAAAAGCTTCTATCCATTTTTGAGTGAAATACTTCTGGTGCACAATCTCGCAGAAAGTATGGCAACACTTGTTAATGAACTTGAATTGCTAAACATACTGGGCGGCCAGATTCAAAAATTTATGAAGGTTGACATTGTTGCGGGGTTTCTCAAGCATGAAGATAAAGACGCACTGATATCTGGATACAGGTTTGCGCCTGAGGGATTCTCCTTCCCTGAAGAATTTAACCTTTTTGCGAAAGAAAGATTTAACGCTGGTGAGGTGCAACTGTATGAGAATACAAAAATCGGAAGCAAGAAATTTACTCTCTTGATTACTCCTCTCAGAACAACATCTGAAAAATTCGGGGTCTTTATTGTTGGAAGAAAGCGCTCGCGAGGAATATTTACACCCGAAGAAACAACCCTTATAATCGCAGGTTGCACAATGGTGAGTTTCGCTTTAAGTAATTTTAAACTTAACCAGAAAATACTGCGCGACAAACAGCTTGTCATTCTCGGACAAACAATTGGAAGCATATCGCACGATATCAAAAATCTGCTTACAGGTTTTGAAGGCGGATTAGAAATGATAAACAATGGATTGAAAGACAGGGATTTTCAGGAAATAGAAACAGGCGCCGGGATTTTTGGCAGAAGCTACCAGAGAATGAAATCAATGGTTCTATCTATGCTTGATTATGCCAGAAACAAACCGCCCGACCTTGTATTGTCAGATTTCAACAAAATAGTGGCTGATTCTGTTTCAATAGTAAAACAGTCGTTCAAGGATAGAGACATAAAGATCATTGAAAATTACGATCCGATCGTGCCAGAATTGGCGCTGGATCCGGAAAGAATCGACAGAATGGTTTCCAATCTGCTGATAAACGCAATTGACGCAGTGGAAGCCAGGAAAGGGATAATAACAATCACAACTCGATACATCCCTGAAACAAAAGTCATTGAGTTTGAGATATCAGACAATGGCAAAGGCATTCCTGAAGAAGCGATTGAGAAAATTTTTGACCTTTTCTATTCAACAAAGGGTTCAAGAGGAACAGGCTTTGGTCTAGCAATCGTGCAGAAGGTCGTTCAGGAACATGAAGGCAAAATTATGGTCAGGTCCCGGTTAAAAGAAGGTACCACTTTTACAATCCAACTTCCTGTAAGAAAAAATTCCTGAACCGCTACAACTGATTGATAAAAACTCGCGTTCAAAGTCAGTGTTTTGAAAAAGAATCAACAGGGTGTTGTATCTTTCGCTCTTTATCAACAAGCACAAGTGGAAAAACAATATCGCTTGTGCAGCACGGAATAATAACCGCAATCACTGTATAAACAAGCACTACGCCAATACGGCCTATCCAATCATTCAGACCGTACCCAATAAGATAGAGAATTGACGCCATTGAACTGGTGAAAACATGCAGAGAGTGGGAAAAAATAACACCTTCGTGTTTTTCAAGTGTTCCTGGAGCAAAAAACCCCGCAATTATTCCCAGAATCACAAAAGGCAGGATAATGGAAGGATGTTCAACAATGCAGATATGAAAATGCATTTGAACCCCGAGTAATAGTCCTGAAATATATGGAATTATAATATCGCTGGCACCGCACACAACAACAGAACCAGCAAAACCTATTAGTATTGCTTTAAAAAAGTTTTTCTCATTCTGCCAGAACATTGCGGTTGTGGCAATCGCAGAAAAAAGAAGATGGATAGGATGAAAAATATGAAACAAAAAAATAGAAGGGCCAGAAGTATCTTCAATTTTTATGGCGCTTGTAATGAAATTCAGAACTCCCATTGTCATAAGAGCAAAACAAACACTAAGTATTGAAAAAGGAAGGTGATGTTTAAGTTCTCTAATTAAATTAACACCTTTCATTCATCCTTTTCCTTGTATTGTTAACACAAGCCCAAAACCAGACAATGTGGCCTGTAATCTTAAAACTGCGCTTTTTTCAAAATGCAACTCAATCTTGCTTTTGAAAGAAGTATCTTCATTAATAAAGTCGTCATAGTCAATAACCCTGCCACATCTGATGCCAACCACATGATGAACAAACTTAAATCCTGCTACACCATCTACCCGATAAACGCTGTCAGTCCAATTTCAGAGTGGATGCTGTGAATATTTAAATAAACATCTTCTGCGCCCATACTGACTTTGGAATTATAAAAAACACTCATTATCAGCTGTCCTTGCAATGTGCAACTGAAACAAAGATGTCTGTATAATGTGTCTAAATGCTCTGGACCATACCTGCGCTGATGTAGCACAAGAAACTCCCTTATGTTTATTATTATAACACATAACCAGCAGCCATTGAATGGAGCATTTATGACTCTTACAAAACCCGTATTTTACAAAAAGGATTGCCTGTGCAGATTTTTAATCAGGTAATTTCGACTGTTGACTGAAAGAAGAAATCTGGTAAAATCTACGACATGTCAACCATAAAAGAAGAACTTGAAAAACTTCTCGAACTTCAGGAAATCGACAATAAACTGCAGGATATAAAAATCCTTCTAAAGGAATTGCCTGAAGAGATCAAAGCCATTGAAAAAGGGGGTATCACTCTTCAAAATGAGATGGAGGAGTTTAAGAAAACATTTATGCATATGAAAATTGAAAGACGCCAGAAAGAAACAGAACATAAAGCAGTCGAAGACCAGATAAAAAATTTGCAGTCAAAGCTATATGAAGTAAAGACCAACAAGGAATATCAGGCATTGCAGGAAGAGATAAAGAATTTGACACAGAAACTTTCTTCCCTTGAGGATGAAATTCTTGGGCATATGGAAAAGGAGGAGTTGTTAAAAGAAAAAGAGAAAGACATTCTAAAAAAGATTGAAGAGCATAAAAATATGAAAAATGAAAAGCAAAAAGTAATCGAGGAAAAAATTAATCAGTTAGAACAGGAAAGAAACGATTTACAGAAGAAAAGAGAGGAATGTGTTTCAGGTATAGATAAATTGATTCTGGAACTTTACATAAGGGTAAAAAAATCTAAAAAAGACGGCGTAGCCATATCCCGAATTACTCAGGATTCCAGCGGATGCATATGCGGTGGTTGTTATGTCTACATACCTGGTTACCTGATAGAAAAGGTGAAAAGAAAAACAGAAGCAGTCCAATGTGAAAATTGCGGTAGAATCCTTTCAGAATGAAATCCCTTATTCTTTGTTTCGATGGCGCAAGCAGACCAAATCCAGGAAAATCAGCCTGCGCATATGTTATTATCGACGAGCATTCTGAAATAATCGAGCAGGCAGGAAAGTTCTTAGGAGAAGGCACAAACAATATTGCAGAATATCTTGGACTCATACTTGGATTATTAGCCTGCGTAAAACATAAACCAGAAAAGTTGATAATATATTCGGATAGCAATCTGGTCATTCAGCAAATAAATGGGAAATACCGCGTTAAGGATGAAGAACTGAAAAAATTGCATCTTATCGCGACAGAAACACTGAAAATCTTTAAAGAAACTGAAATTTTTTATGTTTCTCACCAGAAAAACAAGGCACATTCACTGGCGCAGGCCTATCTTGAAAATGAACTTTTCTGACTTATAAACATTTGATAATAGAACATTGTCTAAATAATGGGAGCAGCCGGGCAGCCGCTCTGACTAACAGAGAGGAAAGTCCGGGCTCCAGCAGGCATGGTGGCTCCTAACAGGAGCAGGTCGCAAGACCTGGAAAGTGCCACAGAAATCATACCGCTGCGGATAAAACCGTAGCAAGGGTGAAATGGTGAGGTAAGAGCTCACCGCGTCGGTAGAAATACCGACGGCAAAGGCAAACCCCACCAGGAGAAAAACCAAGCAGGGTCTGGCGCCTGCCCATAAAAGACCCGGGTAGGTTGATCGAATCAGAAAGAGATTTCTGATCCAGATGAATGGCTGCCTTAAAACAGAACCCGGCTTACCAGCTGCTCCCATCAGAACTTTAATTTTTTTTCGCACAGGAGGCAAAATGTGTAAAAAAGTCGCAATTTTTGTTTTTTGCTGCTGTGATATTGCTTTCGTTTGCATCAATAGAGCAAACGACAAAAGGGCTTCCATTAAAAACTCATAAATGATGCAGAAATTTCCTGAAATGAAAATCGCAATCAGTACTTTATTTTGCAAATCAGCAAGTACTTGAAAAAAATGTTCAAACAGCGTTATCTGGCAGAATTTCGCCATCCACATCCAAAGGGAAAAACCGGAGAAGATAGCAAGGCCAGTCTACTTCCATTGAAGATATACATACCGACAACAGGAAAACTTCTCAGATTTGACAAACGCCTTATTATGGATGAAAATATATATTAAGACGCGCTATAAGACTGCGTTATAACAGGAGGCAGTCATGAAAAAAATTCTCAAAATGTGCATTGGATTGTGTATTTTAATCAGTATTGCCGGCTACTGCCAGCAGGAAAAATCTCCTTCAGCTTTTGAAGTTGTGGAAAAAGTTGGCGCAAGAATTCAGCAAATTTCTGATAGCGGAAGCATAAAGAATGTGACAGGCACAATAAATTTCACAGTAAAACTTGGCGAGTCAGATTACGCCAATCTCAAATCAGCCAGTGAAAAGATTTTCGGAAAGGTCATTTCTAATCCTGTTAAATTGGAAGGAAAATTTGTTTCCCTGCTTCCAGGTTCCGGCGAAAAAATTGAAAAATTTATGATGTCGGGTAATTCAGAATTTGGAAGTTTCTACTTTTACAGGAATCTCGATAACATAGTAATTCTTTTTCCTGAAATTGGAATTGAAATACAGGATACCATTTCAGAAATAAGAAAACTTTCACAAAGATCATCTATGCAGCCGCCACCGCAATTCGCCGAAGGACTCAGCATGCTGCTTAATCCAATTTCTTTCAAAACCCTTTTCAACCAGGTTAAGTTCTGGTTTTATGATGCCACGGTCTCATCAGTTGAAAAATCAGGGAAAAAACTAATTGAACTGAACAAAACAAGCCCCGAAGCAGATGTAAAAATTGTTGTTATGCCTGATGCCTGGTCTATTGCTCAAATCACAGTTATGGCTGATCTGGCAACAATTACAATGAGCTATAGATCATCCGCAGCAAAGGAAAAAGTGGAATTTATTGATTATATGCCTGAATCAATAACAATTGAGGCAATCGATAAAGGGAATAATGTAAAGATTGAGTTTGGTTCTCTGGGATATAACAAAAGCATAGATGAAAATCTGTTTTCCCTGAAAAAGATGAAGCTTTCCGAATTCATTTCATCAATGGCAATTAAACTGATGAGTCAGTAGAAATAAAGCCATTATCTGGTATAATGAGTTTACATGATTGAACCGAGGGCCTCTTTTATTTTTACTAAAAAATCCCATTTCAAAGAGGTTTTTTTTCTCGCGTTCCCACTCATCGTAACCACAAGCGCATGGACAATTCAATGTTTTGTTGATAGAATGTTTCTTGCCTGGTATTCCACTGAAGCAGTCGCTGCCTCAATGCCTGCTGGTCTTTTGAATCTGCTGACAACCAGTGTCTTTGTCGGAACCGCTGTATTTACGGAGACATTTGTTGCCCAGTATTATGGAGCAAAACAGTTCGAAAAGATTGGCGGTGTGATGTGGCAGGGAATATATATTGGATTGGTCGCCGCCATTTTTCATCTTTTTTTGATACCAATTGCTCCGGCTTTCTTTCAGATGATAGGTCACGCATCAGATGTCTCATTGCTTGAAACAGTGTACTTTCAAACACTTTGCGCAGGTGCAGGCGCAATTGTCTGTTCTGGCGCGGTCGCCAGCTTTTTTGCAGGAAGAGGAAAAACCAAACAGGTAATGTTTGCCACGCTTTTTCAGACCATAATCAACATAATTCTTGATTATACTCTTATTTTTGGAAGATTCGGATTTCCTCAACTCGGAATTAAAGGCGCGGGTCTTGCTTCTGTGATTTCAGCATACTGCAACCTGATTTTTCTTCTGCTTCTTGCAACAAGAAGTACCTACGAAGAAAAATTTAGAATATACAGTAGCTGGAAGTTAGACAGGCAACTTTTCGGTAGAATTCTTAAGTATGGCATACCCAGTGGACTACAGGGAACCATGGATCTGGCTGGCTTTACCATATTTTTGCTTCTGCTGGGGAAAATTGGCACAATACCCCTTGCGGCAACGAATATCGCATTTAACATCAATACACTGGCTTTTATGCCAATGGTAGGCATCGGAATGGCTGTTTCAATTCTTGTCGGACAGAATCTTGGCGCCAATAATCCGGAAAAAGCGAAAGAATGCACACTGGCCGGATTTATCATCGCCTTTTCTTATATGCTTGTGCTTGCTATTTTGTATGTAACTATGCCTGATATTTTTATCAAACCATTCTCTTTCAGGGCAGATCCTGTCCAGTTCGAACAGATTCGACATATCGCTGTGATTCTGTTAAGATTTGTTGCATTCTACTCCCTTTTTGACGGAATGAATATTATCTTTGCCTCTGCGTTAAGAGGCGCGGGAGACACCCGGTTTATTATGCTGGCAATGGCTTTTCTTTCAATTTTTGTTCTAATAATTCCATCAGCAATTTTCATATTTTTGCTTCAAAAAGGAATATACACTGCATGGACCATTGCAACAATTTATGTTATAGCCCTTGCTTTGATGTTTTTCTCAAGATTCCAGCAGGGCAAATGGAAACAAATGCGGGTTATAGAAAAAAGAACCGTCCCAGAAGATTAAGAAAATTAACTCTGTTTGATTGATTTTTTGCTTCTTGTTTCCTGCAACTGAAACTGTGGGAACTTCTTCTCAAGTATTGAAACAGAAATTTCTATAATTTCTTTTGCTTCGTCAGGAGTCATTGCGCCAGCAGCCACCATATCCTGATTTCTTATTGAATTCCATACAAATGTTAATCCCTGCAATGGCCTTAACTGGCCTGACGCAAGCGGTTTAATCGTAAGCACCGGTTTCCTTGCGTTTTGAATAATCCTTGCCACCCAGTCAACCTCCACCTGCATCAAAAATCCCATAGAGTTAAAAATACTTATGTATGTTTCTGTATCGACATTTGTTTCGTCGGCATATACGATTGTTTCAGGCATATGGATACTCAAGTCCGGAACCATTCCATAATCTCTGAACAGCTTCGTCAATGAATCAATCTGTCTTATGGTTCGGCTGGTCCTGTCGACCATAGCATCTGGGGTGCACTAATGCGGCATGCAGATAGAGGCGCCTGATTTTGCTTCCTGTTCAAGTATCCTTTTGGTTTGGTCATTGCAAAATCCTGAGACAGGGGTATCTTTGTTGATTGGGAATGCTGGAGTTGACATAAGAATAACTTTTTCTCCTGTCCTATCCTGCGCATCTTTGATCGCCTGGATTAAAATCTCCCTCAAAGGGGCAATAACAGTATCAATGTCATGGTTGAGAAAAACCTCAAGGATATGGGCAATTTTCTTTCTCGTTGCTATGTTTTCTATAATAAATTTGTCTTTTGCCTTTGATGTGTGGCTGAAGCCAAGAAACCAGTTTGTCCCTATTACCAACCTGGAAACAGAAATTCCGCCAACATTAGTTCTTGGAAATTTCACATTCATTTCGCTCCTTTTTTCAGGTATACAGCAAGTTTCCTGACAAACAATCATCTGAGATACATATGATTTGAAAAAATCCACGGCTTTTCCTTATAATAAACCTCCACCCTGTGTGGACCTGTTCTTTTTCCTTTGAAAATAATCCTTTTTGTATTTTTAAAAGAAAGTGTTTGAGCGGAATTTTTAATTTTTACATCTGCCTTTTCTGGCAGTTCAATCAATAAACTATCATCAAAATCCACAGTGTCGCCCATTGTAAATTTTCTATCCTGTGTGCCGAAGAAAAAACCTGTGCTATCGGCAAGAAAGTCGTTTGCGAAAAAAATTCTGCCCTGTCTCAAAGCATTCTCGACGGCTTTAATATCCTGGTGTGCATTTTTTGTGAGGACTTTTTCGGTAAGAATATGGTTTCTTAAAATTCTGAAGACAAATTCATAACTGAATGTCTTTTTTATATCCAGACATTTAATACCATAACGGAGCGGATGAATGTCGAGCCCGGCCACGCCAACAAACTTTCTTTTTTCTGCAACGCTATCCCACAGATTGAGCGTCGGGCTAAAAGGGCCTCTCAGGTTTTCTGGAAAACGGAGATAACGAATAACAACATTTGAAGGATTTGTTCTTGACGCAAAATCAAAAAGAAGAGACCAGACCTCAAGACCTGTCAAAAACTCAAGCAAATCTCTTTTTCTCCACCTGTGGTCTATTTCAAATCCAAAAAGTCTGTGTTTCCCATCAGGATGAGCCGCAAATAAAAGAGACGAATTTTTCTCCGCGAAAAATAATGTTTTCTCTATGTTTGTTTTTCCAAGCCAATTCTTATTGCCATAAACAAGAACATGATTCAATCCTGAAAACTCATCTGCTTCTTCGCCAGCAAAAATAAGAACGTCATTGTTATAACCTTCCATCAAAAAATAATCAGAATATATTCTTCTGCGTGGCGTGTGGGGTGTTAGAACAAGAAAATCCAGGCCTGCATTTTTTGCGGCATAGAAAATCTCGTCAGGACATTCAGTTTTTATGTCCGGACTTAAATGCACATGCAGACAGCCCTTGTATTCATGAAACGCCATTTATAAGAGACTTATGTAATTTGTACCCCCAACGGGATTCGAACCCGTGTCTGATGGCTGAGAACCACCTGTCCTGGGCCACTAGACGATGGGGGCTTCTGTCCTGATACAATATTCCTTGTAGCCATTCAAAACTTTAATTTTGACCGCGGATTTGTACTATTTTATACCAGCAATGGTTTCCCTTCAAATTCCGAGTACCAATTTAAGAGTTTTTTGCACAACCTGGTATGACGGAGAATCTTCTGGCAGGTCTAACAATCCTTTTCCTGCGCAGGATTTCTGCCATATCTCCTGATCAAAAGGCAAAGTAAAGAAAACCGGCAGGGGAGTCGACATCTGCAATGATTTTGGCAGAACACTATGTTCATTAATCACAAGCTTTACCTGTCCTATGTCAAGGTCAAGTTTTTTCGTCATTTCATAGATTCGCTGAACGCTCAATAAGGAATTCCTATCAGCCAGAGCAGTGATGAAAAGTATATCAAGTTGACGCGTGGTTCTACGAGAAAGATGTTCAAGTCCTGCTTCATTATCCATCACAACAAAACGGTAACTGTCCTGAAGTTTTTCCATATGTTCCCTGAGAAGATGATTACAGTAACAATAACATCCCGGGCCTTCTGTTTTTCCCATCACAAGCAGATCAAACCCTTTGTCTTCAGTGATCGCTTCACGTACCCGATATTCAAGATACTGGGTTTTGTCAATCCCTGCAGGAAGCCTATCAATGGATTTTGAAACCTCATCGACAATCTCGACAAGACTTTTCGGAGCGCTAACACCGAGTGTTTCAGCCAGATTGCTATTTGGATCTGCATCAATTGCGAGAACCGGCCCGAGATTATTTCGCAGCAATGCCACGACAGTCAATGCTGCAAGGGTTGTTTTCCCGGTTCCACCTTTCCCAGCCACGCCGATTTTAGCCATACTGGTTTTCTCCTCAAATTCTTAACGACCCTTGAATACTGTCGGAAATAATTCCTCACTCGTATGAGGTACGAAAAGAGCGCTTAAGTACTCTTCCATATAAGAATTTTCCATTGAAAGTTCAAGATATGTCATCTTGCGAGTAATTTCTTCAGCCATTGAACGGGCCGTTGCACTTATCAACAAAACCCTAGCACCAGCAAGAGATGTATTACCCATAAAGATAAATTTTTCGACTGGCAAATCTGGCAATAACCCTATTGTAATTGATTTATCAATATTGAGATAATTCCCGAATCCTCCGCCAATACAAAACCTTTCTATTTCTGAAAGTTTGATATCCATCCTGGCAACAAGGCTGCGAATACCTGCAAAGATCGCAGCCTTAGCGCGTAAGAGATTTTCAATATCTATCTGGGTGATAACAATATCTTTTCCGTGTCCGGTTTCATTCTTATATGCAATCACAAACTCCATGCCGTCGCTTCCGTAACGAACCCTTTCGCCCTTTTCAACAAGATTGCCCGATCTATCTATAATTCCTGAAGAGAAAAGTTCAGCCAGTATCTCCACGTATCCGGAACCACAAATTCCTATCGGCGCAACATTGCCAACAACGCTATACTTTACTTGATCTGGCTTGACTATTCTGAAAGAGCGAACAGCACCCGTAATTGCTCTCATTCCATCTTTTACTCCGCTGCCCTCAAAGGCAGGTCCTGCGGAAGCAGAACAGCAAATTAACCAGTCTTTGTTTCCCAGCACAATTTCACCATTGGTACCGATATCAATAAGCATTTGAAGCTCTTTGTGTTGAAAAATCCCAGAGATCAAAACACCGGAGGTAATATCACCCCCAACATACGAAGACACACCGCCAACAATGTAAAGAACACCCGCTGGATTTATCCTTATACCAACTTCAATAGCGTTAACAGCGGGAAAATAATTCGCAGCGGGAATATAAGGTTCTCTTCGCAAAAAAGAAGGATCGATTTTTAGCAGGAGATGAATCATTGTCATATTTCCTGAACAAACGCCAGCTGTAATTTCATCATGATGGACCTTATATTTTGTAGCCAGTGTTTGTATTGTTTCATTGATTGTTTCCACAACAAGGTGATGCATCTGCTCAAGTCCTTCTTTATCCTCCGCGTAAACAATCCTTGAAATAATGTCGTCTCCATGTGTAGCCTGACGGTTCAAGGAAATCTCAGTTCCTATTGTTTTTCCGTTTTTTAAGTCTATCAAGCTTACCACGATCGTGGTAGTACCAATATCTATTGCTATACCAAAATTTCGATGTGATGTATTTCCAGGTTCTATTCCAGTAATTTTCTCTTTTTTGTTAATTCGAACAAAAGTCGCTGTGATCTGCCAATTGCTCTCTCTTAATACTTGTGGTATCTTCCTGATCAAAGACAGATCAATTTCAGTATTTCTTATTTCTTTATCCTGCAAGGCTCTTAGTATTCTTCCGAGGTCACTAATATTGTCCTGCAATGATGGATGCGGCAGATCCAGAAAAATTTTTTCGGTCAATGGAGAAAAATCAAAACCCTCAGGAACTGGAATTTCGAAATGTTTCAATTCTTCACTTTTCTCAAATAAAACAACCGAGGAACTTTCAGGTAGTCTTGACTGTGGTAAAATTTCTGCTTTCATATTACCTTTAACAAATGTCTGACACGCAAGATAGATATTGCTCTTCTTTTCGTCCGATGAAATTTTTCCTGTTGGTTCAGAGATAAAATCACCTGAAATTATCTTTACCTTACATCTTCCGCATATCCCTTTGCCCCCACAGCTTGAAACAAGAAAAACTCCGGCTTTCAAGGCGGCGCTTAAAACATCTGTACCAGATGGCACTTTGATCTTTTTTCCATCAGGAAGAAAAACAATTTCGTATTCAGCCACTTAAAAAATCTCCTCCAAACAAATATGCTCCTGCACAAGTTTATGGGCTATTTTTATCTTATCTGAGTCTTCTTCTCTTATTTTTCCAACAAGTAAGTTGATTGCGGATGCAACCTCGTATGTACCCGCAGGGGCGGATATTGTCGGGATATTAACCTTCTTGATAAGGTCAAGTATTGATTTATGTGGATATAGTCCACCTGTTAGCACGATACCTACAATTGTTTGGCTACAGGCATCGGTCAAAGTACATTGAATAAGCGCAGACAAAATTAAATCTTCCCTATCACCTGGCGTTACCAGTAATGTATTCGGCTGGAGATAATCTATGGCATGCCTTGGTGTCATTGCTCCGACAATTACTTTTCCGACCTTACGAAAAAGATATTTTTCTCCTGCCAGAACCTTGCCCTTTACGGCTTCACACACTTGAAAAAGACTTGGCTGCGAAAGTAATGAAATAAAAGGCAACAATCCCAGTACTTTCAAACCCATCCGTGTAAACCCTTTTGTGAGATATTTTTCCAACTTTGTTTTTTTTTCTTCATCAACCTTGTTGATTACTACACCTTTTATCTTCACGCCCTTTTTTTCAAATAGCGCAACATTTAAAGCAACCTCATCGATCGGCCTGCCAATTCCACCAATAGACACAAGTACCACAGGCGCATCA
The DNA here is from genome assembly GCA_023819255.1 of Candidatus Omnitrophota bacterium. Taxonomy (GTDB): domain Bacteria; phylum Ratteibacteria; class UBA8468; order B48-G9; family DTJG01; genus DTJG01. Next base: position 12,830 of record JAMWBU010000011.1, read on the forward strand.
AGCATCTGAGCGACATCTGCATTATTTAAGTCAAACACAGAACCCACGCCGGCGTGCCCGGTTCCCTCTATAACTATGACATCTTTTTCAGCCGAGACTTTATTGTAAGAATTGATAATTTTTTCTTTTAGAATATCAGGGTGCGGATCATCCAGATATTCGCTGGTAAATCCTTCTTCGATAGCCACGGGATTCATATCCCGCAGGCTTTCTTTCAAACCACAGACTTTTTTCATCAATATCGTGTCCTTATCAACCTTTTCACCGTCAACAACTACATATTTTTGACCAACCGGTTTGATAAAGCCAACATTTTTTTTCGTGCTGATAAGGGAAAGTAGTAAACCGATACAAATTGCGGTTTTTCCATCGTTCTGTCTCGTCGCTGCTATAAAAACTTTTTTTCCATCTTTGTTCATAAATTTATTGTAGCATACAATCAAAATAATAAGTACTCAATTTTCAAAGTCATTTGTATTTGACAAACGTGATTTTTTAATGATAGAGTAAAATGAAAGTTAGTAATTAAAAACAAAAATGAAACTGGCAATAAGTGGCAAGGGTGGAACAGGGAAAACCACTATAGCGGCTGGTTTAGCAATCATCTTCAGTAATAAAGGCAATCGTGTTATACTGATAGACGCGGATCCTGACAGTAACCTTCAAACAACACTTGGTTATCAGGGTACAATAACTCCCCTTGTAGAATTCAAATCTCTTATCAGGGAAAGAACAGAAACCGACCGGACAGGTGGCATTGTTTTCAAACTGAATCCGAAAGTAGACGATATTCCCGAAAGATTTTTTGCCAGATTTTCAGATCGCATCCTCCTTGGCATTTTAGGAACAGTCAGAGGCGGTGGACTGGGATGCGCCTGCCCGGAAAATGCGTTTCTAAAAGCACTTCTGAGGCATCTCATACTCGGCAGGAATGATGTCGTAATACTCGATATGGAGGCAGGGGTAGAACACTTAGGTAGAGGAACTACCCAGGGTATTGACTGGCTATTGATTGTCAGCGAGCCAGGAATAAAAAGCATAGAAACAACTGTGCGAATCCATAAACTCGGGAAAGAACTTGGAATCAAGAAGATCGGAGTAATCTGCAATAAAATAAGAAGCATAAGCGAAGAAAACTATCTGAAACAGAATCTTGCTGGTTTTGAAATTATTGGATTTATTCCTTATTGCGAAGAGGTCCAGAGCGCGGAACTGACAGGGGAAAAATTCTGGGAAAAACCATCGCAAATTATGGAATCGTTAAACACAGCGCTTTCTCGTCTTATGGAGGAAAAATGACAGAAAAAAAAGAATTAGAGCAACTTTATAAACCGGGCAAGCCCGAAGAACCTTTGAACTGGCTGAAGAAATTCTCAGACCAGCAGGACATGATTAAGTACCTCAGAAATGCAGAACGTTACTGGTACGGCGAATCGTTCGGAAGCGAAAAAAGAAAAAGCCCGGCATAAAAGGAGATGTTTATGGAAGATTTGAAGCTCAGGTATACTGGAAAGATACGCGAAGTCGCTCTTGGAACAGGCCCAAAAGCCCTGACAGTTGGAGGAGAAACCTGTTTAAACTTCCACGAGTTTGAAGGCAGTACTCCACATAAGCCGGTAGTTTCATTTCAGGTTTATGACACGGACAAACTTGACTGGCCGGACGCATGTAAAAAACCTTATGAGGATGTTCTCAGCGATCCTGTTGCATGGGCGAAAAAATGCGTTGAAGAATATGGAGCAAAAATTTTGACAATTCAGTTACAGAGCATTGATCCAAATGGAGAAAACAGACCTGTGGACCAGGCAATAAGAATAGTCGAAAAAATAGTCAATGCAGTGGATGTACCTCTTATCTTCTGGGGTGTTGACGACACAAAAAAAGATGCTGAAATGATGAAACTTATTGCAGAACTGTGCGCAGGGAAAAATGTCGCCATTGGACCCGCAACAGACAAAAATTACAAACAGATTGGTGCAGCAGCAATTACCTATAAGCATATTATCATCGCTTCTTCGCCAATTGATGTGAATCTTGCAAAACAACTAAATATTCTGCTTCTGGAACTGGGTGTACAGGAAAATCAAATACTGATGGATCCAACAACAGGTGCACTTGGATACGGTGTAGAATACACATATTCAGTAATGGAAAGGGATAGAATCGCTGCTCTTCTTCAGCAGGATGACAAACTTGGCTTTCCGATGATATGCAATCTTGCAAATGAAGTATGGAAAACAAAGGAATCAAAAATACCTGAAGCAGAGTTTCCGCTTATGGGTAAAGAGAAAGAAAGGGGGGTATGTCTTGAAGCAATAACTGCAATACTGCTGGCTCTTGCGGGAGCTGATATTTTAGTTATGAGACATCCTGATTCAAGAAAACTTATGAACGAAATGATTCAGGAACTGGGAGAAAATAAATGAAAGGGATTATACTGGTCGATCCTTATAAATGTCTTGGATGTAAGAGCTGCGAAATAGCATGTTCAATAAATCGCTCTTCTTCGAAGGATTTAAGCTTTGCAACGCTTTCAAAAAATCCCCCAGGGGTTAAGGTAAAGCAGTCCAGAAATTTTATAGTTCCGCTTCAGTGCTACCACTGTGAAGCTGCACCCTGTATGGCAGCGTGTCCGGCCAAAGCGATTAGAAAAGATGAAAAAACATCAGCAATTATTATAGAACAAAGTCTATGTGTGGGATGCAATGCTTGTGTGATTGTCTGCCCATATGGAATACCAGAGTTGAAATACAATAAAGGTGGAACAATAAAATGCGATCTTTGCTTTTCTCGTTTAGAAAAAAACCAGAAACCAGCCTGTGTCTGTGGTTGTCCCACCGGTGCTTTGAAGTTTGAGACGATTGAAAATCTTTTTAACGAAAGAATCAGGTGATATGAGAGAAAAAGAATATTTATTTAACAATGCAAATAAAATTGATGAAATACTTGTCAAACATGGAATGAACAGATCAAGAATTGTGGCCATAATGCAGGACATTCAAAATGAATTTGGTTATTTACCGGAAAAAAACTTGAAGTACATTTCGATGAAACTTCAGACCCCTTTGAGTCAAATTTACTCAATAGCAACATTCTATCGTGCTTTCAGTCTTAAACCAAGGGGAAAACATTTAGTTACTGTTTGTCTTGGAACAGCGTGTCATGTTAGAGGGGGCGCCAGAATTGTGGAAAGTATTCAAAAGATGTTTGATGTAAAACCGGGGGAAAAGACAAAGGATGGATTATTAAGCCTTGAAACAGTCAACTGTCTTGGAGCATGTGCCCTCGGTCCTGTTGTTGTGGTGGATGGTAAATATCACGGACATATCACTATTTCTCGATTGGAACGGATTGTAAAGGGTATTTTAAATGAAAATAAAAAATAGTTCAGAACTGAAAAATTACTATGAGAATTTAATAATAAAAACATCAAAAAGAGAAAAGCGCACAATCGTATTAAGTATGGGAACATGCGGAATTGCCAGGGGTGCCAGCGACATTTTGAATTCAATAAAAAAAGAAGTACGGAAAAGAAAGTTGCATAATCGAGTAGAGATACGTGTAACAGGTTGCCATGGTTTCTGCGAGGTTGAGCCGTTTCTTATAATCTACCCTCAGGGCATCTTTTATTGCAAATTACAACCAGCGGATGTACGGCAGATTTTAATGGAAAGTATTGAAAAGAATAATATCATTGAAAGACTTTTATATACGGACGAAAAAGGGAAAAAAATAATCAAGGAAACTGACATTCCATTTTATAAAAAACAGATGCGCTTACTGTTAGGCTCCAATAGATTTATTGATCCTGCAAATATCGATGACTATATTGCGCAGGGCGGATATCAGTCGTTATCTTATGTGCTGGGAAATATGCAACCAGAAGAAGTAATAGAGGAAATAAAAAAATCAGGCCTTCGCGGAAGAGGCGGAGGTGGATTCCCTACCGGAAGAAAGTGGGAGCTATGTAGAAGGGCACCTGAATTTCCTAAATATGTGATTTGCAATGCGGATGAAGGGGACCCTGGCGCTTATATGGATAGAGGTCTGCTCGAAGCCAATCCTCATTCAATTATCGAAGGAATGATTATTGGCGCCTATGCAATTGGAAGCAATTATGGCTATGTTTATGTTCGCAATGAATACCCACTTGCGATACACCATTTGAATATTGCTCTGCAACAAGCGAGAGATTATGGATTTTTAGGCGACGACATAATGGGTAAAGATTTTTATTTTGATATTGAAATGGTAAAGGGCGGTGGTGCCTTTGTTTGTGGCGAATCCACTGCTCTAATTGCTTCCATCGAAGGCAAACCTGGGGAACCAAGGGCCAAGTATATACACACTGTTGAAGCAGGACTTTATGGAAAACCCACCAATATTAACAATGTCGAAACATGGGCAAATGTTCCACTCGTAATTAAAAATGGCTGGCAGAGGTATTCAAAAATTGGTACTGAAACAAGTAAAGGAACAAAGATATTTTCTCTTGTCGGAAAGATCAAGAATTCCGGACTCATTGAGGTTCCCATGGGTATAACCCTGAAACAAATCGTCTTTGATATCGGCGGAGGGATTGCGAATAGCAAAAGGTTCAAAGCGATCCAGACAGGTGGACCATCGGGTGGATGTCTTCCAGAAGCCCATCTTGATTTACCGGTTGATTTTGATAGCCTTTCAGAAGCTGGTTCTATGATGGGTTCAGGTGGGATGATTGTAATGGATGAAGACACCTGCATGGTTGATGTTGCGAGATATTTTGTAAATTTCCTGAAGGAAGAATCCTGTGGTAAATGTGTTCCCTGCAGGGAAGGTCTCAGTGCAATGTTTGAGATTCTTACTCGAATAACTGAGGGTAATGGTAAACATGAGGACATGGATCTTCTGGAAGAAATTTCATTTGCAATGAAAAACGGCTCACTCTGCGCGCTTGGAACAACAGCATCAAATCCTGTTTTCTCCACCCTGAAATATTTCAGGGATGAGTATATAGCGCACATAGAAAAGAAAAGGTGCCCTGCAGGGGTATGCAAGAATCTTGTCCATTATGAAATAATGTCGGATGCTTGCAGGGGTTGTGGAGCGTGTTTAAAAATATGTCCTGTTTCTGCAATTCAAGGCGAAAAGAAAAAACCACACAGTATTGATGATACAAAGTGTATAAGATGTGGGGAATGTTTTGAAGTCTGTAAATTTTCCGCGGTCAGGAGAAAATAATGGTAAATATTACAGTCAATAGCCAAATAATCAGCGTTAAGGAGAAAACATACATACTGGAAGCTGCAAAAAAACAATCAATTGATATTCCTGCATTGTGCTGGCAACCAGGCCTGGAACCGCATGGAGCCTGCAGGTTGTGTCTGGTTGAAATAGAAAAATCAGGCAGAAAAAGAATGGTAACCTCGTGCAATTACCCCGTGGAAGAAGGATTGATTGTCCGAACAAATACAGAAGAAGTAGTAAAAACGAGGAAGATCATTATTGAGCTTCTGCTGGCTCGTTGCTCAACTAACAAAAAAATACAGGAACTGGCTGAAAAGTATGGAGTAACAGAATCAAGATTCGAAAAGAAGGAGGAAGATTGTATTCTATGCGGACTGTGTGTAAGGGTCTGCAGAGAAATTATAGGCAAAGAGGCCATAGGCTTTTCTGGAAGGGGTATATACAGGAAAGTAACATCGCCTTTCGAACAACCGCCTCAGGAATGTATTGGATGTGGCAGCTGTGCCTTCCTGTGTCCTACCGGGGCTATAAAAATAGAGAATGGGCTGAATATGAGAAAAATAGCAGAAATAAATTGTGAAATACCACTGGTTTTCTGTCAGTATTGCGGCCGCCCTATAGCACCCTTGAGGCAGATTGAATTCCTGAAAGAAAAAACCAGTTTGCCTGAAGATATTTTCTATACTTGCGCTGAATGTAAAAGGAAAAATTACGCGAGGAGATTAATCGCAATGAGCAGTAAAAGGTAATGATAGGAGAGTAAAATGAAAAACATAAACGAAATTCAGATGTATCAACAGAGATTTGAAAGCCAGAAGCCACAATGTGGTTTTGGACTACTCGGCATCTGTTGCAGAAACTGCGCACTTGGTCCCTGCAGAATAAGCCCTTTTGAGGAAGGCGCACAGCTCGGAGTTTGTGGAGCAAATGCTGACACTATAACAGCAAGGAATTTTCTGAGAATGGTTGCAGCTGGAGCATCCGCTCATTCTGACCATGGAAGGGCAGTGGCTGAAACATTTATAAAGGTTGCAAAAGGAGAAGCGCCGGGATATGAAATTAAAGACGAGTACAAGCTGCTGAAACTGGCGTTTGAAATGGGAATAAAAATTGATGGATTGAAAAAAGAAGAGATAGCCCTTCAGGTTGGGGAAAAGTGTCTGGCTGAATTCGGAAAACAGGAAGGTTCATTGATTTTAACAAAGAGAGCGCCACTCAAAAGACAGAAAATATGGACGGCATTGAATATTGTACCAAGGGGTATTGACAGAGAAATCGTGGAAGCATTACATCGCACACACATGGGAACAGACCAGGATTATTTAAATCTTATGTTACACGCAAGCAGATGCGCGCTCGGGGATGGATGGGGCGGATCAATGATTGCAACCGAACTTCAGGATATAATGTTTGGAACTCCGGTTCCGGTACGAGGAAGAGTTAACTTTGGGGTATTAAAGGAAAATTGTGTAAATATTATAGTGCATGGGCATGAGCCACTTCTTTCTGAAATGATTGTTCTTGCTGCAGAAGACCCCCAACTGGTACAGATGGCAAAAGATAAAGGAGCTGAAGAAATTAATATCGGAGGCATATGCTGTACGGCTAATGAAATTCTGATGCGTCACGGTATACCGATAATAGGTAATTTTTTAAACCAGGAGATGGCAATTACAACAGGGGCAGTAGAAATTATGGCTGTTGATGTTCAATGCATTATGCAATCCCTTCCACTGGTTGCATCCTGTTTCCACACAAAGATAATAACAACATCAGAAAAAGCAAAAATAACCGGGGCAATACATATCTCCTTTACGGAAGAAAATGCTTTTGAAAAAGCAAAAGAAATAGTGAAAATGGCTATTGAAAACTTTGCAAACAGGAAAAAAAGTGATATTTCAATCCCTGAACAGGAAATGGACCTTGTTGCAGGTTTTTCTCATGAAACCATCAGCTATATCCTGGGTGGGATGTTCAGGGCATCATATAAGCCGTTGAATGACAATATCATTAATGGAAGAATCAGGGGTGTGGCGGGAGTTGTTGGTTGTAATAATTGCAAGGTCGTTCAGGATAGTGTACATCTCAAGCTCGTAAAAAAACTCATAGAAAATGACGTCCTCGTTCTTCAAACAGGTTGCTCTGCTATTGCATGTGCGAAGGAAGGATTGCTTGATTCTATCAGAGGCCTCGATTTCTGCGGCAAGGGCTTAAGAGAGGTTTGTGAGGCAGTTGGAATACCACCGGTAATCCATATGGGCTCTTGTGTTGATAATTCCCGAATTCTGGTTGCAGCGACTGCTCTTGTAAAAGAAGGAGGTCTTGGCGATGACATTTCAGACCTTCCCGCAGCAGGCGCCGCACCTGAATGGATGAGCGAGAAAGCTATTTCAATAGGTCAATACTTTGTTGCATCGGGCGTATTTACGATTTTTGGCGTAACATGGCCGACTCTTGGTAGCGAAAACCTGACCAGGTATCTTTTCAATGAAATAGAAAATCAACTGGGTGGAAAATGGGCATTTGAATCAGATGGTGAAAAAATTGCACAATTAATGATAAAGCATATTGATGAAAAAAGAAAGAAACTTGGTATTGACAGGGCAAGAGAAAGGATACTTTTTGATATGGAGATGAGGAGGCAGCTGTAAAATAAAATTGTCAGCTTAAATACGTAATGTGGCAAATTTGTGAAGGCCGCATCAAAACGAAGGGAGGTTTGAATGTCAAAAATAATTGCAGCATCCGCTATACGCGGTGCCAATAAAATAGTTAATATGGCTGAGGCAGAATGGAAAAATGCAATGGACCAGTTTGGCTCAAACCAGGAGGTTTGTTTTCCTGAAACAGCCTATTTCCTCCCTGTTATTTATGGAATACTTGGAATACCAGTAAAAAAACTTGGTGATATGGAAAGGATATTCAATATATGCAAACGTCTTCTTCCAGAGATACCAGCGCAACATTGCCATCTTCCTTATCTTGGACCTGTACTTGATGCGGGAATGGCTACACTTTTTGCAGAAGAAATGCATGAAGCCATTCAGTACCTCATGCACCCTGATCTATATTTTTCAGATGAAGAACCTCCTGAAGGAAAAATATGGTTAGGAGCAGCCAATGACATTATTTTACGAAAAAGAGGGATTGAGTTTGTTGACGGCACAGCGCCTGGCTTTGCTGCAATTGTGGGAGCAGCGCCCGAACAGGAAATAGCGGCAAGAATTGCTCAGGAACTCCAGGAAAGAAATCTTTATGTTTTTATGTGCGCCTCTAAAAATGAAGATAGATTTGCGCTTCAGCTGCAGAAAGCAGGAATGCAACTTGGATGGCCGGTGAGACTGGTTCCGTTCGGACCCGAGATTTATGAGGCTGTTTTTGCGCTCGGGTTTGCAGTAAGGGCGGCAATGAGCTTCGGTGGAATAGAACCAGGGGATTACCGAAAAATTCTTATTTATAATAAAGACAGAATTTTTGCTTTTGTGCTTGCACTTGGAGAGGTTAGCGAAGAATGGTATGCCACGGCCGCAGGAGCAATAAATTTCGGTTTTCCGACAATTGCTGACACACCAATACCTCAGATACTTCCAACAGGCATATGCACATATGAGCATGTAGTTTCAAATATACATCATTCTCAGATTGTTACAAAGGCTGTTGAGGTAAGGGGACTGAAGGTTACAGTAGCCAAAATTCCCATACCGGTACCTTTCGGACCTGCATTTGAAGGCGAAAGGGTTCGCAAAGAGGAACTTTATGTGGAGGCAGGCGGAGGCAAGACCCTCGCAATTGAATTGACAACGACCCTACCCCTCAATGAAGTTGAAGACGGAAAGACCGAAGTTATAGGGCCTGACCTTGATGAAATACCCGAAGGTTCAAATATTCCATTAGCGACTCTGGTTGAAGTTGCAGGAAGAGAAATGCAGGATGAATTTGAACCAATTCTTGAAAGATACATCCATGACTATGTCAATTATATTAATGGTGTTATGCACATTGGCCAGAGGGACATTGTATGGCTGAGAATAAGCAAGAAAGCAAAAGAAAAAGGCTTTCGTCTTAAGCATCTTGGCACTGTAATACATGCAAAATATCACGAAGTTTTCGGAAATATTCTTGACAAGGTCCAGGTTAAAATTTACACTCAGGAAGATAAAGTTCAACAGCTTCATTCAAAAGCAAAAGTCATATGGAAACAGCGTGACGAACGACTCGCGGGCATAACTGATGAAGAGGTGGATGTTTTCTATTCTTGCACGCTGTGTCAGTCCTTCGCTCCATCTCATGTTTGCATAGTAACCCCGGAAAGGACAGGGCTGTGTGGCGCTTTTTCGTGGCTGGACTGCAGGGCATCCCATAGAATAAACCCGCAGGGTCCAAACCAGCCTGTAAAAAAGGAAAATCTGATTGATGACAAGTTTGGACAGTGGGAAGGCTGCAATAATTTTGTCAATAAAGCCAGTCGTGGCGCGATTGAAAAGGTTAGCATCTACAGCATAATGGTCGACCCTATGACAACCTGTGGCTGTTGCGAATGTGTGGCTGTGGTTCTGCCCCTATGTAATGGACTTATGACAGTGAACCGTGAATATAAAGGAGATACACCCTGTGGAATGAAATTTACCACTCTTGCCGGCACCATCGGTGGTGGAAAACAAACTCCTGGGTTTCTGGGACACTCAAAATTTAATATTTGTCAGAAAAAATTTATGGCTGCAGAAGGAGGAATCAAACGCCTTGTATGGATACCAAAGATGTTGAAGGAAGAAATAAAAGAAAGATTTATAAAAAGAGCAGAAGAAATTGGAATCCCTGACCTTCTTGACAGGATTGCTGATGAGACAGTCGGTATAACTGAAGAAGAAATTCTTATTTTTCTTCAGCAAAAAAAACATCCAGCTTTAGAAATGGAACCAATTATGTAAAAACTGGGGGGAAAATGGCTTTAAAACCGCTTGATATCTTTAAGCTTTTGCCAAAGACCAACTGCAAGGAATGCGGCTATCCGACATGTCTTGCTTTCTCTATGCAAATTGCAATGGGCAAAGAAGACCTGAAAAAATGCCCATATGTTTCAGACGAGGCAAAAAAGCAATTATCCGCAGCCGCTGCACCTCCAATTATAACAATCTCCATTGGTAAAGGTGAAGAAAAGGTTAATATTGGAGGCGAAACAGTTCTTTTCAGACACGAAAAAACATTCTATAATCCAACTGCGATTGGAGTGCTTATTGATGATGATATGCCAGATCAGAGAATAGAGGAGTACCTGCAAAATACCGCAAATCTTACATATGAACGGGTTGGTTTAAAGTTGAAAGCAAATGTTATCGCAATAAGGGATAATAAAAGCGGAAAATTTATTGACATAGTCGAAAGGGCACACAAAACATCAAAAGCCCTAATCCTGATGAGTCACGATATTTCTTTGCTTGAAAAAGCGCTTGGTATATGCAAGGATGTTAGACCTGTTCTCTATGCGGCGACAAAAGAAAATTTTGAATCCCTGGGAAAACTCGCAAAAAGTTTTTCTGTCCCGATTGCTGTAAAGGGGAAAACTATTGATGAAATGGAACAGGTGGCTGGAAAACTTCAGGGCATGGGCATTGAGGAAATTGTTCTGTGTCCTGAAAACACAAACATATCAGAGCTTTTTAAAAATCTTATACTTTTAAGAAGAAAGGCGATAATGAAAAGAGTTAAGGAATGTGGCTATCCAGTATTAGCCTTTCTTCCTGATTTAAAAGTGGAGAACTATATAAAGGAAGCCCTCAATGCCGCTATCTGTATAGCAAAGTATGCAAGTATTGTCATACTATCGCAACTAAAAGGGGAAACACTTTTCCCGCTTTTGCTTGAAAGACTTAACATATTTACCGACCCTCAAAGGCCGATGGCAACGACTGAAGGAATTTATGAAATTGGCAGACCTGGTCCTGAATCACCTGTGCTTGTAACAAGCAATTTTTCACTCACATATTTTATTATTTCCGGTGAAATTGAAAATTCAAGGATTCCTGCATACCTTCTTGTTCAGGATACCGAGGGTCTTTCAGTGCTAACTGCGTGGGCAGCTGATAAACTGAATGCCGAAACAATTGCGGCGCTCATTAAAAAAACTAAGATAGAGGAAAAACTGGGAACTAAAAAACTAATTATTCCAGGCGTCCTAGCGCAGATCCTTGGTGAACTGGAAGAAGAATTACCGGATTGGAAGATTTCGCTTGGACCAAGGGAAGCAGCTTACCTCCCTGTTTTTCTTAAAAGCCTGGATTCAGGTCAGGTATAATAGAAAAAGAAGCCTTCACCCGGAGGGAAAATGCTTCTTATAGGTGAAAATATAAATATAATGGGAACAAAGATTAAACAGGCAATTAAAGAAAGAAACAAACAGCCGATTCAGGAAATTGCCAAAATTTCCAGAGAAAACGGTGTGGATTACCTGGATGTTAATATTGGACCTGCAAGAAAGGATGGTCCACATCTAATGGAATGGGCGATAAAAACAATCCGTGAAGTTGTGGATTTGCCACTATCTCTTGATACAACAAACATCGAAGCAATAAAGGTTGGTCTTGAACTGGAAGGTGAAAAGTGTCTGATTAACTCTATTCAGGCAACCCCTGAAAGAATGGAACAATTATTGCCGCTTGTAAAAAAATTCAATTGCAAATGCATAGCGCTTTTGATTGGAAAAGAAGGTATGCCGCGAGATGCAACAGAAAGAAGCGCCCTGGCTTGCGAATTCTCGATCAGGGTTGACGAGCTTGGCATTCCTCATAAAAATATTTATTTTGATCCGATAGTACTGCCCGTGAGGTTCCAGCAGGACCAGGTCGTTGCCACACTTGAATTCATGAAGATGTTCAAGGAAATGTTTTTTGACTACTGTTCAACCTGTGGACTTTCAAATGTCTCAAACGGGGTTCCAGAAAACTTGAGAGGACTTGTCAACAGAACATACCTTTTAATGTTGATGAAGTATGGGCTTGAAAGTGCAATTATTGATGCCTTTGATACCGAGCTTATTCAGATGGTGCGCGGGGAAAAAGAAGAAATAAAAAGAATTGTGTGGCATACGCTTGATGAAAATATCAACGCGCAAGAATTGAGTCAGGAACAGATGGATTATTACAAAACAACCTGTGTGCTTGCTGGAAAGTCGATATATTCTGATTCCTGGTTAAAACTGTAAAAACTCATGGACGCGATTGAACTTGCAATACAAAAATTGAAATCTATTGCACCCGAAGAAATCGAAAGAAATTCAGGATGCGAATGGAACCAGCGGCAGAAGATTATTACTGTACCATTTCTGAATATGCAATGTAATATAAGCATTTCGAATTTTTCATTCTTAGAATCTTTCATTAACACGAAAGAAAAAATATTGATTTTCCACTACCTTGTCAGAAGCAAAGACAGCATTGCAGAAACAGGAAGTTTAATATCATTTTCAGAACTTGAAGCAGGAAATATCTACAGGCCGTCCATAGAGTCAAGGGTTTATAAACCCCTGCTGGATAAATTTGGTTCATCGGGGGAAGAATTTCTTAAAAAAGCTTTTTTTCTTGGTGCTCAAAAAACCGAAATGAGTGAATTTTCTGTAAAAATAAAGGTATTTCCTAAGGTTTGCATTTACATCGTTCTCTACCCTGCGGACGAGGAATTCCCTGCGTCCTGTCAGATACTTTTTGATTCAAGCATCAGTCAGATCTTTGAAACAGAAGATATTGTCGTAATGTGTGAGGAAATTGCAGAAAGACTGATATCATAAGAAAAATCAAAATTTACCCGGGTTTGTAATGTCAGGTTTACTGCTTCTCAAAATTTCAACTTTGACCTTCTGTCCCTTTCTTATTGATACTCCCTTTTCAACAACCAGTAAACCATTTGTTTCCGTGATAGAGCTTAGCATACCTGATTTTTGTTTATGATATGGAATAAAAAAATTCTCATTATTCGCCGGAATTATTTTACCCCTGAAAAGTGAAGCCCTATCGCCATTATTTTTGATATCGGTTGACAGTGTACAGTACAGAAAAAGCTTTTCCGGTTGTTTATAACCAAGCATCTTTTTTATAGCGACTTTCACAAGCATATGAAAACTTAAGTATGTGGATACAGGATATCCTGGCAGACCAAAAACAAGTGTGCTGGACCTTTTTCCGAAAAATACGGGTTTTCCTGGTTTTTCAGCGACCTTCCAGAAAATTTTCTTTACTCCAAGGACCCTTAGTACATTCGTAACAAGGTCAAATTTGCCTTCGCTCACCCCACCAGAAATCAGCGCAATATCATAATCAAGCGCCTTTTTCAATAAATTGGTCAAATCCTTTTCATTGTCACGCGCAACCCCGAGAACGTGTGGAATCCCGCCATTTTCTTTAACAAGCGCACAACGACCATAACCATTCCCATTATAAAACTTGCATCCAGTGAAGCGCATTCCAGGTTCAATCAGTTCGTCGCCTGTTGGAACAATAGAAATTTGAGGTTGTTTTCGCACCTCTATTTTCGATTTCCCCAGATACGCAAGCATCATAACAATTGCTGAGTCAATAAAGGTACCTTTTTCAATTATTATTTTTCCCTTGTTCAGATCTTCACCTTTGAATGAAATGTTTTCACCTTTTTTCACAGGACGAAAGACCTTTATATATGATCCTGTGATTTTTACATCTTCAATTTTTACGACTGCTTCTGTTCCTTCTGGAAGCTTACTTCCGGTCATAACAGAAAAACACTTACCTGGAACAAGACGCAATCTGCGGTAGTCACCGGCTTGAACTTCTCCTGCTACTTGCAGTAAAACAGGTTTATTCTTCGTCGCGGTATATGTATCATCAACCTTTACCGCGTATCCATCCATAGCGGCACGATCAAATGGCGGATAATCAAAAGGTGTTTTGATATCTTCAGCCAATACTCTGCCATGGCAATTCAATAATCCTATTTTTTCTGTCGGTAATAACCGCGCGGTTTTCCACACTGTATTTATCGCTTTTTCAACAGGTATCATAAAAATCTCCTGCTTTAATCTTTCCGTAAATATCTTTTGCCCTTTGCATATCCATCCATGTATTAATGTTAAAAAATAATACATCGGGATTACCAAATTTTATTATCTCATGATTTTTGATATATTTCACTTTTACTTTTTCAAGAATCTTTCTGACTCTGTATTGCCTTTGTTGAAGCAATTCCTCTAAAGACAAAACTACATTTTTGCTATAAATAGCGTGCAAAACCTCAGCAAAACCATTATGTTCAGGAACAACCGCATCATATTTATCTTCGATTTTCTCTATCATAAACGAGATAAAATCAGGACTGATAAAAGGCATATCACAGGCAAGAACAAAATTGTGTTTTGACAACGAACAACTTAATCCGACGTACATTGCTCCAAGGGGCCCACACGCAAAACTATCTCTGATGATTTTAATCTTTTTGCTTTCATAAAACACAAATTTTTCAGGGTGAACTGAAACGATGAATATTTCTGAAAATACATCTGAAATTATTTCGATGCTTTTTTTAATTACGGGTGTATTATCGGACAACATAATCAGGGATTTATCTTTCCCCATGCGCTCACTTTTTTCTCCCCTCGCAAGGATGATTGCGTTCATAACTTTTCTATTCTCACAGCGCAAATCTTATATTCAGGAATTTTTGCAACAGGGTCAAGATTATGATGGGTAAGAATATTTGCAGCTGCCTCAGCATAATGAAAAGGAATAAAAACCGTTTTTTCCGGAACAGACCTGCTCTTTTTCACTTTTATTTCAATCTCCCCTCTTCTTGAGATAACCTTTATTTTAGAACCATGTTTTAGTTTCATTTTTTTTAAATCATTCTCGTTCATCAAACAAAACGGCTCACCACTCAGCTGGTCTAATCCATCTACCCTTGCTGTCATTGTTCTGGTGTGATATTCAGTAAGAACTCTGCCTGTGGTAAGAATAAAGGGATACTTTTCATCCGGCAATTCATAAGGATACCTGTATTCAACACATTTTAATTTACCCTTGCCTGCGGGAAATTTCCCGATATGAAGAGTAGATGTTCCAGAATGTTTTTCGTCAGAACATGGCCACTGTAGAGAAGCATATAAAAGCCTCTCAGGTGTTATGCCAGCATAAATTGGTACCAGTTTATTTATCTCTCTCGTTATATCCCAGATACTATGGTAATCCCAATCAAAACCAAATCGTTTTGCCAGGTTTTTCAAAATCTCCCAGTCAGGCTTTGCATCCTGTGGTGGTTCGACACATCTATTAACCTTTTGTACCATCCTTTCTGTATTTGTAAAGGTACCTTCCTTTTCAAAGGAACAGGCAGATGGCAAAATTAAATCAGCATATTTTGCGGTCTGAGTAAGAAAAATATCCTGAACAACTAAAAATTCTAATTTTTTAATAGCCTCCTGTACGTAGGAAATATCAGGATCAGAAACAAGAGGATTCTCTCCCATTATATAAAGTCCTTTAATCTGCCCCTGATGAATTGACGAAAATATCTCTACTACAGTAAGACCATTTTTTTCAGCTAGACAAGCAGCATTCCAGAAATTTTTAAATTTTTCCCTTATTTCAGGGTTTTCCACTTTTTGATACCCTGGGAAAAAGTCAGGCAATGCTCCCATATCACAGGCACCCTGAACATTATTCTGTCCCCTTAAAGGAGCCAATCCGGCACCTGGTCTTCCAATCTGTCCTGTTAAGAGGGCAAGATTGGAAAGGGCAAAAACATTGTCAGTTCCTGTGATGTGCTGGGTTATACCCATCGCCCAGATGATTATACTTGCTTTGCTTGTTGCATAAATTTTAGCAACCCTTTTCATCATTTCCACTGAAATACCTGTAATTTTCTCTGCTTCAAGAAGAGAAAAATTGTTCATCCAGTTTTGATATTCTTCAAAGTTCTCCACCCGTTGTTCTATAAATTCTTTATTAATTAAGTTTTCCTGCAAAATGATTTTTGCCAGGGCATTAAGCAACATTACATCAGAACCAAACCATGGCTGTATATAAATTTCTGCAATTTTTGCCATTTCTATCTCTTGCGGATCAATTACAATAAGTTTAGCACCTCGACTGACTGCCTTTCTTATTTTATAGGAAGTCACTGGCTGAGTCTCGCTTACATTGGAGCCAATTAAAACAATACAATCGGAACAATTTTCAATTTCATCAAGGGAATTGGTCATGGCTCCAGAACCCAAAGTTTGGGACAACGCTGCAACACTTGGAGCATGGCAAAGTCTGGCACAATGGTCAATATTGTTGGTTCTTATAATCTGTCTGAAAAACTTTTGAAAGAGATAATTTTCTTCGTTTGTGCATTTTGCAGACGCTAGTCCAGCTAAAGCATTGGCACCATATTTCTTTCTTATCTCACTGAACCTATTAACTATTAAATCCAGCGCCTCATCCCAGCTTATTTCCATAAATTTGCCAGCTTTCTTATCCTTTTTTAACAATGGCTTTTTCAATCTATCCGGGCTTTTAACATATTCAAAACCAAACTTTCCCTTTACACACAGCCATCCTTTATTCACCGAACCATCTGGCAATGCATTTATTTTCACAATAGAGTTATCTTTTACTGAAACCTGAATTCCACATCCAACCCCGCAATAAGGGCAAATTGTATTTATTTTTCTAAACTCCCATGTTCTGCCTTTTTTCTCTGCACTGATCTCTCTTAAGGCTCCAACAGGACATACCTCAATACAGTTACCACAGAAAAAACAGCCATTATCCTTCAGAGACCCATCAAAACCAGAAACAATCTGAACGCCAAAACCCCTCCAGCCGAAGTCAATCGCATTTGCGCCAGCAATCTCTTCGCAAACTCTTACGCATTTCCCGCACATAATGCATTTTTCATAATCCCTTATGATAAAAGGTTTTCCATCTTTCTCACATACCTTATTTCTTTCTCCCAAAAATGCTGGCTTTCTTATTCCGTATTCATATGCATATTTTTCAAGAAGGCAGTCACCACTTTTTTCACAGGTCATACAATCCGCAGGATGATTTGAAAGTAAAAGTGAAAGGAGGTTTTTTCTCATTCTTAAAATTTCAGCTGTTTTTGTAAGAACCTCTATCTCTTTTACAATCTGGTAGCTGCAAGAAGTAACTGGCCTTCTCTCTCCCTTTACTTCAACAATACAAAGTCTACAAGCACCATATGGAAGTAACTGTGGCTGCCAGCACAAAGCAGGTATCTCAATCAGATGCTTTCTGGCAACCTCAAGTATTGTCTGGCCGATTTCCGCATCATACTCTGTGTTATCGATAAAAACTTTTATACTCATTTTTCAAACTGGCAGAATAAACATCTGTTTGCTTCTTTGATGGCTTTTTTTGTGGAAAAGGTCTTCTCAACTTCTGCAAAACCAGTGATTCTTTTTTTCAATGGTATTAAGTTCGGCTTCTGTCTCGACAATTTAACGGGTTTTTGCTCCTTTAAATTCTCAGAGATCTGAAACCTTTTTTTCTCCTCGGGTAAAATATTGTAGATGTGCTTCAAAATTGAAAATCCTGCTTTTTTACCATCACCAATTGCCTCTACTACTGTGGCAGGTCCACGTAAAAAATCACCTCCAAGAAAAATTTTTCTACCTGAAACCATTAGATTACTCTGCTCCACATCACAGCCTTTAAAAATCTCTGGAAACATGCTCCTCTGCCCAATGGCTATTATCAGGGTATCAACAATAGAAGAAATAATTTCTCCTTTAACCTCTGAAATTCTCCTCCTGCCATCATCATCAAAAAAATCCATCAACTGGTATTTCTGAAATAAAATTTCCAGTGATTCACCACGATTACGAATTTCAAGCGGTGCAAAAAGAAATCTAAACCTTACCCCTTCTCTTTCTGCTTGCTCAATTTCCCAGCTGTGAGCGGGCATTAGTTCAGAAGTTCTTCTATAATAGACTGAAACATCGTCTGCACCAATTCTCAAAACGCTCCTGGCACAGTCTATCGCCACATTTCCACCACCAATTATTCCCACCCTTTTGCCTGGATTAATTTTATCACCGCTTTTAATTCTTCTGAGAAAATCAAGCCCTTGGTAAACATTGGTAAGGTCTTCACCAGGTATACCTAATCTCTGGACATGGTTAGCTCCAACAGCAATGAAAACGGCATCGAAATTCTTCTCAAGGATTTGTAGATCTAAATTTTTCCCAAGACACTTACCAAAATACACTTTTATACGCGGGTTCAGAATGTCCCTGATTTCTCTTTCAAGCACTTTTACCGGAAGCCGAAATTCTGGAACATAATATCTCAGTGTTCCGCCAGGTTTATACTCTTTTTCAAACAACGAAACCTCTATTCCTTCGCGACTCAAAACCCATGCACAGGTAAGTCCGCACGGTCCTCCTCCAACGACTGCGACCTTTTTTTCTCGCAACGGTTTGAATTCTACCTGCTTTTTTATAGAAAGGCTCTTTTTTCGTCCGTAATCTGCGACAAACCTCTTCAATGAACAGATTGCAACCGGTTGGTCAATTTCTGCACGTCTGCATCTGGATTCACATGGATGATAGCAGATACGGCCGCATACGGATGGAAAAGGAATGTCTTGGGCTATTATATTAAATGCCTCCTCGAAATTCCCTGTTCTTATTGCAGCAACATAATCAGAAGCCCTTACACCCGCAGGACATGCATTTTCGCATGGGGTGTAGACAAGTTCCCTGCACTGCCCTGCCCTGCAATATTTCATAAAAATATGTTCCCTGTATTCTCTTTCAAAATAAAGAAGTGTTGTCAAAACAGGATTGCACGCAGTTTGACCCAGTCCGCAGAGGCTTGCCTGTTTAAGAGTCTCGGCAAGTTCTTTTAACTGTGATATGTCCTGTGGTTCTCCGCATCCCTGAGTTATTCGTGTCAGAATCTCAAGCATCCTTTTTGTCCCAATCCTGCAGGGAACGCATTTCCCACAGGACTCTTTTTGAACAAAGTCAACGAAATATCTCGCAAATTCGACCATGCAAACCTTATCATCAACACCTATAATTCCACCTGATCCCATTATTGCACCAAGTTTTGTTATATCTTCGTAATCAACCGGTGTATTAAACTTGCTTACAGGTAAACAACCTCCAGAAGGGCCACCAATCTGCACTCCCTTCAATGTCCTGCCGGCAAGAGCACCACCTGCTATATCAAAAATAAGCTTACCAAGTGAAATTCCGAGTGGAACCTCTACCAGACCAGTATTTCTTATTTTTCCTGCGAGAGAGAAAAGTTTTGTACCACCACTTAAAGAAGTCCCAATCTGCGCGAAATTTTCCCCGCTTTCCAGAATGATGATCGGAATATTCGCAAATGTCTCAACATTATTGATACAGGTCGGCTTATTCCACAAACCCTGCTGTGCTGGAAAAGGAGGACGCGGCCTGGGCATACCCCTTTTTCCTTCAATGGAGGCTATTAATGCAGTTTCCTCTCCGCAAACAAAGGCACCAGCGCCTTCTTTAATATGCAGGTCAAAAGAAAAGTTTGTGCCAAGTATATCATTGCCCAGCAAGCCATATCTGTAGCATTCATTTATCGCGAATTTCAGATGTTCAACTGCGATTGGGTATTCTGCCCTCACATAGACAATGCCCTGGCTTGCGCCCACTGCATATGCACAGATGATAATCCCTTCAATGACCTGGAACGGACACCCTTCCAGAAGCGCTCTATCCATAAAAGCGCCAGGATCTCCTTCATCTCCATTGCATATCACATATTTTGGATTGCCGATTGCATTTCTAACAAATTCCCACTTCAATCCTGTGGGAAAACCTGCACCACCTCTTCCTCTAAGTTTAGATCTCTTGATCTCTGCTATAACATCTTCTGGAGAAAATTCAGCCAGGACAGTCCGTAGTGCAGAAAAGCCGTTTTGAGATAGATACTGTTGCAAACTTAATGGGTCGATTAAACCGCAATTTTTGCTTACCTTGATTGTCTGGAGGTCAAAAAATTTCGTTTGTGGAATAAGAAAACGAGAAATTAATTTTTCTTTCTTAATGGTCTGTTCTATTATTTCTCTCACGTCATTTATACCAATCTTCTGATACATAACAGAAAAAGATGGTAAATCAATTGACACAACAGGTGCCCCGCTACAAAACTTCTGGCATCCTGTGGGAATAATTTGAATTTCTTTATTAAGATTTTTATTCTGAATCTGCCTTTTAAAACACTCAAGCAATTCAAGAGCCCCATTTGCACGGCAACCAGTAATGCAGATGCGGACTTTAATTTTTTTTGCATCTGCAAATTTACGGATGGCTTTTTTTTGCAAATTTTCCAGCTGATTGATATTCAACTTTTTCATTTAAGGTTTTTAAATATTGATAAAGCCTTTTCAGGGGTAAGATTTCCAAAATACCGCTGGTTTATCATCATCACAGGAGCAAGAAAACAACTACCCAGACACGCAACCTCCTGAAGAGTAAATCTTCCATCAGCCGTGGTTTTACCATTGGTTAATCCATACTTTCTCTCAAGAATTCTTTTTACTTCCCTTGCCCCTTTCACATGACATGCTGTACCATCACAAAGCTTTACAAGATATTTTCCTCTTTTTTCTGTTGTGAATTGAGAATAAAAGGTAAGCACCCCGAAAATCTTGCTTTCCGGGATATCTAACTGCTTGCAAATTTTTTTAAGCAATGAAACAGGAATATAGTTTTTCCTGCCCTGGATATCCTGAAGCAGTTCAAGGTAATAGCCTTTTTTGTTTTTATATTTATCAATCTTCATGTGGAAATCCCCTGATCATTTTAATTGCGTGCAGGATTATGTCTTTTAAAATTTCAAAGCACTCTTTTACACCTTTTAATCCTCCTGGAATATTTATTATTAAGGTATTGCCCCTGATACCTGCTACTGCCCGTGAAAGCACAGAAAATTTGGTACTTTCAAATGTTTTCATTCTTATTAACTCAGGTATCCCCGGTATATTTTTCTCTAAAACTTCAGTAGTTGCCTCGGGCGTGATGTCCCTTACTCCAGGACCCGTTCCACCGGTTGTCAGCACCAGATCAAGCTCCGATGAAAACATAAGTAACCTGTCTTTTATCAGCTGTTTTTCGTCAGGAACCACTTCATACCTCAAAACATTCCAGTTGTTCTTTGCGCATGCCTCAACAAGATACCTGCCACTGTAATCAATTCTTGATCCTCTATAGCAACTATCGCTCACTGTCAGAATACCAGCATCAATCTTTGGTTCAACCTTAATCAAATCTCCGGTCTTCGCTTTCCCGCCTTTAACCACTCTTGCAAAAATTCCTTCACCGGGCATAATACAACTCCCAATCTTTTTATAAATTTCACAATAAAGATGACACTTTTTGCCTATTTGAGAAACCTCTAAAACTACATTTCCGATATTAAACCTGTCCCCGATTTTTATCAGTGATAAATCAATACCGCTGGTTGTAATATTTTCTGCGAAATCACCTGGCTTCAGTTTTTTATCCTCTTTCTTCAGGCAGAAGTTTTTCTTCTGGATACTTTCCCAGGAAAGCAGACTCACCTGGCGATTTTTATCCCGACCGGCATGAGCATCCCCTTCTATGCCGGAATCTTTCTTAAAAATCGCTTCTTTTACCGGAAATTTGGCCGTCCCTTTCTTCGCGCTTATGTTTATAGAAAAAACATTTCCCATTTTTTAGCAATCTTTGTAGAAAAAAGCAAAAAAGTTTGTTGTAAGGAAGAGGATATTTTTTCTTTGCCTCTTAATATCATACCCTAATCTTTTTTGATTTGTTTTTCAATGTAAAATAATTTCGTTCAACGTAGAATTTGGCTGAAATTCTGACATAGGGAAAAATTTTTAATCTTTAATTCGTTTCATATTATATCATCCACCATGGAAAAATAAAATGCGGAATTTTATTTTAGCGCACCCCGCTCTGCTTGTGATGCTAAAGTTTACTCGAAGGTTGAAAATCATATAAAAAGTATCTATCGCTATCAGTAATTATATCTTCCATATAGCTTAGCTGCTTTGTACATACTTACAATATTTTCCACAGGGGTCATAGGCGCTAGATTATTTCCTTCCCTCATGATAAATCTTTTCCCAGTCATTATCCCGCTGTCACATATCCTTTTTACCTCTTCTGAAATATCCTGTTGCGTGCCATTTTTAAGAAGAACTATATTGGGACCGCCCATTATCTCAACATCATTTCCAAGCTCTTCCCTTACCTTTTTAGAATCAATCGGAAAGCCAGTATCAAATGAACAGATATTCAGGTTATCTTTTAAGAATCCAAATAGATGATATGCATTGCCACAGAGGTGAATTCCAACAGAACTCCCATCAGAAAATTCATCTATAATTCTTTTGTGGAAAGGAAATACAAAATGCCTGTATTTTTCAACTGTAAAAGGTCCATCTGTCCATTCTCCAGGGATTGTTGCGGGTCCCATTACCGGGCGCCCCTCAAATTCAAGATTTTTACACCTCCCATTTATATAATCAAAAAATTCCATTGCTTTCTTCATTAGGTTATCTTTCAACGGGTCAGGCGCC
This sequence comes from Candidatus Omnitrophota bacterium, assembly GCA_023819255.1. Taxonomy (GTDB): domain Bacteria; phylum Ratteibacteria; class UBA8468; order B48-G9; family DTJG01; genus DTJG01. The sequence continues at coordinate 35,630 of JAMWBU010000011.1, forward strand.
TTCATTTCATAAAGTTTATATTTATTTTCCCTAAAAATTGGTTCGGTATCAGGTGGAGTGAATTTGTCAGGGTATATTATCTTACAGCCAAACCATCCTGCTTCACAGTTATTCTGAAAATCAATACCTATCTGCCATCTCTCAGGAGCACCCATTTCCCTATCGCACAGAATATTCTCTCTCCACCATTTCTGGAAAAGCAACTGGCATCTGATATGAATCTCAAAATCATTGTAGAACTGATAAAATGTATATCCGTCTGTATTTAGATAAGGATTTTCAAAAAAATTTCTTATACTTCCTCCGATGGTTACGGGAACCCTGTTGTGTTTCTTTTCCTTATAATCGTCCCATAGCCGGCGCGCCTCTTCATTATGTTTTTTGAAATCAACCTTTTCTTTCAGAAAGTATCCCATATCACCCCTTGGTATAAGGATTATGTTTTTCTATCCTTTCGTATTTCAAAACGTTTAGTCTTCGATCTAAAAGACGGTATGCGAAAAATTTTAAATTGCACTTTTTCCTCCTGTCTTCTTGATTAATCTTATTTCGCTTATTTCCATTTTATACCCATATACTTTACACATATCATAAATTGTTAAAAGCGCTGTTGCAACTCCATTCAATGCTTCCATTTCAAAACCAGTCCTGTCAATCCCTTCAACTACGCTTTTTACTGTGATACTTTCTTTCCCGACTGTAAAAGAAATTTCTCCTTTTGTAATTTTTACAGGGTGACAATGGGGTATGGTAAAAACCGTGTTTTTAAAGGCGAAAAGCCCTGCAATTTCTGCTGTTTTCAAAACATCGCCTTTTGGAATTTTCTTTTCTTTTATTTTCTTTATTATATCTGCCGGGATAAAAATTCTCCCTTCTGCCACTGCTTTTCTTTTTGTCGGCTTTTTTGAAGAAATATCAATCATAAGAACCTCTTTCTTTATTCATTTATTCACTAGCAACTTCAAACTATTCTTTCGTGGTGGCAATAAATATTAAACCTTTTTCCTCTTGCAAATCCAACAAGCGTTATTTCATAAAATTCTGCCAGTTTTATTGCATAGCTTGTAGGAGCCGATTTTGAAATAATTATAGAAATATTACATTTAGCGCTTTTTGAAACTATCTCTGAACTTATTCTTCCAGAAGTAAGAAGGATCTTGTCAGAAAAAGAGATTCCTTTTATTAGTGATTCACCTATTACTTTATCAATCGCATTATGCCTTCCGATGTCCTGGCGAAAAATGATTATTTTTTTTCCATCAGATAAACCTGCAGAATGAACTCCTCCTGTAAGATGATACTCCTTTGAAAAAGCCTCCATCTCTTTCATTAAAAACAAAACATCATCCGGGCTGATAGCAAAAAAAGGAGAACTAACTTTTTCAAGTTTTTGTTGGGAAGAAAAAAATGTCCCGCACCCTGAACCTTTAATCCAAAGTTTTTGGCAAAAAAAACTTGATTCTTTAACTTCGACATAACAACAGCCTTCTTCAATTTTAATATTTTTGATATCCGATTTATCCTTAACAATACCTTCTGAAAAAAGAAAGCCTGTAACCAGATAATCAAGGTCTTCAGGACTGCATGAAATAGAAACTAATCTTTTTTTGTTAAGATATATTTTCAGCAAAAGCTCAACAGCAATTCTGTCTATTTCTTTCTTTTTTTTTGATCCACTAACTCTGATTATTTCTCTGGCAACTCTCATTTCTGAATTATTGAGATTAAAACACTTTCCCTCATCCCCAATATCGAGTATTTTTTATTTTCATCCACCAATTTCACACATTGCAACTTTGGAACCTGGAACTTCTCCAAAGTTATAACCAGTTGGTTTTCTCAAAACACTCTGTCTTATAATGGAAGTTAAATCTTCCTCTGAAGAATTTCTTAAGAAATACTTCAGGTCAATTGAAGAAGCACCGTATAAACAAAGAATTAATTCACCTTTACAGTTCATTCTTACTCTATTGCAGGTCGAACAGAAAGGTTTTGTTATAGGGCTAATAATTCCGAAAGTAACTTTATGCTCAAAAATCTCGAAATATTCAGCAGGCCCAAAACCTGTAAAGTTTTTCTCTTTGGGTATTACTTTCCCGAGTTTTTTTATTTCATTCAACACTTCTGCTCTACTTAAAAAATATCTTTTCCAGTCTTTCAGATTGCTATTTGCAGGCATCAATTCTATAAACCTGATGATTAAACTTTCGTATTTTTCGCCAAGTTCAATAAAATCAATTATTTCGTCATCATTTATTCCCTTAAGAAGAACAACATTTAATTTAACAGGAGAAAAACCCGTTTTTAAAGAAACTTTTATTCCTTCAAAAACATCTTCAAATCTGTCAGAACCTGTAAGAAACATAAATTTATCTTTTTTTAAGGTATCAAGACTTATATTTATTCTTTTTAAACCAGCCCCGTAAAGTTGGCTTGCATAACCCGTGAGCAAAGTCCCATTTGTAGTCAAAACTAAATCTTCGAGGTGGAGAGATAACAAAATTTTTATAAGGTCCACTGATTGTTTTCTTAAAAGCGGTTCTCCCCCTGTTAATTTGATTTTGTTGATTCCAAGGCTCACAAAGCACTTAACAATTTTAAAAATTTCTTCATAGGAAAGGATACTTGTTTTAGAAGAGTGGAAAAAATTTTTGTTTTTACAATAGAAACAATTAAGATTACATCTATCGGTGATTGAAATTCTTAATGTATCTATTTTTCTATCATATGAACCAACCATCTTTATTTAAAATCCTGATTGTTCTAATACAGAAGGAACATATTTTTCCCAGCCGAGAGGCATTATATGAATCCCCTGACACATATCTTTCATTCCCTTTATCAATTCAGCTGCGATCTGAATGCTAACCTTTGCCCTTTCTTCCTTTTTTGCTGCAGCCATCATCTTAATATATTTTTCAGGAACACAAACACCCGCAACATTTTCGTTCATGTATTTTGCCATGCCCGCTGTTTTAAGCAGTACTATCCCACCAAGTATGGGAACTCTGTATTTTTCAACCGCATTCATAAATTTCTCAAAACTTGAAAGTTCATAAACTGCCTGTGTTTGAAAAAATCTCGCGCCAGCCTCTATTTTTTTCTCCATCTTAATCAATTGCATTTCAAGCGGCTCATAGCCAGGACTGACAACTGCACCAAGGAAAAATTCCGGTTTTCCATCCAACTCATTTTCCATCATATCCTTTCCATTCATCAAACTTGTGGCAACTCTCAATAGAGAAACAGAATCGAGATCAAATACTGGTTTCGCTTCAGGATGATCCCCAAGAAAAGGATGGTCCCCTGTTATACATAAAACGTTTCTTATGCCTAAAACATATGCGCTCAAAAGGTCAGACTGTAAAGCTAATCTGTTTCTGTCCCTGCAGGTAAGCTGAAAAACCGGCTCAAATCCTCTTTCAAAAAGAAGGCGACAGGTAGCAAGAGAACCCAGTCTCATCACTGAACTTTGAAGATCGGTAACATTGAAGGCATCAACCTTATCCTTGATGTGCTCGGCTTCCTTTAGATGGGGTTCAATGTTTGTACCTTTTGGAGGCCCAATTTCAGAAGTTATCACAAACTTTTTTTCCTGCAGTTTTTCCTTCAGGGTTTTTTTATCCATCTTCTGTCCTTTCTCCAGAATATTGGTTTTTATCTGTCAATTGCAAAATGGATTGTTTTCCTCAGTTTTGCATCTGGTTCAATCTTCTTAAAATCTCTTGGCTGCTGGATTTCACGCAAAAGGTCGAGTTTCCCGATTTTTTTTAGCCTTTCATAAATCAGAACCCAGCCGCATTCTTTTTCTGTTTTTATCTCGCACATTCCATCCTTTGCTCCGCCACAGGCGCCATTGACAAGTTCCTTAGCGCAAAATGTAATTGGACAGATTCCATCTGTAATTCCAAGATAGCATGTCCCGCATTGCGCACATCTTTCTTCACCAGGCCATAGTCCTTGAAATCCACCAAGTGAAATTGTGTTTGTCGCTGGATATACAACTTTATCTGACACAGCACCTGCGCACTGGATTCCTATTCCGCATGAAAACACAAGAATTGCAGTACTCCTGTCCAGATCGTCTTGAAATCTTGCAAGTCTTCTGGCAAGAAGTTGTTTGCTGCACATAAAATCTATTATAAGTTTCCCTGAAACACTTTTTCCTGAATTTTTAAGCTTCTCTTCTATTTCAACAATTGTCTTCTCGTCAGATGTTCGGCATACCTCTGCACACCCACCACACCCGAGCAAAAAAACGGATTCTTCTGATTCCAGCAGTTTCTTTATTTCTTCAAAATCTTTCATTTCAGTGTAGAGCATGCTTTTCTCCTCTCTCAAGAAATTCAATAAAAGTCATTAGTCTGCCCGCTATGAAGTCAAAATTTTTATCCAGTACATTTGTAAGACCGATTCCACAGTCAACTCTCTCTGGCTGAATTCCAAAAAGAAAAATATTCTCTGGCAATTTCTTGATGGTTCTGGCAAGAAATAATTCAGAAGCAAAATTTCCATTGTGTGTTGAAAAACCTGTTTCTCTAACAAAATCCACATCTTCCCACACTGTGCACTCACCAGGAAATAATCCCATATCCACCGCATCAACAATCACAACTTTTTTAAAGTTTGATACTATCGAAAAAAGCCGCCAGTCCTCCAATCCAAACTCCTGAATCTCAATTCCCTTTTTTTTCTCCTTGATAAACCTGCAAAGATAAATTCCAATACCATCATCCATCATCAAAATATTGCCAAGCCCGGCAACCAGTATTTCTACGCCCATATATAAAATTTTCTGTTGTGAAGTTTATTCGAATTTTTTAACTGGACAGAACACGCAAGACATGGATCAAACGATCGTATGACTCTCAGCGCTTCAACCGGCTGATTTTCATCTTTTAATCTAAGTCCTGTGAGAGCCTGTTCAAGCGGACCCGGATTACCCATATCATCCTCTGGAGAACAGTTCCAGGTAGTGGGAGATATAACCTGATAGTGCGCAATCTTTTTATCTTTAATACTCATCCAGTGTCCAACAGCTCCGCGAGCTCCCTCAGTAAGACCGACTCCTCTGGATTCCTGTGGAATTTCATAATCAAAATAGAATTCCCCGGATGTATCTATTTTTAACAACCATTTTTCAGCCTCTTTGAGCAAGAGTTTACATTCAATTCCCCGACACAGATGCCTTCCTGCTACAGAAATAACATCGTTAATTTTCATTCCTGTTGAATCCAATGCTTCAAGCAAACAGTTTTTCCACGGCTGAACATTCTTTGCATACGCAATCATAACTCTTGCAAGCGGGCCCACTTCAAAAACCTGTCCCTGATATCTAGGACTTTTCAGCCAGGAGTACGATTTTTCTTTAAAAGGATCCGGCTGAGGAAAATTAGTTGCAGGATGGCCGGTACTTCCCTGATACCATGAATATTCTATCGCCTCTGTAATTCTTTCTGGCTCAAAGGCTTCTATTTTCGCAGTTGAAGAATAGTAAACTCCCCCGGGCTGAAATTTTTCAAGTCCATTGGCAGGAACAGGAAACGCACCGTAGGCAAGCAAATTTCCACAACCTTTGCCCGCAGATGAACAGTCAGGGTAGTGCTTAATCAGATCCATCAAATCCTGCCAGTAATAAAAGTTAACAAATGCAGAAATTTCTTTAATCTTACCGAGATAATTTTCAATCTTACCTGCATCGAGTTTCTGGGTAACGCCACCCGGTATAATTCCGCACTGATGAGGCATCTTACCGCCAAATATGGCAAGGGCTTCCTGGGAAATCCTTCTCATCTCAAGTGCCTTCAGATAGTTTTCAACCATTCTCTGATTTACATCATCTGGAAATTTGAAATCTTCTTCTCTTGGGACAAAAGGCGCTTTTTCATCCCTCTGCAGAAACTGTACAACAAGGTCAATCTCAGGGCTTACACCTTTTTTTACCCTTGTCACATCAACATAATCAAGTATTGCAAGATGATAAAAATGAAGAATGCTGTTATGGATATGATTGCTGGCGTGAATAAGATTTCTCACAAGATGTGCATTTTCAGGAATTTTATCGCTTATTCCAAAAGCAGAATCAAGACAGATCGAAGAAGCCATGCCGTGGGCTATAGGACATACACCGCATATTCTCTGCGTAATCTGGCAGGCATCACGGGGGTCGTGCCCGATCAAAATCTGTTCAATCCCCCTGTACAACATACCGCTGCTCCTTGCGGAAACTATGACATTATCTTCAATTTCAAGTTCAACCTTGAGATGTCCTTCAATCCTTGTTACAGGATCAACCAGAATTTTCTTTCGCATTTTTTCTCCTGCTCTTAAGTTTTGTTATCTTTCGGTTTTTCAAAAAAAGGAACCATTTTTTCTGGAAAGTCTGGTTCCACACAACCAAAACAGGGAGCACCGTTTTTTATAAGCCAATTGATGCCGCCATTCCACTGTCGCAAAGGACAATCGGAGTTTGTAAAAGGTCCCTTGCAGCCGAGCAAATATAAACAGCCTTCTTCTCCAAATTTATACGCAAATTTTCCTTTATCAAAATATGGCCTTCTCGGGCAATTTTCGTGAATTAAACCGCCGTAAAAATCCAGAGGTCTTGAAACATCGTCCAGCGCCGGGATACCTCGATTCAGCAGATGTACAATTGTTCCAATAAACCAGTCAGGATGAGGCGGACAACCGGGAATATTTATTATTGGTTTTTCAACTTTGAGCGTCTTACACACATCCCTTACGCTCTTACAACCAGCAGGGTTCGGAGCCGCAGCGAACATTCCACCGAAAGAAGAACATGTCCCAAGAGAAATAATTCCAGAACAAGCAGAAGCAAGCTGGCCAAACCACTCAAGCATTGTTTTTTCACCCAGTTTTCCATAGATGCCACTGTCTTTAGTCGGAATGGAACCTTCAACAACAAGAAAAAAATCCTTTCGCGTTCCCTGTTCCCTTAATACTTCAAGCACCTTTTCTCCAGAACCAGCCATAATGGTTTGCTGAAATAAAAGACAGAGGTGATGGCCTGGAACAATTTCATCAAGCAAGAGATTCTTGACCTTAAAGGAAGACGAGTTAAGGATGGAGATTGTGCAGCCGGTGCAACTGGCTGCCTGAAACCATACAACCCTGAGGGCTTTGTTTCCCATTTTTCAGTCCTGTGTTCAATTAAAATTTGTTAAGTTTATTATAAACACATTTTTTTAAAATGCAAACGGCATTGTATGTGACCATTTTTCAATTTTTAGCAGAAGATATTCTCCATCTTTTTTTGTATTGCAACCTGTCATAATATAAGAAAGTTTTGCGTCAAGGTTCCGGACAAACAATTTAACCTGTTCTGATGGCACATATGCCATAACCATCTTTCCTGCATCCTGAATTTTTTTATAAAGCGGAAGCCATCTTTCAACTGAGTGTGTGCTTGCGATTCCTGGAACCCACTGTATCATTTTTATTTCAGGCATTTTACATAATCTATCAAGATGATGCAGGGCGCCTGGACCATCAAGATGGTAAACAACACAACCAAATTCCCTTCCCACAAGTTCAATCTCCGGAACTATAAATTCTTCAAACATCTCTTTAGAAAGCATGCAGGAAATATCTGATTGTGTTGAGATAAAAGAATAAGGACACCACAAAGCCAGCCAGCATATGCCATAACCATTTTGATATTTTGTATATATTTCAGTTAATTTTTTGTTGATGCTCACCCAGTTATTTGCAAGTTTCCTAATGACAGTTTTCATAGCTACAGGATTATCAACAAGTGCCATCAAGAATTTTTCAGAGCCCATAATCATTGAAAGGAAATCATTACCAGGAAGTATTGCAGGTTGACCAATAAGAAATCTTCCAGAACCTGCCTGAGCAAATTTTGTATAAAATTCAAGAAAACTTTGCATTTCAACACGCTCCCATTTCAATTCAAACACATTTTCATCTTCGATATTTAGATTGTCGACTGGCTCAATCCATATGGTTTGCGGACTGAATTTAACATTTGCGCCGTAGGAGATGGTGTATCCTGCCATCACAGAATCAGAAGGAAGAGCTTCTCCCAGATAGGCGGTCTTTGAAAAACGGTATTCAAGATTTTTTAGGTACCAGTCAATGTTAAGGTACCTATCCTGATCTGAATCAGGTGGTTCTGGTGGTTTCAATTCTGTATAGGTATCAGGTGCGTATATTGCGATACAGGGCCTTCCAATAGATTTTCCGTTTTAAGAAATCGGTTAACCTCTGTTCAGTTTCAAGCCAGTCATGTTTGAAAAGCATCTCTCAATCTATTCAGTCCTGTATATAAAAGGCCTCCTGAACATCCCTGCAAAATGATGCGGATTATGTATCCTTAAAGCAATTGTGTTTTTGCCGGGTTTCAGTGTTCCTGTAAGGTCGATATCCCACTGAAATCTGTAATCGTTAAGCCACCATAACCCCTTATAGTTTTCCCGATGAGCAACTTCTCTACCATTGATATACAACCAACATTCATTGAAAATGCCTGGAAACATTATATGAATATTACCCTGTAAATCTGAATCTTCAAGTTCAATCTCTGTTCTGTACCAGCCATAACCAATATCTGCCTGCCTATCCTTTCTCCTTATTCCCTGCGCCTGCAGATAAAGGTTGGTTTTCACAATCTCCCATGTTTTTGCCGGATAATCTTTTCTTGTTTTGATTGTGAAACTTGATGAATTTTTGTTCCAGTAAGTAAGGGCAATCGCGCAGTCATAATATCTTTCTTTTATTCCGATATTCTCAGGATCTCTTATAAAAGCCCATTCAAGAGGCAGTTTTTTTATCAGAGTGCCTTTTGTTCCATCAATCAAAGCAAGAAGTTCGCGATACTGCTGAACCTCACCAGGCCACCAGGCATAACCATGTTCTCCAATTCTCTTGTAGGTTGTAAAGATACCATTCATTGCTGTTAACTGTTCTCTTGCGGCAAGCCCTTTTTCGCCATATGAAACCGCTTTTGCGTAATCACAGTTTGTTGAGGCCTCTTTTACCATCGCCATATAATTTTTCAGAACTTCAAATCCCAGTCTTGTAAACTTCATTCTTTCAAGATAAAGATTTTCGTTTCTGGTTTTTTGTTTTTTTGTTGAAATCTTTTCTGCAATTTTTTCAGCTTCAATAAGCTTTTTCTCAAGAAACTTTACAAGGTCCTCGGTGTATATTGCAGGCGCAATAAAATATTCATGCTCAGTGACAATTGTTTCTTCCCAGGCCTTAAAAATTGCGTTCCAGTATTGGCTCATTGGCTTTGCCATAGGACCATAAAAGGCAGGGTAAAATTCATCTATCAGCTTTTTAACGTCTTCATCAGGATTCCACATCAACCTGCCCCGTATATAAAGGTTGATGAAAGTGGTTGCGAAAGCGCCACGGCTTTCTGTGTCTATTCCGAGGATTCCTGCATTTCTGTAATGTTTGATATCCTGCCTTATTGAAGCAATAGATGGATTTGGAATGTCTCTCCATACAAGCATTCCCTGGTCATAGTCATAGATTACCACCCTGCCCTGCATTACCTTTGCCCACTTATAAAGCATATCTTTGTATTCCTGCCTTGGTGGCGATTCAGGGTCATCCATACCATGTATCGGATCAATGTCAATAGGCGCTAAATAAGCAACAAGAGGCTCTTTAGCCACAATATCTCTTACAGGCGGTAGTGTCATATTTGAATATGCGAGAAAGCCAATCTTTGCCTTGCTTTCAGGATATTTTTTCATCAGGATATCCGCAACATTATTGTAAAATTCCATAAAGGCATCTGTCATAGATGGAGTTAAAAAATACTTGTCCCATTGCAATGCCATCAATTCTTTATCCTTTGTTGAGTCAGAAGTATAAAGACCATCCTCCATCCCGAGGGAAATCCTTTTACCAGCAGCATAGTCCTTTTCGATCTTTGCCGCCACATGTTCAGCGGTTGATCTTTCAGAGATTGGAACCTTAAAAGGGTCTCCGCCAGGAGCAATATCTTTTGTATATTTTGCAAGTGCGTGACCGCTCGGTACAACCTCATTGTTCATCATATTCAAACGCATAAACTGTGCTTGTCCGGTTGCGTCTCCATACCAGGAAAGCCAGTATTTTCTGACCTCGAAAGGCGGCGCGTAGGCATAGTCAATCTGATCAAGAATAAGTCTTGAATACTCGGGAACACACTCTCCAAATTCAGTTTGCATAAAAAATCTGCAGCCCCATCTTCTCAATAACTCAGCCACCGCAAAATAATGGGATTCATCATTGCTTCCTGCGAGAAAAATTCTGTTTCCTTCTGTTTTTATTACTATCGCATCAGCCCGCAAAACCGGATTTTTCTTTTTTACTGCGTCGAGTTTTATCTGCAATTGCGGATTTTCTTTTATTGCAAGTGTGCCAATAATAAAAACTGGAATGTCTTTTCTTAAAAGAGCGGTTGAAATTTCCTGTTGTGAACTTATTATTTCAGGTTTTGCGCCTGTCATCCTTTCAATGTATTTTGCAAGGTCCTCAGCAGCGAGCTTTTCAAAATTTCCTGATTGCTGAGAAACAAGGATCTTTGCATCCGTCTTTCCTTTTTCTGCAATAATAATTCCTTTTGAATAAGTGATGGAAACCTGCATCAAAATAAAGCAAACCATTAAAACAAACTGAACAAGTCTTTGCTCCATATTTCCTCCTGTTTTTTGTTTATGGAACAATTATATCACAGAGATTTTAAAAAACATGTATTGCATAAAAAAGGTTGTATGGTAAAATCTTGTCATAGCTGTTTAATAAATGTTTCTTCTCGTTAATCTAAAAAATGCCTAAACTTGAAATAAAAAAGGTTGATGTTGATTTTTACAGAAGATTAAAAAGTTTCCTTCCTGAAAAAATAATAGATGTTCACACCCATATCTGGAGGAAAAAGGATTATCCATTGCAAAAGAAGCAGGACCCAAGGTTTGTAAGCTGGCCGTCACGAGTTGCGGAAGAAAATACTGCTGAAGATCTGATTCAAATATATAGATTATTACTGCCTGAAAACCATGTCACACCAATAATTTTCCCGAATCTGCCAACAAAAAAAAACCTGGATAAAATCAATTGCTTCGTGAGCGAGTGTTCAAAAAAAACTGGATGGCCGGCACTGATCTTCAGCGATCCAGGATGGTCACCGGAAGAACTTGAGGAAAAAATCATTAAGGGCGGGTTTATTGGAGCAAAAAGTTATATGAGCATGATACCGGATGTTCCATTAAATCAAATCAGCATATTTGATTATTTCCCTGAACAGCACCTGGAGATTCATAATAAAAATGGCTGGATCGTAATGCTGCATATTCCAAAGGACGACAGGCTGAAAAATCCAGAAAATCTGAAAAATCTTCTCCTGATCGATGAAAAATACCTGAATATTCAGCTCATCGTCGCTCATGTGGGAAGGGCATATTGCGATGATGACGCAGGAAACGCGTTTCAGATTTTAAAGAGAACAAAGAGAATTTTTTTTGATATAAGCGCCAATACCAATGAAAACATTTTTTATCAACTCATTGATTGCGCTGGACCTGAAAGAATTCTCTTTGGCTCTGATATGCCGATAACAACAATGAGAATGAAAAGGGTTACAAAAAATGGAACCTATGTGAATCTTGTACCAGAGGGCCTTTATGGCGATGTCTCTCAGGACAGACACATGGAGGAAGTCAGAGGAACAGAATCTGAAAAGCTATCTTTTTTTCTTTATGAAGAAATAGATGCATTCAGAAAAGCTGCTGAAAGATACGGACTTTCAAAACAGGACATTGAAAAGATCTTTTATAAAAACGCATTAAAAATGATCGGGAAAGCCAAAAGATCAAAAAGATGATAGTGAAATTTCCATATAAATTTGAAAAAGGCAACTGGTTAAAAGGGAATTTTCATATTCATACAACAAGAAGTGATGGAGTTTTCAGCCCGCAGGATGTCATAAATAAGTATTTCGAACTTGGTTATGATTTTCTTTCATTTTCTGACCACGACGTTCTCATAACTGAAAAGGATTACAAATTACTTGATAATAAAGGTCTGATTTTGATTCCAGGGGTGGAAATTTCAGCCAGTGGTGTGCACCTTTTGTATATTGATGCAGCCGAAGAAATTTATCCCGACAGTTCAAGACAAAAGGTTCTAAATGATATACAGGCGATATTCAATAAAACAGGCAAGGGCTTTGCAATTATTAATCATCCTGACTGGCAGAATGAATTCAACCATTGTTCAATTGAACAGATGATGGAGTGGACAGGATATCTTGGAATAGAAATATACAATGGAGTCATAGGAAGGCTGGACGGAAACCAGTATGCTATCAACAAGTGGGACATTCTTCTTTCTAAAGAAAAAAAAGTATGGGGCTTTGCCAACGACGATTCGCATAGACCTGGTGATTATGGACTTGGATGGAATGTTGTTTTTGCAGAAAAGTATCCTGAGTCAATCATCGATGCCGTCAGGAAAGGAAACTTTTATTGCTCAACAGGTATCGTAATCAAACACATTGACTATGATGGAAATAAGATTTACCTGGAAACTGAAAACGCAAAAAAAATTGCAGCAATTCAAAATGCCGGCAGGAGATTTAAGGTTGTTTATGGTAATTCAATAAATGTAGAAATACCTCAGGACGCAAAATATGTGAGGTTTGAGTGCTGGGGTGATGCTGAAGAGATGGCATGGACCCAGCCAATTATCATTGAAGAAAAAGAGATGCAATATGAATTTGACTATGTTCAAAATTGGCTTGTATCTGAACTTCTTGATATCTCAAGCCTTGACCATACAAGCCCTGAAGAAGGATCAAAATTGGCAAAGCGAAAAATCCTGTGTCAACCTTCTAAAACCGTTCTTGCTGGCTTTGTTGACATAAGAGAAATATCGAATTCTCAGAAAGGAATCATTTATCTTGTGGCGGATGCGCGTTTTGAATCTGATTCAAAGGCAATCCTATCATTAGGATATGATGGCCCTGTAAGGGTATGGGTGAATGAAAAAGAAGTTTTCTATGGACCTGGAACAAACCCTGCAATCAGGGACCAGACAAAAGTTTTTACAAATGTGAAAAAGGGAAATAACCGAATTGTTGTTGCACTCGATACAAATGGTGGAAAAGCATGGGGAATTTTTTGTCGGATTAAGGATGGCTGAAAAATTTCTTGATTTTCTGCCACTCGTCCTTAAGAGAAACTGTTCTGTTAAAAACAATATGACCTGAAGCTGAATCAGGGTCGCATACAAAATATCCCAATCTTTCAAACTGAAATCTATCATTTGGTTTTGCGTCAGCCAGAGAAGGCTCTGCTTTACAACCAGTAACTATTTTTAAAGAATCTGGATTGATGTTGACTGTAAAATCGGATCCTTCAGGAACATCAAGCGGGTCCTTTTTCAAAAAAAGCCGTTCATAAAGCCGAACCTCAACATCAATACAATGGATCGCTGAAACCCAGTGAATTATTGCTTTTGAACGCTTCTTATCAGAGTACATATTTCTTGAATTCGGATCATAAACGCATCTTATCTCTTTAATATCTCCTTTTTCATCCTTAACAACCTGCGTGCATTTCACATAATATGCGTATCTGAGTCGTACTTACCCTCCAGGAGCAAGCCGATAAAATTTTTCCGGTGGATTTTCCATAAAGTCATCTCTTTCAATAAAGAGAATCCTGGAGAACGGGATTTTTCTTTTTCCTTCTTCAGGATTTTCAGGATTATTGATTGCATCAAGTTGTTCTGTTTTCTCTTCAGGATAATTTTCAATAACAAGCTTTAATGGGTTTATCACTACCATTTTTCTTTGGCATATCTTATTAAGATGTTCCCTTACAAAATGCTCAAGAAGTTCAATGTCAACAACGCTATCTGTCTTAGCAACGCCTATGTGCTTACAGAATTTTCTTATGGCTTCAGGGGTGTATCCCGCCCGCCTCATCCCGGCCAGTGTCGGCATCCTGGGGTCATCCCATCCGTTTACAATCTTTCTTTCAACAAGTTCAGCAAGGTATCTTTTACTCATAACAGTATAAGTCATATTCAACCGGGCAAACTCAATCTGCCTGGGATGGTAAAGCCCGAGCTGGTCAAGAAACCAGTCGTATAATGGTCTGTGATTTTCATATTCAAGAGAACATAAGGAATGGGTTATCCCTTCTATTGAATCCTCAAGCCCATGTGCCCAGTCATAGGATGGATAAATACACCATTTATTGCCGGTTCTGTAGTGGGGAACTTTTTTTATGATTCTGTACATAACAGGATCTCTTAAATTAAGGTTTGGAGAAGACATATCAATCTTTGCGCGAAGGGTTCTTGAACCCTCTGGAAATTCTCCGTTTCTCATTCTTTTAAAAAGTTCCAGATTTTCTTCTACTGATCTGTTTCTGTAAGGACTTTCTTTCCCAGGTTGAGTAAGCGTCCCCCGATACTCTCTTATTTCTTCAGGGCTTAAGTCGCAAACATACGCCTTACCCTTTTTTATAAGTTCTATTGCGTACTGGTACATTTTTTCAAAATAATCAGAAGCAAAATATAACCTATCTTCCCAGTCATAGCCAAGCCACTTTATATCCTGTTTAATAGCTTCAACATATTCAGATTCTTCTTTTGCAGGATTGGTGTCATCGAATCTCAGATTGCATTTGCCGCCAAATTCTTTTGCAATCTCAAAATTCAGGTGTATCGCCTTGGCATGCCCTATATGCAGATATCCATTGGGTTCAGGCGGAAAACGGGTATGTACCCTTGTCCCAAACCTCCCACTTGCAATGTCCTGCCTTATAATCTCCCTTATAAAATCAACTGGTTTTTCTGAATAATTATTTTTTTTCATGGAATTTTTCAGGAACGCAACATTTATTATATTGTTTTTATGTGGGACGGTCAAAAACGAGATGAGCAAAACCTTCTTAAAACTCAGTCGTTCAGATAGAACCAGTCGTAATAATCATGGCCCCATCTGTACTTTCCTACCCCGCGGCTGAGAATTTGTCTTTCGACATGACCATCAAGAAAAAGAACATTTTGAAACGCTGCGGTTCCATCTTTGTTTGGATGATTGCTCACAGGCGTCTTATACCAGTAATGACTTGCCACATCTGCTGCATCATAAGAAATATCCCACATCAAAGGCGTTCTATCTGCCCATTTCGCATTGATTCTTGTTCGCGGGGTTGGCCTGCGTGGGGTGTTTATGTTAAAATACGTTCTATGCCATCCATACCAGTAAGAAGACTGATTCGGTGGCACTCCGCCATCTCCGCCAACATAGTGATAGCTCATCATAGCGTCGGTGGCAGGCCATGTCCAGCCCGGATTTCCATAAAACCGTCTGTACATCTCACCTGAAGCGCAGGTGACAAGTTGTTTCTTCACCTTATATCTGTCATGTAAAACCCTGCTGACTCCTCCACGAATTCTGAATGCTTCTCCCCAGGCTCCTGGAGGAAGCCAGTCATCATTATCTTCTGCGTAAAGGAGAAAAATAATTCCCATCTGTTTGAGATTGTTCATACAGGACACTTCTCTTGCCCTTTCTTTGGCTCTGATTATAACAGGTAGAAGCATCGAGGCTAAAATTGTCATGATTGCAACAACTATCAGCAGTTCTACAAGGGTGAACCCTTTTTCTGTTTTGTTTATTAGGCTCCTCATCTGGTATCTGTTATAATATGATTGTTCAAAACTGTCAAGGGATGGAGGGCAAAATGAGATATAGGGCGTTGGGTAAAACAGGAATAAAGGTTTCTGAAATAGGCCTTGGAACATGGCAGCTTGGCGGAAACGATTGGGGAGATATTTCAGAAAAAGAAGCTCTTTCTATACTCCATAAGTCAGTTGAGATGGGAGTTAATTTCATTGATACGGCTGATGTATATGGAATGGGAAGAAGTGAAAAACTCATAGGTAAATTTTTGAAAGAGACAAAAGAAACTGTCTATGTCGCTACAAAGCTTGGAAGGCGCCAGTGGATTGAAAATAATGGCTGGCCTGCAAAATATACAATTGAAATGGTAAAAAGGGACATTGAAGATTCACTCAGAAATCTTGGAATTGATTCAATTTTCCTTCAACAGTGGCATTGTATTCCCACAGAGATGCTGAAAAGCGGAGAGGCATTTGAACTTCTTGAGAGATTCAAGAAAAAAGGTCTAATTCAGCACTGGGGATGCAGCATTGAATCAATCGAAGAAGGGCTAATCTGCATTGAACACCCTGGTTGTGAAACCCTTCAGGTAATTTTTAATATATTCAGACAGAAAGTGGCAGAAGAATTACTACCCGTAGCAAAACAGAAAAATGTGGGTATTCTCGCACGAGTCCCTCTTGCTAGTGGATTGCTTACTGGGAAATTCAAGAAAGGACATAAATTTTCTGAAAAAGATCACAGAAATTATAATGCTGACGGAGCTGCTTTTAATGTTGGTGAAACATTTGCTGGTATTCCTTTTGATAAAGGCGTAGAACTGGCTGAAAAAATAAAGGAAATTTTAAATCCTTCAGGCAAGATAACAATGGCTCAACTCGCCTTAAGATGGATTCTTGACCACGATGAAATTTCAACAGTAATTCCAGGTGCAACAAAAATAAGTCAGGCAGTGGATAATGCAATGGCTTCCTCATTACCAGGTCTATCACAGGATGCGCATGAGAAACTGAGAAAACTTTATAAGGATGAAATTGAGCCCTGCATCAGGGGCAAATACTGAAATAATTCAAAGTTCTGATACAACCTCCATCACTATCTGAGACCACTCCTTTAATCTTGATGGTTGGTGTCTGATTGTACTGATGTCCTTCATTATAACTTCAACAATACAGCCATTCTCTTTCATTATCTCAAGTTTTTCTTTCAGCTCTTTTTTCACAAAATCCCTATTCCAGGTTTCACCTGCAAAAATTGCTGGATTTGGCTTGTATGAAATAACATATCTGTTTTTAATTTTTTCAGCAGCAACCTTAACATCAGCGCGAGGACTGATTGAAATCTTTCGCAGGTTCTTAATTTCTTGAAGAATGTGAATTTTGTTATGGAGTGGCTCACAACAACCGTAATAAGTAAGCCCAAATTTTTCAAGCCATCTTTTCTCGTAATTAAGGGCAAATTCCTTATGCATGGCAGGGGAAACTTCTGAAAAAATCTGGCTTGTTGCAAATCCCCACTGCTTTCGTGGAGACAACCCGAGTGTAGAAAATCCCATCTGTGGTAAATCAGATGTGTAGCCAAGTCCACCAGAACCAATTCTAAAATTTCCATTGTTTGGTGAAAGAAGTTTCATCTTTTCTAATTGTTCCAATCTGTAAAGGGAAGCCTCGGTAAATCTATCAATGAGAGAACGGGCAAATTCTGGCCTTGTCGCAAGCGCCATAAGGGTTTCTTCGACTCCAACAACCATTACAAGCCAGTCCCAGGGCGCAAACCAGATCATTCCAACGCCATATATTTCAACATTCAGATAATTTCCAAAAATTTCCTGCAGTATCTTTCTTCTTTTCTCAGTTGACTCCCGGTCAACTGTGATTTCAGGAAATTTTATCTTTTTGATATCTTCAAAATCCTTTATCTGCGGTATAAAATGCCTTGAAACAATGCCGGTGCCAGTGGAAGCAAAATCAGCGCAAGGAGAGATTCCGTAACCTGTATCATTAATAACGACGCCAAGTCTGTAAACAGGCTCCACAACCATATCAGCTCTTGCGTTTTCCCACATATACAGGTTCATTTTCAGATCTGCTTCAACTCTTCTTGCGAAACTATTTTCACAATGAAATTCAATATCGCGACATTGTTCAATCTCATGCCAGGGAACCTCATTAATCCATACCACTGGTCTTCCCGGAATCAGGTCATTATTTCTTTTCCATTCAGAAATTATTATGGAATGCTCAGGAAGACTGGCAATTTCAGAAATTCGGCGGGCAAGCTCTTTAAGAATTTCTATATCTTTATTTCCTATATCTTCAAATTCTTCCTTGTTTTTTTGCAAATTCATATGTATCAGAAGCGATTGCCAGCTCTTCGTTTGTTGGTATGACAAATACCTTTATCTTTGATTCAGGGCTACTTATTTCCTGTTCAGTAGCTGTGCAATTTTTGTTTTTTTCTCTGTCAATTATTATGCCAAGTTCCTCAAGACCCTGGAGAGATTTTTCTCTAACAACCGGCTGATTCTCACCAATGCCAGCAGTGAAAACTATTCCATCTGTTCTGGAAAGAACAGCAAGATACGCGCCTATGTATTTCTTCACCCTGTAGCAAAAGATTTCAATGGCAAGCTCTGCCATTTTATTTCCTTTTGAAGCGCTCTCAACAATACTTCTAAAATCATTGGAAACCCCGGATATTCCTGCAAGACCGCTTTCTTTGTTCAGAATTTTGTTTACTTCTGATGGCTTGATGCCAAGATTTTCAACAAAATACAGGATAATTCCAGGGTCTATATCTCCGCTTCTTGTTCCCATCACAAGACCCTCAAGAGGAGTAAATCCCATGCTCGTATCAATAGATCTACCATTTTTTACTGCTGTAATACTGCATCCATTTCCAAGGTGGCAGGTTATAAGATTTACATCGTATTTATGTCTCCCCATCAATTGCGCAAACCTTCTTGCCACATATCTATGGGATGTTCCATGAAATCCGTATCTTCTTATTCGATATTCCTGATAAAATCTATAAGGAATCGCGTAAAGATATGCCACAGGTGATATTGTTGTATGAAATGCGGTATCAAAGCAGGCAACCTGTACACTTTCAGGAAAATATTTTTCGGAGGCAATTATTCCTTCCATATTAGGAGGATTGTGAAGAGGGGCAAGCGGTATAAACTCTTTTATCTTGTTCTTTACTTTCTCATCTATAAGCATGCTTCCTGTGAATTCTTCTCCGCCATGAACAACCCTGTGGCCTATTCCTTTAATTTCGCTCAGATTTTTCACCACCCCGCGCTCAGGGTCTGTTAAAAGTTTTGCGATGATTTCAAGTCCCTGTCTGTGGTCAGAAACCTTTCGTGTTTCACGAAAGATGCTGGTCCCTTTTGAGTAGTTAATAGTGGCATCGGTGCCGCCGATTTTCTCAATGAGGCCGCTTGCAACAAGGGTATTTTCAGGCATACTGAAAAGTTTGAATTTTATCGAGGAACTGCCGCAATTAATAACCAGGATATTCATTTATTCAGGTATTTGCTGATGAATTCAACCGCTTTGCCAACAGTTTTCACCTGCAACGCAGCATCTTCTTCCATTTCTATGTCAAAAGCTTCTTCAAAAGCTGCAACAAGCTCAAGACTCTGAACGCTTTCAGCGCCTAAATCCTCAACAAATCTGCTTTCAGAGGTAATTGAATTTTCATCTACGCCCAGCACTTTTGCTGTAACCTGCTTAACTTTTTTTTCTATTTCAGTTCTGTCCATTTTTTCTCCCTTCGTTATTTAATACTGGAAGTCTTTTTGATATAGACCTTTCTCAAATCCGCTGTTAATTCATAAACTTTTCTTATAACATCCTCTTCTTCTTTTGAAAGAACTCTTTTTCTCCTTTCCATCGCTGCTTTTGCTGTTTTCAACATCATTTCAAGGCCAAAGCCTTTCATAAACTTGTTGTTCACATACCAGGTAAAAGAAGGAAAAAATTTGGGAAGAATTCCACCAGCAGTGATATTGCACATTACCCCAACAGAAGTTCCGGTATTAAAAAGGGTTCCAATGCTTGTCTTGGTATGATCGCCTATGAATGAACCCACCTTCAAATCTTCTGTATCAACAATCTTACCATTGACATAAACAGAAACAGAAGAATAGTCATTCTTCAAATCGCTGTTGGTTGTTAAAGCCCCCAGGTTAACAAATTCTCCAATATAGGCATGTCCAATAAAACCGTCATGGTATTTGTTTGAATATCCTTGAATAATGCTTTCTTCAACTTCTCCGCCAACTCTGCAAACAGGACCG
>JAMWBU010000043.1 GCA_023819255.1 Candidatus Omnitrophota bacterium
TTTTTCTTCTTTGAAAGGGATTCGAATGGAGCGGTGCTGGTGCGAGGAAGAACGAGCACCGAATAGCACTAAGGCCGAGAAGGTGAGGCCGCTGACCGAAGCACAGAAGTTTTTTCTGTGCAAGACGACGTATAAGTCCGAGCAAGTGCGAGGACTTGTGCGGGTGGTTGCCGGCGCGATGAATAAAGAGCGCTGTATGGCAAGCCCGCCGAGGCGGTGAGGCGGGCCGGGTCGACCCGAGCCGTAGTGGGAGGCGAGGGCGCCGAATCCCTGCTTCGCGCCCTATATCCAAAAAAATAAAAACTCCCCCTTTTCCAAAGGGGGACGCAAGGGGGATTTCAGGAATGAGCAACAACTGGAAAATCTCTCCGCCCCATCTTTAAGAAAGAGGGAAAAGACATTTTTCTCTTCTGTAAAGACGGATAGAAAGACAATGTTCAAAATTCACTTGAAGCGAATGCTGATGGAATAATAACAAACCCTATTGAGGTTGTTGATGTTTTTGAATACATAATTTTCGCCGTCAGACAGTGAAATTGCCTTTGAAGATAAAATCTCTGGCTGGTAAATTTATCGTTTTTAAAATCGTAATTGAGCGACATTCCAAACTCCCAATTTTTATTTCTTTTATTAAACAGGAACGAAAACCCATCAAATAAACCGCTTAATGACCTGTTGCCAATGCCCACTCGCAGATCATTATCCTGAAACATAACCATATTGATCATTTCTTTTATTCCACCATCTGAAAAATTGAGTCTTTCCTGTCCATGGAAAGACCATCTTTCACCAGGATTAAAATTCCACATAAGGAAACTGTCTTCAAACCTGGTTCTTTTTGCGTCATAGTGGTTGTTAAATGTGATATTGCCGATCCTTACACCTTTACGCCAGAAATCCCATACTAAATTCAGTTCTGAAAATATGCCATCGGGATTTATGTCATAAAAATCAAAAAACCTGTCAGTTTTCTTTTCTGACGGAAAGTTTGAAAATATTGAAAATGATGGAGAAAAATACACTGCATCACTGTTATTATCGCCTTTTCTTGCAAGAAATTGAACATTGATACCTGGAGAAAATATGAAATTATTGATGTTTTCATCATTCTGTGAATAAAAAATATTTCTGAATCTGATAAAAGGAGAGACCTTACCGTATCCAACGTTTGAAGGTAATCCAAATTCTGCTTCAGCCAGAATGCGTGAAAACTCATTTCCGCTGACATCAACAAACCTCGCAGGTGCAAAATGAAAACTGCCAAGGAATCTTCCAGAACTTATATATGGAAATGAAAATTCTAATTCTGGAATCCTTGCGGGAGAAAGAAAATCTTCTCTCGCGCTATCAATGAAACCAAACTCAAATAGTCCTTCTGCCAGGGGCCTGGAATAAGAAAAATAATTTGGATTTTTGCTTTTTGCTAAGTACCGATCATACATACGTCTTCTGAAAAAATTGTTGTCCTTCATCCATCTCCAGTCAATAACCACATTCTGCTTATTTGCAAATTCATTCTGAAATTCCGCAATAAAACCAAAAGACGCTCCATCACCATTGAATTTTTGGAATCCGTATGACTGAAATTTCTTGACTGAAGATGTTGTATCAGGCAGGGTTGAATCCTGAATGGTAATTCCAGCGCCAATTCCCTGCGTTCCAAAATCAATCCTTTCCTGGACATCAATTCTTTTTTTTTCAAAAGTGTTATTAAGAATCAATGAGATACCATTTCCAAGTTCTGTTTCATAACCGACGGAGATAGAAAATGGCGGCTTTCTTGTTTTCAAGTTGTAGGAGTAGCCCGGAAAATAAAAAACAGGCACCCTTCCAAGATAAATTTTAAGATTTCTTATGATAAATTTCTCCTGCGACAATCTGACTGAACCACAGAAAAGATGATAGTGGGGCGTCTCTGCATCGCAGGTAGTAAGCATACAGGAATTCATAGAAATCGTATCTGTTTCTTTTTTCACAATATCTGACTTTCCAAAAAAGGGCGCATAGACAAACTTCGTTTTATTAAATTCTCCTTTTTCTGATTGAAAATTGTAGGATACTCTTTCTGATGAAATGGAAATGTCCTGCCAGAAAAATTTCAGGCCTGTGTCTATGGTCAACAGATTGAGTTTATGGTCAATAATCGCCCTTTCGCATTCTATCGCAATATCATTGATAACAACCCTTACATTTCCCTCAAAAACTGTTTTGATTGCTTCGCCATCATCAGATAATTCAGTATCAACGCTGGACGCCGTGCATTCTATGTTCTGTGCGGCAAATACGACATTTAAAAATATAAACGCAGCACCCAAAAAAAATATTTTAAATTTCGACATTGTGTTTTCTGGAAAAAGAAACAAGTGTCTCCCAGTCAACTATGCCGCTGGTCGCTCCAATGGCAGTAACGCTCATTGCGCCAACAGTGTTGGCAAGCAGAGACGCCTTCAATAAATCGTATCCCTTCAAAAGACCTGTTAGAAAACCTGCCACATAGGCATCTCCGGCGCCTGTGGAATCAACAGCATTAACCTTAAGCGCAGGGAAAAATTGACTCTGTCTCCCATCAGTCACATAGGAACCTTCTGGTCCCATTTTGAGACAAACATTTTTTACCCCGAGATCGAGAAAAACCTTTGCCATATCTCTGTAATCATTTTTGGCAGAAAGCATTCTCGCTTCCTCCAAACTGGTGAAGAAGTAATCAACATAAGGGAGGGCATCCTTGATTACAGGAAGCCATCTTCCTGTTGAATCCCAGGCAGTGTCAAAAGAAAGTATTCTTCCGATATTTTTAGTTCTCATCGCGAGAGTTTTTAAATTCTCTCCTTCAAGACCAGGCATCAAAAAAATTCCTGCCACATGCACAATAGAAAAATTTTTCAGAAAATCAAAATCAATATCACTAACAGAAAATTTGCTGTTTGCTCCAATGGAATGAAGAAATGAACGTTCGCCATCAGGGAATACTAAAACAGATGTACCTGATGTGGTTACGCCTCTTTCAACCCTCACCATTGAAACATCAATTCCTGACTTTCTCAGGGCGGCCATAACAAACTCTCCAAGAGCGTCATCACCAATCTTTCCTACAACACTCACTTCAGGGCCAAGCTTCCTCGCAACAACAGCGGTATTAGACGCGCACCCGCCTATATGGAGTTCACAGGTATCAACAAGAACAAGCTTTCCCCTTTCAGGCATCTTAATGACAGGCCTTGAAACAAAATCACCAACAAGTATTCCAAGACAAGCAAGTTTTTCCATAAGTTCTCCTTGTTTTAAACAGAAAACGCCTTTATTATTTTACAGGATAATTGAAAAATTTGAAAAATGTCACCAGACTGAATTGAACGCCGCATTTATTCAAAAAAAATTCTTATTTTCTTATCCTTCATTTCTTCCCCTCTCAATCTATCAGGTGGACTGATGAGGATTTAGAATCCCTATCTGCTCTACCTTACCTCCACCATTTCAACTTTTCCAAAAAAGGACAGAAGCGGGATTTAGAAAAATCTTTCCGCCCCTCTTTTAAAAAAGAGGGGAGAAAAAAGCAGTTTCCCCCTTTGTAAAAGGGGAGATTGAAGGAGGATTTCAAAAGTGGTTTCCCCATTTTCTAAAGGGGGGTGAGGGGGATTTTTAAAAGCATTGAATATCTGATATAATAAGAGGGACTTTTACTTTAAAGGATATCTGATGGAAACAAGGAAAGACGGAAGAACAGAAGAACAGATCAGGCATATAACCATTGCAAGGAATATAAGCAGATACGCTATTGGCTCGACTGTTATTGAAATGGGAGAAACAAAAGTTCTTAGCTGCATCACAGTTGAAGATAAAGTTCCGCCTTTTCTGCAGGGCACAGGGGCAGGATGGATAACAGCCGAATATGGTATGCTGCCTGCTTCAACTCCGCAGAGGAATTTAAGAACAAACAGCCAGTCAGGAAGAAGCCAGGAAATACGACGAATGATAGGAAGATCCCTGAGAGCCGCAGTTAACCTGAAAAATATCGGAGAAAGAACGATAATAGTTGACTGCGATGTTATTCAGGCAGATGGCGGCACTCGAACTGCCTCAATCAACGGAGCATTTTGCGCCCTTGTCGACGCGCTTGTTCAAATGAAGAAAAGGAATCTCATTATGCTGCCTGTGCTTAAAGAATACATTGGCGCTATAAGTGTCGGAATTGTTAATGGAAAGATGTACATTGATTTGAACTACTCAGAAGATTCGATGGCTCAGGTCGATTTCAATGTTGTTATGAACAGCAAAAATGAATTCATTGAAATACAGGGATCTGCTGAAGGCAAATCATTCAAACATAACGAACTTGAGCGACTTTTAGCCCTTGCTGAAAAAGGAATCCAGCAGATCATTAGCACTGAAAGAGAGTTTTTGAAAAATGAGCTTCAAATTCTGTCTGGCTACTAAAAATCCTTCCAAGATAAGGGAAATTAAACATATACTGAAGGATTTTGACTGTCAGATCTTTTTGCCTGACATAGAAAAATTTCCACCAGAAACAGGAAAAAGCTTTCACGAAAATGCGTTGATAAAAGCGTCTTTTGTATCGCAATTCTATCCGAAACTGTTTGTTGTTGGCGAGGACTCAGGACTTGTGGTCCCGGCGCTTAATGACCTGCCCGGGATTCTATCGGCCAGGTTTGCAGGAGATGACGCAAATGATAGAAAAAACATAGAAAAACTGCTAAAATATTCAGAGCGCCTAAAAAAGGAACAAAGAAACGCATTCTTTGTATGCGTCGCAGTTTTAATTGAACCCGGAAAGAAGCACAGGTTCTTTGAAGGGAAATTACACGGAAGAATTTCCCTGGAGCCAAAAGGAGAAAATGGATTCGGATACGATCCTATTTTTGAAATTCCAGAGATTGGAAAAACAGTTGCAGAATTATCACCTGAGGAAAAAAACAGGATCAGTCACAGGACGAAGGCGTTTCTACAATTAGCAAAATATCTTGAAATGGCGGTGTAGCTCAGTGGCAGAGCAGTCGGCTCATACCCGATACGTCTGGGGTTCAAATCCCTACACCGCCACTTCTACTTCTTTGAAGGGATTTGAATGGAGCGAAGACGTATAAGTCCGAGCAGGCGCGAGGACTTGTGCGGCTGGCCGACCCGAGCCGTAGTGGGAGGCGAGGGCGCCAAATCCCTACACCGCCACTTTTACTTCTTTGAAGGGATTTGAATGGAGCGAAGACGTATAAGTCCGAGCAGGCGCGAGGACTTGTGCAGCTGGCCGACCCGAGCCGTAGTGGGAGGCGAGGGCGCCAAATCCCTTATTTTTCTCCCCTCTTTCTTAAAGAGGGGCGGGGGGAGATTTTCTCAAAATTCTGCCATATCCCGTTTGGCGAACGGAAAGTGGAAGAAGTTGGGAAAACAGCAATGTTTGTTTTATTGCCTATTATCTAAACGAAATTTGGGGTAAAATAATTACAGGATGCCCCATGATTTGAAGTTTATCGCGGATGGAATGCTTGGTAGTCTTGCAAGATGGCTGCGGTTGATTGGTTATGATACCGAATACTTTTCAAAAAAGGACAAGTATTTTCTTGCTTACAGGGCAAGGAACGAAAAAAGAATCGTTCTTACCCGGGACAGAAATTTTGTTATCCATAACAGCTCAATTTCAATCCTGATTGAATCTGAAAATCTAAAGGCGCAGTTAAAAGAAATAAAGGAAAAAGCAGGTCTTTCATTTGACAGGGAAAGATTTTTTACATTGTGCAGCGTCTGTAATTTCCCGCTGGTGCAGAGAAATGTTTCAGATATTATAGCTAATGTGCCAGAGTATGTCGCAAAGACACAAAAAAATTTCTCACAATGCGAAAAATGCGGTAGAATTTACTGGCAGGCGACCCACTGGACAAGGATGCTTGAATTTATAAAATCGATATGCGATGAAGACTAAAATTCTAATTTTGGTGATTTTTTTGTTCGCTGGCATTGTATGTCTGTCCCAGGAAAAACTTAAAGAGGCAATGTTCTATGAAAAAGCAGACAATCAGATGGTCAGGTGTTATTTATGCCCGAAAAACTGCCTTGTTCCTGAAGGAAACTACGGCTTCTGTCGCGCGAGAAAAAACATAGCCGGCACCCTTTATGCGATGGGCTATGGCAAGCCCTGTTCTGTGGCTGTAGATCCAATGGAAAAAAAACCGCTTTTTCATTATCTGCCAGGGTCAAGGACTTTTTCGATTGCGTCTGCTGGCTGCAGCTTAAGATGTTTATTCTGTCAGAACTGGCAGATTTCTCAATCGACACCTGAACAGACTCGTAATTACAATCTTGCTCCAGAAGAAGTAGCCAATCTTGCAAAGGAGAAGAACTGTCCTGTTATCGCCTACACCTATTCTGAACCTGTCAATTTTTATGAGTATATGCTGGATACAGCAAAGATTGCTCGTTCAAGAGGCATAAAAAATATTATGCATACAGCCGGCTACATTAATCAGGAGCCCCTTGAAAAACTCCTGCCATACATTGATGCTGCAAATGTTGATCTGAAAGGTTTTTCTCAAAATTATTACAAAAATGTCTGTGGCGCCGGACTTGATGATGTTTTGAGAACATTAAAGATAATGAAGAAACATAAAATATGGATTGAAATTACCACTCTCATTGTTCCAGGATACAATGATTCAGAAGAGGAATTAAAAAAACTTTGCGACTGGATAAAAAACAATTTAGGGTCTGATACTCCTTTGCATTTCAGCAGATTTTATCCTGTTTATAAACTGGCGCATATTACCGCAACTCCGTATCAAACGCTTGAAAAAGCAGCGGAAATAGCAAAGCGTTCTGGTTTGAAATATGTTTATATCGGCAATGTATACGACAATCCTTACGAAGATACGATATGTCCCAATTGTGGTAAAATTATCATGGACAGAAAGGGTTTTGAGATTTTAAAAAATCATATCAAAAACGGTAAATGCGAATTTTGCGGTACGAAAATTGCCGGTGTATGGGAATAAAAATGTATTTGTTTTTTATGCTTGGAACTTCTGCAATTTTTTCAGCCTCATTCAGAAGTCCGCAATTTGCAGGGTCTTTTTATCCGTTGGATGCTGGACAGTTAAAATCACAACTTTCAAATTTCTTAAACCAGAAGGTTTCATCTGAAAAAACCCAGCTTATGGCAATTATTGTTCCCCATGCAGGTTATATCTATTCAGGAAAAACTGCCGGATACGCATATTCCCTGCTTAAGGACCGCAGGATAGATACGGTTTTTTTGATTGGAAGAAGTCATCGCGCCAGTTTCATTGGTATTGTTACAGATGACAGAGATTTCTGGAGAACACCGCTGGGGGATGTTGCTGTTGACACAGGGATTGCCTCTGAAATTCTTGTCAAACCTGGTTTTCGGGTTGACTATAGAATCCTTGATTTTGAGCATTCTCTTGAAGTTCAGATTCCATTCTTGCAGCGCGCAATAAAAGGAAATTTTAAGATAGTGCCAATTCTTGTTGGCTGCGAAAATAAAAGCGAACTTGACACATATGCGAATTATCTTGCGCCGTACATAAAGAAACAGAAAAATTCAATAGTGGTTATAAGCACAGACCTTTCTCATTACCACTCAGATAGCACTGCCCGCAATATCGACTCAAGGACTATTTCTCTTCTTGAATCGGGAAGGTTTTTGAATCTGATTGAAGAGGTTGAAAAAGGCAATTGTGAGTTATGTGGAGCAAGCGCTGTATATTTAGGTCTTCAGGTTCTTTCAAAGATTTCACAAATTAAGGTCAGGCTTCTTGATTATTCAAATTCATCAGAAACGACAAAAGATAAAGAACGCGTTGTGGGCTACGCATCAATGGCAGTTTATGGCGAAACAAAAATTCAACTAACAGCCGGAGAGAAAAAAATGTTAAGTAAATCTCAAAGACAAACCTTGATTAAAATTGCGAGAGAAACCCTTCAGTATCATCTTGCTGGTAAAAAACCTCCTGAATTAAAGATTGATGATCCAACATTGCTTGAAAAGAGAGGCGTTTTTGTCACATTGAGAAAAAATGGGGAACTTCGCGGGTGTATTGGAATAATTCTTCCACAGAAAGAACTTGCCCAGGCTGTACGAGACATGGCTATTGAGTCAGCTACAGGGGATCCAAGATTTCCACCAGTAAGCTTAAAAGAATTGAAAGAGATTGAGATTGAAATTTCTGTTTTAACTGTTCCTGTAAGGGTTTCAAGCCCTGACGAGATTGTTCTTGGTCGAGATGGAGTGATAGTAAAGAAAGGTTTCAGGCAGGGCGTGTTTTTGCCGCAGGTTGCCGATGAAACTGGTTGGACAAAGGAGCAGTTTCTCTCTGCTTTATGCGCGCACAAGGCAGGTCTTGATCCGGACGCGTGGAAAAACCCTGACACAGAGCTTTATATTTTTCAGGCAGAGGTGTTTTCGGAGCATCAATTGTGAGTTTGCATTTTCTGCTAAATCTTTTCATAAGCGGCATTATCCTTGGAAGTTCAGTATGCGCAATTTCCTGCGGCTGGGTTTTTTTCCCTGTTTTGTTTGAAAAACAACAAAACAGAAAAAGGGCTCTTTTGAAGTTTATAATGTTTCATTCAGGCAAGATTTTTTCATATACAATCATCGGTGGGCTGGCAGGGTTTTCTTCAGGTTTCATTCCTTTTTTTAAAACCAGCAGGATTTCGCTATTATCTGGAGCCATTTTTTTTCTTATAATTGGATTGTTAAATCTTTTAATGCCCGAGCAACACAGGATGAAAATAAAAGGTCTGTCAGCGTGTTTTTCAGGGGTTCTGGTCGCATTTATTCCTTGCGCCGCATTTGTCGGAGTTCTTGTGTATCTTGCTTATGTTGCAACAGATTTTCTCAAGGGTGCCATTGCGGGTTTTGTTTTTGGACTTGGCAATGCCATCAATCCTTTTATTTTAATCGCAATTCTTGCGCCTTCGTTTTCAATTCAGGTTGAAAAAATTATCACAAACAAAAATATTTACAGAATTGGAAGCGCTTGTGTTTTTTTATTCTGGTCCATAACCCTTTTCTGGAGGACCTTTCAATGAAGGAAAAGATTCTGATTCATGTGTGTTGCGGGATTTGCGCGATTAAAACGATTGAGTTTCTTCGAGCAGAATACCAGATTGTCGGCTACTGGTATAATCCCAACATTCAACCATATGCTGAATACAGGATGCGGGTTCAAACAGCGGGATATGTTTTTCAAAGGTCGGGCGAAAAGATTGAATGGAATCTCAATTATGATGTAATTGACTGGCTTAACCTTACTCTATCGGTTGCGAAAGATAAAGCTCGCAGATGCGCGATTTGTTATGAGATGCGACTTGAAGCTGCGGCGCAATTTGCAAGAAATGCAGGCATAAAAATTTTTACAACAACTATGTTTTCCAGCATTCATCAGGATATTGAGACAATAAAGAAAAAAGGTGTTTCGATTGCAAAAAAGCACAATCTTCAGTTTCTGCCTCTTGATTTGCGGCAATACCAGCAGGAGACAAAAAATATTGCGCTAAAGTGGCATCTTTACAGACAGCGATACTGTGGTTGTCTTTTCAGCGAACTCGAAAGGGAAAATATTAAATGAAAACTTTAAAACATGGTGATATTGTTTGCCTGATGTCTGAAGAAGGGAAAAAATGGTTTGTTAAACTTGAAGATAAAAAGTTCAGCACTCATAAAGGAGTTGTTGACCTGAAAGAAATTATTGGCAATCCTCCTGGCAAGTTTATTCTGACAAATACGAAACAGCGACTTTATTATTTTATTCCGTCAATTGAAGAACTAATACTTGGCTATGTAAAAAGAAGCACGCAGATTATTTATCCAAAAGACGCAGGATACCTGATCTTGAAGCTTGGCATAAAAGAAAAAATGAAAATACTTGAGGTTGGAACTGGCTCAGGCGCGATGACCCTGTTGATTGCTTTTTATGTTGGTAGTTGCGGAAAGGTTTACACATACGAAGAAAGGAAGGATTTTTCTAAAAGAGCTGAGAATTTATTAAAGGAATTCGGACTTGAGGAAAGAGTGCATTTTTGTTGTAAGAATATTGAATCAGGCATTGAACAACAGGATTTTGATGCTGCGATTATTGATGTTAAAGAACCTGAAAGATATCTTGAAACTATCATCAATTCTTTAAGTTATGGCGCTCTGTTCGGCATTGTTGTTCCAACAACAAATCAGGTTTCAGCTGTAATTCAGGCTTGTGAAAATTTTCCGGTTTTCAATCTTGAAATATGCGAAATTCTTTTTAGAAAATACAAGGTCAATCCTGAAAGATTGAGGCCATTCGATGTGATGGTAGGTCACACTGCGTATCTCATCACAGGAAGGAAAATAATCACCCGAAATATGGTAAAATAGTTTCAATAGCATAGAGGGGGAAAACAATGAAAAAATATTTAGCTTTCATTGCTTTGTTTTTCTGTATGAATGTTTATGCCATCACATTTGATTATGTTGCTGATTGGGCTTCAGAAATTGACTATGAGCACCTCTGTACCGCAGATTTCAACAGAGATGGGAAAACCGACATTGCCATTGCGGGAAGCAATGCGATAGAAATTTATTCCGGCACAGGCCAGACCCCTTATTTTGTAAAAGCGGCAACTATTGAACTTTCAGGTTATTTTACATTTATTATCTCTGACGATTTCAATAGAGACGGAAAACCTGATATTGCTGTCTCAAGCTACAATTTTCCTGAAAAATTTTATGTTTTGCTCGGGGACGGAAATTTTTCTTTCCAGGTATCCTTTGAAGGTGCGCTTTCTTATCCGAGAGGGCTTGTTTCTGGCGATTTCAACAGAGATGGCAAACCGGATATTGCCGCTATTTCATATAATTTCTATTTCAACTGTTATCTTGGAAATGGAGATGGCACATTCAATCTTGCTTCTTCCAATGCTACAAGTTATGTTTCTCTTTATATAACCGCGGCGGATTTTGACAACGATGGTATTCTGGATATTGCAGCGACAGGTTATTACGATTCAGTTGTTCACATTTATCGCGGGAAAGGTGATGGCACATTTCATTCGCCGTTGAATATAACAGTTTATTCTCCATGGTACATTGCAAAAGGAGATTTTAACAGGGATGGAAAACCTGACCTTGCTGTGGCGTCAAGAAGCGGACCTGGTATGGTTGCTGTTCTCATTGGAAACGGCGATTGCACCTTCAAGACGCCTGTTTACTATAATACGGGCGGAGAACCATGGGCAATAGAAGTTTCTGATTTTGATGGAGACGGAATAGAAGATATGGCTGTGGTCAACAGTTATGCGCAAACCCTTACAGTTTTGAAAGGAAAAGATAATGGCGCATTTCAACTTGATTTCACTTTTGTTGCCCAGTCTTTGCGCGCCGTGGTTTCAGGCAAGTTTACTGAAGATGGGAAAAAAGACCTGGCTCTTTTGTGCAACGCGGCAGGAATAATTTTTGAAAATTCGACTGATTTCGGGGAGACCGGTATATTTTCAAATCCTGTTTATTACCCGACAGGTCAAGGCCCTATGAATGTTATTGCCGCAGATTTTAACAACGATGCAATTTTAGATTTAGCTGTTGCCAATTATGGTTCAGGCGATGTCTCTGTTTTGATAGGAAGATCTGATGGAAGTTTTTTCCCTGCGGTGAATTATTATTTTGATTCTCCGTTCTTTTTTGAATTTATGCCTTATGGCCTTGTTGCTTCTGACTTTAATAAAGATGGAAATATGGATATTGCTGTGAGCAATGGTGACGGCTATGCTTATGCGATTATGACTAATAATGGAGACGCGACTTTTGAAGTAAACATATTTCCTACATATTACGGAAGTCCATTTTATTCAATTAATTCCGGTGATTTCAACCGAGATGGCAATGCAGATATTATAATATCCTGTGCCAGTAGTCCTTCCGGCGGGTTAATTGTTCATTTTGGTAAAGGAGACGGCACATTCGATCCATTAACTTTTTATTCACTTTCAGGCGCTCTTAGAACAGCAATAGCGGATTTTAACAAAGATGGAGTCAGCGATATTGCTGTTTCCTCTGCGCATAACAATGGTGTGTTTTTGTTTACTGGAAATGAAAATGGTTATTTTTCAAATTCTGGCGTGATATCGTCAGGCAACAATTCAGTGATGCCGATTTTTTCAGATTTTAACTCTGATGGCAATCCTGATATCGCTGTTACAGACTTAGATAATCAGGATGTTTCATTCTGGCTCGGAAACGGGCAAAATCTTTTTAATCTGGCATACAGATATTATTTTAGTGATAATTCAAATCCATTTGGTATCGTCTCAGGTGATTTCAATCGAGATGGGACGCAGGATTTGATTGTTGCAAGAATTGCATCTACTGATCTGGCTTTTCTTGCAGGCAATAACGATGGGTCATTTACGCTTGGTTCACAAATTCCTGTAGAATTACAATACCCGGTGGCAGTTTGCGCTGGCGACTTTGACAGAAACGGCACACTTGATATTGCCGCTGTTATCAGAGATGCAAATCAGCTCGCAATCGTTTATAACCTCAATATAAAAAAAGGCGATATCAGCGCAGATGGCATCATCGATATTTCAGATGTTATCCTGTGTTTGCGAATGGCAATAAATCTTCCTGTTGAAATCAGGGGAACAGTTTATGATTCACCTTATCCCCAACAACTGATAAATCGCGCAAAACTTGCAGATGACGGAGAACCAGAGGTAAATATCTCAGATGTGATAAAGGTGTTGCGGAAAGCTATTGGTCTTGATTGAGGAGGCGTTATGAATAAGAGTGAAAAGTGGATTGAAAATGGAATAGAGATGCTTGTTGAAGAATTTGGCGAAACGACAGTAAAAAAAGCGATAGAAGCAGTAAAGAGGTTTCAGGTTGAAATTCCCGGCTGGGCTCTCGGTACTTTTGGCGGAGGCAGATTTGGCGGTTATATCTATCCTGGCGCTGCCCGCGGTATTGAAGAAAAACTTGACGACGCAGCCTTTATTTATAAATTGACAGGCGTGACAAAAAGATTTGCCACTCATATGCTGTGGGATTTTTCAAATGACGGTATGGTTGCTGATTATGAAATAGCGAGAAAGGTCGCGAGAGAAGCAAAGGACAGAGGAATTGAACTTGGCGCGGTCAATCCCAGTTATTTTCTCAAAGGCTCTCATATGGGAAGTTTTACCGCGCCGGATGTATCCACGCAGGAAAGATACATTGAGCAAACAATTCTTGCCGGAAAAATCGCAAAAGATTTTTGCAATGGTCTTGTAACTCTATGGTTTCCTGATGGTTCAATGTATCCTGGCCAGATTGAACTGCAGAAAGCATATGAAAGAATGAAGTCCTGCCTGATAAAATCTTATGAAAAAATGCCGCAGGATATAACAATCCTGATTGAATACAAGGTTTTTGAACCAGGCACATACAGCACAACAATACCTGATTGGGGCACTTCATTCGCGCTGGCAAAAGGGCTTGGAAAAAATGTCGGAGTTCTTGTTGATCTCGGCCATCATCACCACGGCACAAATATCGAACAGATTGTTATGATCTTAATAAGCGAAAATATGAAGGGCGGCTTTCATTTCAACACAAGATACGCTGCGGATGATGACCATTCAGTGGAACCTAATCCTGAAATGGCGAGAATTTTTTACCAGCTTGTCAGGGGAGATGTTGTTGTAAATCCAGTTTCAAATAAGAACTGGGCATATATGATTGATCAGTGCGGTGGAAGAGAAAACAGGATTCAGGCGCTATTGCATTCTGTTGATTCACTTCAACTGTCTCTGGCAAAAGCAATGCTTGTTCAAAAAGAGAAACTTGCCTGTTATCAGGATGCGGATGAGATTATTCTTGCCAATCGCTTTTTCAATGATGCAATCATCAATGCTGATGTAAGGCCTGTTGTGGCAAAAGCCAGGATAGAGCTTGGCGTACCTGTGGATCCAGTAATGGCTTTTGTTGAAAGTGGATATCAAAAAAAGATTGAAAAAGAAAGGCAGTCCTGAAATCAGTTCAGAGCCAATTTTCCAAAAATTAGTTTCACACTTTTGTAATCAGTTTATCTCGTTTCCTTTTTTTCAAATGGACTTGACAAATTTTGATATATGGTTTTAGATATAGTGGTATAAAGTGGGAGGAAATGGTGTTTATTGGAGAATACAGGGGTAAAATTGATGATAAGGGAAGAGTAGTGATCCCATCAAAACTCAGAAAGGACCTTTTACAGCAAAATGTCAGGAGTGTTTTTATTACCAGGGGACTTGAGAACTGTCTTTTTGTTTTTCCTGAAAATATGTGGAATGTTCAAACAGAAAAATTGAAAACCCTTCCATTTACAAAGGGTGATCCGCGAGCATTTACAAGGTTGTTTTTTTCTGGAGCGTTTGAATCTAAAATTGACAGACAGGGAAGGATCGGGCTTCCGCAAAATCTTGGCGTTTACGCCGGGCTTAATGAAAATATTGTAATCATCGGGGTTGGGGATCGCCTTGAAATATGGTCAGAAGATAACTGGAATCTTTACTCTAAAAGGGCTCTGGAATCATACGTAAAAACTGCAGAAACATTGATGGGCGGATGAAAGAGCACAGACCTGTGCTGGTTGATAAGGTTATAGAGTTTCTCAATGTCAGGCCTGGTTGCATTTATATAGACGCAACCTGCGGCGCCGGGCATCATTCGCGCTCGATACTGGAGTTTGCTGGCGGAAACTGTACAGTGGTTTGCATAGACAAAGACCCGCGCGCGGTTGCAAGGGCAAAGAAATATCTTGCGGATTTTTCAGACAGAACAATTTTCATTAACGATGGATTTGAAAACATTAAAAAGATTCTTCAGGATTTAAAAATAGAAAAAGCATCAGGCATTCTTTTCGACCTTGGCTTTTCATTTGAACAGATTTCTGATCCTGATGCGGGATTTGGATTCCGTCAGAGTGGTCCTCTTGATATGAGGTTTGATACAAAATCATCTATCACAGCCAGGGATGTCATAAACAGATTTTCAAAAGAAAGCATAAAAAATATTTTGAGGGGGTTTGGCGAAATCAGGGATGCCGAAAGAATCGCGCGAAACATATGCAGTGAAAGAAAAATTAAACCTTTCGAAACGACAAGAGAACTTGCTGATTTTATAGCGCGGCGAAGAAAACATAATAGAGGCATTCATCCAGCCACGCAGGTTTTCCAGGCGATAAGAATATATGTCAACAGGGAACTTGAAAATTTGGAAGCAGGTCTTGAAGGCGCAGTTAAGATCCTCGCTCCAGGCGCCAGAATCGTCGTGATTTCATATCACTCCCTTGAAGATCGAATTGTGAAAAATTTTATGAGAACAAACTCGAGGATTAAGATGATAACAAAAAAAGTTATTGTTCCCGACGAGATGGAAAGGATGGTTAATCCTAGCGCTCGCAGCGCAAAGATGCGTGCAGGGGAGGTCCTGGCTTGATAGTTAGAAGAAAGAAACCTGACTGGTTATTGAATATCGTGTTTGTAACCGTGTTCATTTTCTGCTATTTAATAATCTATTGCAAGGCGGTTGCCATGGGTTATAAGGTTTCAGAACTTGAAAAAAATTGCCAGCAGTTGAAAAACTGGAACCAGTATTACAGAAG
>JAMWBU010000044.1 GCA_023819255.1 Candidatus Omnitrophota bacterium
ATCTGGCACCGCTCCATTCGATTCCTCCCTTTGTCAAGTTTGAACTCTTGTAGGCCGTGGAGGAATCGGCGCCCTCGCCTCCCACTGCGGCTCGGGTCGGCCAGCCGCACAAGTCCTCGCACTTGCTCGGACTTATACGTCTTCGCTCCATTCGATTCCTCCCTTTGTCAAGTTTGAACTCTTGTAGGCCGTGGAGGAATCGAACCTCCAGCCTTGGCATTAAGAGTGCCCTGCTCTGCCGGTTGAGCTAACGGCCCTTTGATGCAAGTTATTATAACAATTAAAAGATTAAAATTCAACTGATGAATACGACAAAACCGCATTGGAAATTTTACCTCTTATTAAGGAAAAACCGGTTCAATTTCACAAAGATGATTTTCAAGTCTTTCCATCATTACTGGTTCAAATATGAGGTTGTCTTTTGCTATATCCAGAGCGCTTTCAAATATTTTGACGTGAGCTGGCGCAATGGCTGATACCAGACCCTGTTGGAGTGCCCACGCAAGAGCTACCCTTGCAATTTTCCTGTCCTCGATTGGCTGATACCAGCAATTAGGGTATTTTGCCCTGCTCGGATTATTCTGCCACTTCTGGAATGCAAGGGCTTTAATGCCACATCAATATTTTTCCTCTTCGCTATATTGATAACTTTTTCTCCAAAGCCTGATTTCATATAACAAAAAATATTGACAGGAAACATAAAAAAGTCGAAGTCAAAAGCATCAAGCGCAGCAAGTGCTGATTCTTCAGTGTGCGCGCTGAATCCTATCCTTAATACAACTCCGTTTTTCTTTGCTTCAATTGCTGTCGCAAGTACTCCATCATTTGAACAGGCAACTTCGACATCCTTCTTAACATCTCTAATTCCGTGCATTACATAAAAATCAAAATAATCGGTCCTAAGGTTTTTTAGTGATTGTTTAAGTTCTAAAAAAGCATTTTTACTATCTCGGGCTACAGTTTTACAGGAAAGCAGCACTTTTTCCCGTTTTCCAGTTAAGGCCCTACCAATCTTAACTTCGGCATCTCCGTATGTCGGCGCTACATCAAAAAATTTCACCCCTTTACAGATCGCTTCATCCACGACATTATCAGCCTCTTTTTGTTCCATGCCGGCAAACATCAATCCGCCTGCTGATATGATGGATATTAATGTGCCATCTTTAAGTTTTCTGAATGGTATCATAGTTTGCAAATTTCTGGATTTTACTGCGCGCCTGGCCCGAATCGAACGGGCAACCCTCTGCTTAGAAGGCAGATGCTCTGTCCTATTGAGCTACAGGCGCTATAAAAAGTATATGTTTTTTTGCCTTTTCAGTCAAGATGTTATAATATATTTTATGGCAGATAAAAATATCCAAAGCAGGCTAAAAACTACAAACATATTGTTGTTTTTGATGCCCCTGATAATCGCTTTGTTCGCAACTTATTTAAAGATGTCCCTTTCATATCAACCACAACCCGAATTATATGAAATGAATGAAACAATGAGAATTTTGCAGTATGTTTTATATCTATCGGGGCTGGCTGTTTTTTTCTTTATCGACGGGTTGTTACAAATTATTCGAACAAGAATATTGATCAAAAAATGTGAATCGTCCGCGATTATCTTTAATATTGTTGCGCTTGGTGTTCTTAATTATACTGCTGTCGCTGGATTTTTGGGATTTATCATCTCTGGAAACATTTCATGGGTTGTAATATTCTGCGCTATTTCGTTTTTCAGTGGAATAAGATTTCTGCCGTTGAAAAGAAATCTGCAAAGATTTTCTTCCATGCTGGAACAAAGCTAAGGAAACCTTTGATTTTCATTGTTCAGTGAGTATAATTAATTGTAAGCGGGATTAACTCAATGGTAGAGTGCAAGCTTCCCAAGCTTGAAATGCGGGTTCGATTCCCGTATCCCGCTCCATCTTATAAGGAAAAAATCAATGTTGAAAAGGATCCAGTATAGATGTCCCAGAATATGCGAGCAAATAAATATCGACGGTATTCTAAATGAAAATGCCTGGCAGGCGGCAGAGTGCCTCGAATTTTTTGTTCCTGTAACCCTTGAACAGCCGGTTTCAAAAACACTGTCAAAATTACTTTACGATGAAAAAAATCTTTACATTGGATTTAAGTGTTTCGATTGCGACATAAAAGCAACACATATTTTAAGGGATAGTTTTACCTGGGAAGAAGATGTTGTTGAACTTTTCATAAAAACATCGACTGAGGGACACGGATACTATGAGTTTGAATTTTCTCCAATCAAGACAATTTTCGACGCTTTTGTGCCGGTTTCAGAAAATAACGGCAAAATTCTTGAATATGCAAGGTGGAATTGTGAGGGCATTAAGGTTGAAACATTTATTTCAGGAACCATCAATGATTCTTCTGATGTCGATGACTACTGGTCTATAGAAATCGCAATACCTTTCAACAGTTTACCAACATTGGAAGGCAGGCGTTTAGAAAAAGGAGAAAAATGGCTTTTTCATGTTGCAAGGTATGACTATTCATATTCATTGAGAAACAGCAGGGAGCTTTGTTCCTGCGCATGTTTAACAAACAGAAATTTTCACAATATAAATGAATGGTTGCTTTTGTTGTTTGATTAATAGGTTATGAAGAATCTGATGGTAAGATAGATGGCAATAAGGGTAAAAATCAGAGCAAGATAAACTGGCAACACTAAATATAGAACAACAAGAAGTATTACTGCAAGCGGTCCAAAAACAACAACATAAATTCCTTTAATCAACTCTTTTTTGTAATTTTTGATATCTTTTAACAGGTTTTTATCAACCTTTGAATATCCACAGTATCTGCATTTTGTTTTTTCTCCGGGATTGTCAAAACTGCACTCAGGGCATACCCAGATAATACCTTTTTGTATTTTTATCTCCTTTTCTGTAATTTTAATCTTCTCTGTAATATATGGCATCTCCATAAGGTTCTCAGCTTTATTATAAAATTCCATCGCCTTTTCATAATCTTTTCTTTTGAAATAAATGTCGCCAGCTGCAACACAGGCATTCACATTTTCTGGTTCTTTTTCAATTGTGTACAACCAGTTGTTAAGCTCCCTGTCCTGGTCAATCTTTTGTTCAATTTTTTCCCTTGAGGTTCTGATAGCAGTCATAATTGTGTAAGCTGCTGGCATTGGAAAGAAAGAAATTATTCCTGATAGTATTGAACTGCCTCCGGAAAATGACCTGATAAACAAAATAATGGAAAAAACAAGACAAAAAATAAAAATGGCTGCTTCAAGCAAATCAAGTTCTCTATCAATATATCTGGAAATTATGAAATAATAGGTCTCAATTCCAAGAATTATAAGTCCGAAGCCGAGCCAGAGTCCAGTAAAATAACCGGCTGCCATTATTTAATTTATCTTGAATTCAGTTTTGTTATGAATTCAAGGTTTGCTGCGGCTTCTTTAAGTGTTGTGAAATCGTGCGGTAATCCCTCAAGCATTCTCACAAGATGCTGCGCCTGCAATAAATAATAGTCAGAACCTTCATTCTGAAATTCTGCAAGTTGTTCCCATCTGCCCGAATCATCATAAGCAAAAAGTATTCTTGAAAGATTCCGCGTAAGCAGGACATATTTTAAGTTTCCTTTTGTTCCAGCCAAATCAATGATAAGCTCATTCGGCTTCTGAAAGCCATTGCAGTAAAAACTTACAATTTTTTCTGAAAATTTTCCTATCACAACTGCTGAGTCGTCGGTTTCAACAGAATCTCCGAAAACGAGGTTTTCAGATATGCAGAATCCTGTCTTGGGCTTTCCCAGCATCCACTGAGCGAGATCAATAAAATGCGTTATAAAATCCCTGAGCACTCCTCCACCCATTGACTTTTTAGAAAAATAAATTTTTTCATAGTCAGGCCTGTATTTTCTGTAGTCCTGAGCGCAATAGAAATTTGCCATTTTAATTTCTCCAGCGATGCCTGATTGCGCAATTTCCTTAAATTTCCTAAATGATGGAACGCTTCTTCTGGTGTAAGCGACCCCGCACAGTATCTTGCTTTTTTCAGCAATATCTATTAGTTCGTCAACACCATCAAGAGTTACTGAAAGCGGTTTTTCAACCAGAAAAGGCACACTTTCAATACAGCATTTTTTTGCCATCTGAATGTGTAAATTCGCAGGCGTGGCAATTAAAACAGCATCAAAACGTGAGATGTCAGTTGAAAAAAAATCGCTGAAGGTTGCCTCTAAAGGATAATCTTTTTTCAGAGCCATCAACTTTTCACTGTCGAGCTCACAAACTGAAACCTGAAATTTGCCAGTTCTTATCAGACCATCTATGTGTTTCCTTCCGATTCCACCGCCACCGACAACAAGTACTTTTTTCATTTTTGTGTATAACCACCGTCAACCAGGATGTTTTCCCCGGTGATGTAGGAAGATGCGTCAGACGCCAGAAACACTGCTACGCCTTTTATATCCTCGCCATTTGCCATTCTTCCCAGAAATGTGCGTTTGTTATACCTTTCTAAGAATAGCTTAGGCTGGTTGTTAAACAGCCCCCCTGGGGAAATGCAGTTCACTCTGATACCGTAAGGTGCGTATTTTGCAGCAAGGTATCTTGTAAGAGAAATAAGTCCTGCTCTGTGAAAAAAATAGTCAGGAGGCGCGTCCATTTCTGTTCCCTCGTATAGTGAAAAATCGGGTCCAACAACACCCATCATTGAGGAGATGTTAATTATGACTCCGTTTTTCCTTTTCATCATTTCCTCAGCAAATATCCTTGTCGTGTTCATAATACCTGTTGCATTTATTTCCATTGACAGATTGAATACTTCAATTGGGTCTTCATAATGCTTCATTGGTCTTAAGACAGCATTATTAACAAGAATATCAATTCTGCCCTGCTCCTTCAGAATTTTATCCTTAAGAGAAACGATACTCTCTGTTTTTCCCATATCAAGATAACCTGGAAAAACCCTGAGATTTTTTCTTTGCATCTCACTGGCAAAAGATTCACAGTTTTTGATATTTCTTGAAACAACATAAACCAATGCTTCTGCTTCTGCAAGTCCTTCCACTATAAATTTGCCGTATCTTCCTGCTCCACCTGTGACAACGGCAACTCTATCGGTTAATTTGAATTTTTCAAGTATACTCATTTATTTCTCCAGATTTA
Source organism: Candidatus Omnitrophota bacterium (assembly GCA_023819255.1). Classification (GTDB taxonomy): domain Bacteria; phylum Ratteibacteria; class UBA8468; order B48-G9; family DTJG01; genus DTJG01. The sequence goes on from JAMWBU010000044.1 coordinate 5,138, forward strand.
TCTCATCAAGAAAGACCCTTGCCTTTTTTTCCCGGGATTTTATGCCTGCAATTACAACCTTTATTATTTCGACGGTCTGTGAAAATGGAAAGGGCAATTTCCCAGTCTTTACGAAATTTGTAAATTCTTCAAGCTGTTTCTTAAACATATGAAAATAATCCCTTGTTTCAATGGTTATTGTTGAATTCTGACAAAAGATGTCATACCTTCCAAATATGGTGGAATAATAAACAACCTGCAAAAGAGCTTTCTTTCCTGATTTAAATTCGAGGTAAGCAAGGTTCAGTTTTTCATCGCCAATGTTGAAAACAGACTCAACACTATCCTTAGTAATTGCATAGAGTCCTTCAATTGCATGAACCCCGTATCTTTCCCATGATTTAGCCATAATTCCGCTGACAAACAAAATCTCACCAGATTTTGTTAAATCAAGAGAAATAATTTCTTTTGCATATCTCATACTGGAGCAGGACATAATTGGTTTTCCCTGCATATGCCAGTTGTAAAATATTTTCAGGTCATCCTCTGTGTCAGCAAGCGGCTTGTCTATAAAAACAGGTATTTCAGCATCGATAAACGGCCTGGCAAGTTCAACATGCGTCGAACCAATATCAGTGGTTATAACAACTGCATCCACGTGCCCAATCGCCTGCTCCGGGGTTTCGATAACATTTTCAATATAACATGTTCTGGAGACAAATGCCGCTGTTTTTCTGTCCTGAGTCCAGACATGCGTAACCCGTGTATCCGGGATTCCAAGATTTTCAGGCGGCTGCTTTGAAAGATAGTCTACAATGACAGGATACCCGCACTGTTTCATCAAATCGGGATTGTATCTACCATTAACAATGGCGCTCCAGGAGAATATATGACCATTACCTTCGTTAGTTCCAATAAATGCCAGTCTAATCATACTTATGGATAAAGTCCTTTTATTTTTGATGCTTCAGCAACTCTTTTAATAGCAATCATTAGAGCGGATTCCCTGAGTGTGATATTTTTCTCTTCAGCAAGAGTGATTACATTATCAAAAGCCGTCTTCATCATTAATTCCAGTTTTTCATTGACCTGCTGTTCCGTCCAGTAGTAAGATTGCATATTTTGAAGCCATTCAAAGTAGGAAACAACAACGCCTCCAGCGTTGGCAAGAATATCAGGTAATACAATGATGCCTCTCTCCTGTAGAATTTTATCCGCCTCATTGCTAACAGGACCATTTGCCGCTTCGCAAATTATTTTAGCCCTTATTCTGTCGGCATTGGCGTAAGTGATTGCGGACTCAAGCGCTGCTGGAATTAGAACATCCGCATCTTTATAAAGAATCTCTTCGCCAGATATTTTTTCCGCTTCTTTATAGTTAACCACGCTTGTGGTCTCTGCCTTTACCCTGATCAAATCTTTCACATCAATACCGTTTTGATTATAGACCGCGCCCTTTGAATCGCTCACGCCTACAACCTTGAATCCAGCGCTTTCAAGAAGCATCGCAGCGTATCTTCCGGCATTGCCAAAGCCCTGAATGATTACAGATCTTGCGCCAATTGACTGTTTTTTATTTCTGAAATAATTCAAAAGCGTAAAATAGACCCCTCTTCCTGTTGCTGCATTTCTTCCTTCTGAACCGCCAATATCAAGGGGTTTTCCGGTTACGACACCTGGAACATTTTTGCCTGATAGGACTGAATAAGTGTCCATTATCCACGCCATAACCTGGCCGTCAGTATTGACATCCGGAGCAGGAATGTCCTTTTCGGGTCCTATAATATCAAAAATTTCCGATGTGTATCTTCTTGTCAATCTTTCAATTTCTCCTGTTGACATTGTTTTAGGATTGCATCTTACTCCACCTTTTCCTCCGCCATAGGGCAGATTCAACACCGCGCACTTCCATGTCATCCACATTGAAAGGGCCTTTACTTCATCCAGAGTAACATCCTGGTGATATCTAATTCCGCCCTTGGCCGGGCCTCTCGCAGTGTTATGCTGGGAACGATACCCGGTAAACACCTTCAATGTGCCGTCATCCATTTTAACAGGGACGGAAACAATAATAACTCTTCTCGGTTCTCTTAATTTTAATCTTAACCAATCCTCAAGACCAAGTATCTCTGCGGATCTGTCAAATTGTTGCTGGGCTATTTTCCACGGATTTTCCATAGTTCCCCTCATTTAATCAGTTCAAATCCAGATTCTCGCGCACTTAAATATAAATTATGTTAACATATCAATCGCAATTTTACAATAGGAACAACTATGCCTGTTTCTTTCTAAATCCTTCTTTACGAAGGGAAAAACTAATTTTTCCTTCCCTCTTTTCTAAAGAAATCCGCCTTCTATCCCTTTTATAAAAGGGTAGGAAGCAAAAAAAAGAAAGAGAAATTGAGGGAGATTTTATCAATATAACGCTAAAAAAATAGATATTGTGAGATTTTGCAAAGCAGGGTTAAAACAAAAAGTAAGAGTGGTTTAGTTGCGCCTTTCTTTATGATTCATAACCATTTTAACGATTTCTATCGCGTTTTTGAAAAAAATTCTCTCTGCTTCATTGCCTGAAAAATTCAATCTCTTAAATGCCTTTTTCATCGCCTTTAATTCTTCATAGATGACAAGGGTTGGTGAAACCGGAAAACTCGCTGTTATTTTGTGGGTTTGTTCTGCAATAAATGCCCAATCGTACCCAAAGCCGACACATCTTCCCCTTAGCAACGAGACAGGGACATCGCTGCCATAAAGTATTTTTTCTGGTCCGAATTCTGAAAATATTATTGTGAATACATCATTATCGTTTACTGCTGAAGTGTCAAAATAGATCTTCATCTTTTTCAGATGGCTTAATTGTTTAATTGAATTTTCGAGATAATCAGGTATAAAAGACCTTCCGCAATGAGCAAGATTCCATATAATGGATGGATATCTTTCTGCGAGCAAAGACAAATCTTCTATGTTCAAAGGGTCCGAGATTCCTGCTTTTCTTGATAGGTGAAGTGTTATGACAAGACCATAGCGGTTTGCTATCTCAAGTTGTTGCTGACTTATGTAATCGGTAATCCTTGCTTCTTCAGGATTCTTTGCAAAACACTTGTATGGCTTAAATCCAATGCATTGTTTTTTCTTGATTAGGGTTTCAAGATACGACTGGTCGAATTGCGGGTCTGTCAAAGCGAGAAAAAAAAGATCGTTTTCATCCGCAGAAGAAGCGATATACTCATTTTGTTTTATCAGGTCTGATTGTGTAGAAGGCCATCCTGTGATAAGACCGCTCATTTCTCTGTTGACAAGAATAAGTCGGATATTGCTCAGGATTGATTTAATATCACAGGGTAAATAAATTCTAAGCGGTTCTGGAATTTCACTGGAAAATCCCCAGCTTTGAAATGTGTGGATATGGAAATCAAAAATCTTTTCAGGAATGAAATGGCTAACATCAGACCAGATTTTTCTGTCGACATCTCTTATTTCAACTTTCATTCTGATTCCACTTCAGTTTATAATACAAACTTACAAGTTTTTGTCCGAAGACCTTAAATGCATTCTCCCTTAGAATCATGTGTCTTTTTTTTATCATTTCCAGGGTTTTCAAATTTGCCGAAATTGGATCACCTGGCTCAGGAAAAAATGCCTCAAGCGGTGAAACAATTGTTATCTTTGTTTTAGCGCGCTTTGCTCTTTTGCCAACTGTATCAAGGTCGCCTGTCATAATTTTTCTGTAAAAACTGTCCCTGACAGAATAATCCCCAAAATGCCCATGCACATCAACTGCATTAATCAATCTTATTTTCATTTTTTCCAGTTCAGGTCCAGAAACTCGGGATAATTGTTTTTTAGCCAGTTTCTAAAATCCTCAAGATCCTGTTGTGTGCAAAACGGATACGGTTTTCTGCAGCGAAGCGATGTTTTAAGAAAACCGGCTGCTCTTCCAATTAATCGATCGACAGCGCTGTCTTCGCAACCTTTTTCAAGTACTGGCCTTAAGCCTTCAAAGATAATTTTGCTTATTTTTTCACACCAAAGGTCAAGTTCGGTCCAGTTCTTTTCAAACAGAAGCTTCTGCATATATAAAAGAATAGCAGGATTCAAATAAACAAGTGAACTGCAGGAACCAATTGTTCCATATCTACCAAGCTTTGAAAGAAGATGCTCGCCAACAAAAATATTAAAATTTATGCTCAGTTCCTGTACGGCGATTTCCTTCTCATCGTCCGGAACATTAATTCCTTTAATGTGATAAACAGACGGAACACTTTTGTTGATTTCATTGAGAAGTTTAACAGATAGATTTTTCTTCATTCTATCGCCAGCGCAATAAATTGAAATCGGGATTTTGCCTGTCGCTTTTGAAACATCATAAAAAAACGAAACCACGCAATCATCAGGAACACTGAGCCAGAAAGGTAATGCCAGCTGAATAGCATCAGCGCCTCTTTCGACTGCGTAAAGCGCTTTTCTAATCACGCCATTTGTATATGTCGAAGTACAGCCAATCATAACAGGCACTCCGGCATTTTTGCACTCTGCTATCGTGGCGTCGGTAATTCTGCAAAATTCCTCAAACTCCTGAGCATAAAATTCTCCTGTCGTGCCTCCGGTATAAACACCTAAAACACCTGCCATACAGCATCTTTCTACATCCTGGCGATATGCTTTTTCATCAAATGATTCGTCCTCATTCCAGGCAACTGGAATCCCTGCCCATATGCCTTTGAAATTTTCTTTTGTAAGCAATTTGGCCTCCTTTAAAATTTACCATATTCCTCAACAATATTTCTCGTTAATTTTATTCTTTTTTCATCTGCTTTCGGAGGAACCTGGTCTCCTGCTGCTAACATAATTTTGAAACTCTTATTTTTCGTCTCCAGCCAGTTAATGATTGCTCTTTCAAATTTTTTTATATCTGTTTCTGGCAGCCACAAAAAAGGCGGCACCCCGCCAGATAGTATAAAATTTTCGCCGGCTTCCTCTCTGCACTGGTCCGGAGTTAAATCTCCACCAGGAAATGGAGTGAGCGCATCTCCGCAATCAGCGCCTGTGTCCATAATCATCCTGAGCGCGCCTTTTAACCTTCCATCAATATGAACTGCGACCTTCTTCCCCGAATTATGTAATCTTCTAACTGCTTCGCAATAGTATTTCTTTGACCATTTTTCAAAAAAAGATGGGCTCTGAATATCCGAAGAGAAATTATCTCCCATCATTATTATCTCAGCAGGCGATTCACAAAGAAGATCAACCAGTTTCAGGTTATTTTCATTAACAGTTTCAACAAATTCAGTTAGCTGTTGTTCAATATCATACGAGGCATAGATTGTTTTTTCAACACCCATCCATACATTCAGCAACATCCCCATAGCGCTGTAACCAGTTGACATATAGACCACTCCAGTATCACCAACTTCGTTTTTCCATTTATTGTAGCTTTCAAATTCAGGAAGAAACTTCCTTTGCGAAAGTGCATACTGTAGAATTTTTAAATCCTTCTCATTTTTTATTCCCCAATCCACGATGGGCCATGAGTATGATTTTTCTTCCCATACTCTTTGCCTTTTGATTCTTCCATACGGGGTTTCATACTGCCAGACAATTGAAGGTGAACCATTATAATCTTCTTTCCAAACCGCACAGTTCACACCAGAAGAATATTCAACTTTCCACCCGACAGAAAGAATTGGAACATAAAATCCGACACCAAATCTTCTGTGAGTTTCAATCAGACCTTTATCTGGTTCATAATAGGACATTGTCAGGTCCCAGGGAAGTTTGTAGTGGTGATAATACCAGTGAGAAAGGTCAAGGATACAGGGAACACAGTCAGGTTTTTCCCCTTCAAAAACCGACAGTATCCTTTCCCTTATGTTCATGATTTTAGCCCCATAGAGATCATATTTTGAAAACTTATCTTAATGCTTTCAAAGGGCTCTCTCTGGCAAACATCCTGCTCCACAACCAGCCACTCTGCTTTTGAATATCTGCAGGCATCAATAATTTCTGTCCAGTTTAAATTGCCCTCTCCAACTTCAAACATTGCCGGAGTGTTATTGATAATTCCCATATCCTTAAAATGGACCACCTTGATCCTTCCCCTCATTTTTTTTATCCAGTATGCAGGATCGCCGCCACCATACTGTATCCAGTAGGTGTCGATTTCAGCCAGCAGCGCTTTACTATCGCTTTCTTCGTATATTATTTCAAGGCCTGTTTTGCCATCAAACTTTGCAAGCTCAAACGCATGATTATGATAGCTGAAATCAAATCCTTTCTCAAAAATCCTTCTGCCAATTTCTGTGGCTTCAATAGCAAACTGAGTGTAACCCTGCTTATGGCGCATATCCGCCGGCAAAGATCCGATTGCGATGTGCGGACATCTCAAAATCTGGTGTTCCTCTATCAACCTATCAAAATCGTTTTTTAATCTATCATAGGAAACATGTGTTGCGCATACATCAAGTCCTGCGTCATCGAGCATCCTGCGCAGTTGGTTTGTATCTACAGGCCCGAGACCTGAAAGCTGGACCGTGTTATATCCTGTTTCTTTTACTTTCTTGAATGTTACAGCCATATCCTGCGGTGTTTGCACATATTGCCTCAATGTGTAAAGAGTTAACGCTATTTTCATAAAATATCCCCCTTTTTATAGATGGATTTTAACAACTATTTTTTTTAACGGGCTACTGCCATCTTCGGTTTGAACGCGTACCTTATGACAATCGTTTGGAAAAAATACAGTAAAAAAACCCTGCCTGACTTTCAGATATATTCCTTCGCCCCTGAATAAAGCATAGTCATCCACATCAATATAGTCGGAAATTTGTTCCATATCGCTAATGTGAGCATAGCCCATATATTCTGTCCCATCAAAAACATACTGAAGGTCAATATATTTTCTGTGCGCTTCCCAGACAAGTTTGTCGGGCGGTTGTGTATGGTATTGCTGGACAAGCGCGTATATTTTGCTTCCATCAATCTCGTATCTGCCCTCAGAGATGCTATTTTTCTTGCAATTCAATATAAAATCAAACGCTGGTTGAAACCTTCTGCTGATTTTCTTATAGTTTTCGAAGTTTTCAATTCTGTCTATAATCACGCTTCCTCCATTTTTAATTTCATTTAGTTTAATACAACTGTGCCTTTTTGAAAAATCCGGTATTGGAAAGCCACACTGGCATGGCGGCGCAAAAGGTCAATCTAAAACCTGTCTGCGCATAAAAAAAGTTTTACTATTTTGACATTATTGTATAATAATATATCAATTCTGGGGGATAAAAATGGAGATTGCGATGAGAAAAAGTCGTGTTCTGAGAAAGTTGAGAAACAATGAAATCGCTTTAAGCACCAAGATTAATCTTACAGACCCTGTTTCTGTTGAGCTTGCGGCGCTTGCTGGTTTTGATTGCGTGTGGCTTGATATGGAACATACGCCATCTGATTGGAGCGCGATTTGCGACATGGTCAGAACCGCGAAGATATATGACATTGATGTCATGGTGCGGGTTTCAAAGGGTTCATATTCAGATCTGATTAAACCGCTTGAAGCGGATGCAACCGGGATTATTTACCCCCATCTGATGTCGCTGGAGGAAGCAAAACAGCTTGTTTACTTCACAAGGTTCCACCCGATCGGAAGAAGACCTCTTGATAGCGGAAATGCAGATGGGAAATACTGTCAGATTGATATGAAGGATTATGTTAGACAAGCGAATGAAGAAAGATTCGTCATGGTTCAAATTGAAGATCCCGAAGTTCTTCCTGATATCAAGAAAATAGCGCAACTAGACGGAATAGATATTATTTTTTTTGGGCCTGGCGATTTTTCCCAGGGTATTGGAGCTACAGGAGATTTCAACCATCCTTTGCTTGTTGAAACCAGAAAAAAGGTTGCGCAGGTCTGTAAGAAATATGGAAAATATTGTGCCACGCCCTGCGGAATCCAGCAACTAAAGGAGTACATTAAGATGGGATATAACTTTCTTAATCTCGGAGCAGATGTGCTGGGTCTTGGCTCGTACTGGAAAAATCTGCTTGATGAGGCAAAAAAGATACTTTCAGAATATAAAAAAACAGGGGGATAAAATGGCAAGGCCAAAGATATGTTTTATAGGAGCCGGAAGTTTAGGATTTACCAGAGGGCTTGTAAGGGATCTTTTAACTTTTGAAACAATGCAAGATGCGCATATTACTTTAATGGACATTGATAGTGAACGACTTTCTTTCGCAAAGCAGGCAGTAGATAGAATTGTGGAACTTGGAAAATACCCGGCCACAGTTGAAGCAACTCTTGATAGAAAAGAAGCTCTCAAAGACGCAAATGCGGTACTGTGCACGATACTTGTTGGCGGCACGAATGTCTGGAGGCATGATATTGAAATTCCCAAAAAATATGGAGTCAATATCAATGTTGGAGATACAAGAGGTGTCGCTGGAATCTTCCGTGCATTAAGGACAATTCCTGTAATGCTTGACATTTGCAGGGATATTGAAAAATTGTGTCCTGACGCCATTTTGCTTAATTATACAAATCCAATGTCGATGAATTGCAGGGCAATGCAATCTCAAACATCAGTGAAAGTCACAGGACTGTGTCACAGTGTTCAGGGAACAGCAGCAATGCTTGCTCGATGGATAGGACTCAAATATGAAGAGATTGATTATGTTTGCGCTGGAATAAATCATCAGGCGTGGTTTATTGAGTTTAAAAAGGACGGCAAAGACCTTTATCCCGAAATTCGAAAGGCAGTTTTAAAAAAAGAAATTTACAATGCGGAGCAGGTCAGGAATGAAATGTTTTTGCATTTAGGCTATTATGTGACAGAATCAAGCGGTCATAATTCTGAGTATAACTGGTGGTTCAGAAAAAGGCCTGATTTAATTGAGAAATACTGTACGCACGGAACAAACTGGAATCCTGGCGAATATGCTTTTATATTGAAGCATTATCTGAAAACTGAAAAAACATGGAAAAAGCAGGTAAAAAAATGGCTTGCAAGCAAAGAACCAATTTCTCTCGAAAGAGGTCATGAATATGCCGCTTATATAATAAACGCGTACCTCGGTGGCGAACCGTACATATTTAACGGAAATGTCCCGAATTCCAGCCTGATTGATAACCTGCCAAAGAATGCCTGTGTCGAGGTTCCTGTACTTGCTAATAGAAGAGGCTTCAACCCAATGTATGTTGGTCCGCTCCCGCCGCAATGCGCTGTGTTGAACAACATCAATATTTCAAGTGAAGAAATGGCAGTTGAGGGTTGTATCAAGGGAGACCCTGAAATGGTTTTTCATGCGATTGCTTATGATCCGCTCAGCGCGACTGTTCTATCCCTTGCTGAAATAAGAAAGATGGTACAGGAACTCTTTATTAAAAATAAAAAGTATCTTTTGACATTCAAAAACATAAAGATCACCTGAAAAAATGGAAAAAATTTTATTCAGGAGCACAAACAGAAAAGCGCCTTGTGTAACCTTCAAACAAGCGCTGCTGAAGGGACAGGCGCCTGACTACGGGCTTTATATGCCTGAAATAATACCGAAGATTCAAAAAGAAAAAATAAAAGAATTTGTTCATATGCCGTACTATAAAGTAGCATTTGAAATTGTAAAACTTTTTGCGCAGGACGAGATTCCTCAAAAGGAACTTTTAGAACTGTGCGAGCAGGCATATAATTTCCCGGTGCCAGTGGAAAAAATCGACGATAAAATTTATCTTCTTTACCTTGACAGGGGTCCCACAGCATCTTTTAAAGATTTTGCCGCAAGGTTAATGGCAAGAATAATGAACTGGTTTGCATCGAAGGAAGGAATAAATCTCACAGTGCTTGTTGCAACTTCGGGTGATACAGGAGGCGCAGTGGCAGATGCCTTTTTTGGACTTGGTAATATCCAGGTTGTAGTCCTTTTTCCGCTTGAAGAAGTTACAGATATGCAAAGAAAACAGATGACAACACTCGGAGAAAATATAAGCGCTGTCGCAGTTAAAGGAACCTTTGATGATTGCCAGGCAATGGTAAAAAGGGCTTTCATCGATAGCGAATTTTCAAAAAAGAATTTGACATCAGCAAACTCAATAAATTTTGGAAGGCTATTACCACAGTCTGTTTATTATTTCAAGTCATATGCGGAAATAGGGGACGCTTCTCTAATATTCTCTGTACCATCTGGAAATTTTGGGAATCTGATGGGAGGAGTGTTTGCGCGAGAAATGGGACTGGCTGTGAAAAAGTTTATTGTCGCTGTAAATGAAAATGATGAGTTCCCGCTTTTCCTTGAGACAGGCAGTTACAAACCAGTTGTGCCATCAAGGAAATGTTCTTCAAACGCAATGAATGTTGGGCATCCCAGCAATCTTGCAAGGCTTGTCGATCTTTACGGTGGTTGGCTTACAGATGAAAGAAAGGAAGATGGAAGTGTAACAGAAAAAGGCGTTTTGAGGATAAAACC